>NZ_JBVVQX010000001.1:282631-553084 GCF_055811675.1 Mesorhizobium sp. WSM4808
CACCCCCGGCCTGCGGCCGGACCCACCCCACGAGGGGGAGGGGGACGACGCCACGTCCGGGCTCGTAGTAGCCAACTTTCGGCACGGCAACCGGCTCAGCAACAGCCGCATCCGACCCCGCCAGCCGCGCCAATCTCCGCACCAGCGCGCTCATATTCGCCGGGCCGCCCTCGCGGAAATAGTCGAGCAGGCCGTCCAACTCTTCGCGCGGCAGCGTCGAGGCTTCGATCAGGCGCAAATCCTCGTCGCGGCATTCGCCGGGCAGCAGCGCCAGCTTTATGCCGCGTTCGCGGGCAGTCGAGGCGAGCTGGTCGCAGCCGTAGCGCCACCAGTCGTAGCCGCCGAGGATGCGCACCAGGATGATCTTGGCGTGGCGGGCGACGCTGTCGACCCAGAGGTCGACGGACATCGGATGGCGCAGGTCACGCAGTGCGGCCAGCCGCATCGAGGGCAGGCGGCCGGCATCGGCCTTCCAGGCTGCCGCCAGTCCGGCGAGGTCGCTGTCGGTGAAGGACAGCGCCACGATATCCGCCGGCGTCTGCCGCAGATCGACCGGCTCGGCGAGGTCGTCGAGCGAGGCGGATGTCGTGGTGAGGATGTGCATCGCGACCCGTGTCCGAAATCAGCCGGCGAGTATACGCTCGATCGCCGGGCGGTTCAGCCCTTTCAGGCCGATGACGACGAGACGCGAGCGGCGGTCGTCCTGCGCGGTCCAGGCGCGGTCATAGTAATGATTGACGCGCGGCCCGACGGCCTGCAGCAAGAGCCGCATCGGCTTGCCGCCGACTTCGACGAAGCCTTTTACGCGCAGCACGTTCTCTTCTTCGGCGACGGTGGCGACGCGCTTTGCCAGCTCGTCCGGATTGGCGATCGAGGCAATGTCGACGATGAAGGTGTCGAAGTCGTCATGCTCGTGGTCGAACGCGCCGTCATGATGGGACTTGCGGTTCTGGATGTCGTCCTCGACGGCCAGACCGAGCCCGAGCAGCACCGAGGGATCGACCTTGCCATGCGACGTCGGCACGATCTTCACGGCGCGGGCGGAGTGTTCGCCAATGACAGCATTGGCGCGGGCGGTGCCGGCGGCGTCCATCAGGTCGCTCTTCGACAGGATGATCAGGTCGGCGCAGGCGATCTGGTCCTCGAACAGTTCTTCCACCGGGTCGTCGTGGTCGAGCGTCTCGTCCCCGGCGCGCTGCGCCTGCAGGGCATCCATGTCGTTAGCGACGCGGCCTTCGGCCAAGGCCGGGCCGTCGACCACGGCAATGACGCCGTCGACTGTGACGCGGCTCTTCACGCTCGGCCATTGAAAGGCCTGGACCAGCGGCTTGGGCAGCGCCAGGCCCGAAGTCTCGATCAGGATGTGGTCGACCCTCGGCGTCAGCGACAGGATCTTGTCAAGCGCCGGGACGAAGTCGTCGGCAACGGTGCAGCAGATGCAGCCATTGGCCAGTTCGACGATGTTTTCCTCCGGACAGGTGTCGATGCCGCAGCCCTTCAGGATCTCGCCGTCAATGCCGATGTCGCCGAATTCGTTGACGATGATGGCAATGCGCTTGCCGCCGGCGTTTTCCAGGAGATAGCGGACCAGCGTCGTCTTGCCGGCGCCGAGGAAGCCGGTGACGACGGTGCAGGGAACGCGGGAGAGGTTCGCAGACGAATCTGGGGCAGTCATGGTCAGTCCTTCAGCAGGTCGAGGGGAGGGATGCGGGCAACGAGGCCGCGCTTCAGGCTATCGGGACGGCCACGCCACGGGATCAGGCCGTCCGTCGAGGTGGCGAAGAGCTTGGCTCCGGTGACGAGGTCGGCGCCGCTGGTCTCGGTCAGGTCGCCAAAGACATAGCTCCAGCAGCCGTCGCGCAGGATGGCGGCGCTGAGGCGCCGCTTGCAATTGCCAAGGCATTCGACGCTGCGGATGCGGATGTCGTCGCCAGATGCGGCGCGGCGCGTATCCTCCGCCAGCAATTCGCCGGCGCGGGGATGGGCGTCGGAGCCGGTCTCATTGCGGCAGGAGGCGCAGACAATGATGGTGACGCCGGCCAAGGCATCATCATGGCCGGACGAAATATCCGCTGTGCCAGCCGAAAAACTGCTGTCGTGGTCCAAAGATCGGGCTCCTTGCCCGGAAACCCGCCGGGCGATCGGATTCTAAAGTCGCAGACGGCAGGTCTCCTGGCTCGCGGGTCATCGCCTTGGGTAGCCGCCTTCCCGGGAACTCCCAGTGGCTTTCGGCCTTGGCTCTTCGCTTACAGTTGCGGGGACAGCCGCGGATTTGGGATTTTGCCCCGCACCGCATTCCCTCTTAGCTCTTGCCGTTGCGGGCAAGAGACCATCTGAACCGGATTTAGGCTTTTGCGAGCGGCGGTGTCAACGCGAGCTTACGACATGGCGATGTCGGCCAGCGCCGGACCCAAATCGCCGGCCGGGGTCACTTCCATGCGCTCAAGGCCAAGCCAGCCCTGCATCTGCTTCAATTCCTCGAACAGTTCTGCAGCGGTTTCAGGTGGCGCCTTGGGCTCGGCGTAGGCCGCATGGACCCGCAGCACGCTGGCCGGACGATCTGCCTTGAGGTCGACGCGTGCCACGATCCTGTCGCCGAGCAGGAACGGCAGGACATAGTAGCCGTATTGCCGCTTGTCGGCCGGCGTGTAGATCTCGATGCGGTAGTGGAAGTCGAACAGCCGCTCTGTGCGCGAGCGTTCGAAGACGACAGGATCGAACGGCGCCAGCAGGGCGCGGGCCTCGACTTTGCGCGGCAGGCGGGCATCCCGGTGAAGATAGGCCGGCTTGTCCCAGCCTTCGACGCGCATCGGCAGCAATTCGCCGGTTTCAACCAGTTCCTCCAACCGGCCTTTCATATCGGCCGGCGACAGGCGGAAATAATCGCGCAAATCGCCTGAAGTCGCCACGCCGTGGGCGCGGGCGGAAATGCGCAGCAATTCGCGGTGCGCGTCCTCAGGCGTGGGCACTGGGAGGTCGAGGACCGCCTGCGGCAGCACGCGCTCGGGCAGATCATAGAAGCGCTCGAACCCGCGACGGTGCGCCGTGGTGATGCGTCCGGCCCAGAACAGCCATTCGAAGGCATGCTTGGCGTGGCTCCAGCCCCACCAGCCGCCCGAGCCTTTCTGGCCTTCGAGCGCGGAAGCGGCAATCGGGCCGCGCTCGGCGACCTGGCGGTAAATCTCTTCGATATAGGCGGCGTGCTCGCGGCCCCATTTGGCGAGGCCCAGATACATTTCGTCGCCGCGCTCGGCGCGCTGCATGCGCCAGCGCATCAGCGGGTACGTCTCCACCGGCAGGAAGGAAGCCTCGTGCGCCCAGTATTCGAAAACCGTGCGCTTACGCGTCACGGCCGCGTTGTCGAGCAGCGAGAACGGGTAGGGACCAAGGCGCGAATAGAGCGGCATATAATGAGCGCGCACCACCGCGCTGACGGAATCGATCTGCAGCAGGCCGGTGCGGGAGAGGGTGCGGGCAAAATGCCGGCGGTCGGGCGTGCCGGTCGGGCGGGGATCGAGAAACCCCTGGGCGGCAAGCGCGATGCGACGGGCCGTGGGGAGCGAGATCTTTTCCTTCATGCAGGCATCACTTTGAAGTGTTTTGACCGAGGGTCGAATGGCTGATTCCAACCCATGCTAGCAGGGTTTTGGCGGCATCCATGTCAGGAGAGAAAAGTGGAGTAAAAAGCGAAGGAAATCAAACAGGAGCGGATCGGACCAGTTTGCCGCGATATGCCATCCAGGTCGGTGTTTTGAACAAGGTTTGACTTGCTTCGCTGGAAGTGCTGCGCTAACCCTCGCCGCGTTGCAGCATAGGCCCTTAAAACGGTTCAGCGGTTAAACTGTCACGCTTCCGCATTAGGGTCCGGTGCTGTAATCAAACTGGATTGGCGCCAACGGAAAGCCGAGCATGAACGCACTCTTGAGCTCATACCTGCCCATCGTCCTGTTCATAGGCGTGGCGCTGGTTGTCGGCCTGGCGCTGCTGGCCGCGCCCTTCCTGGTGGCCTACCGCAATCCCGATCCCGAAAAGCTTTCCGCCTATGAGTGCGGTTTCAACTCGTTCGACGACGCCCGCATGAAGTTCGACATCCGTTTCTACCTGGTGTCGATCCTGTTCATCATCTTCGACCTGGAAGTGGCCTTCCTGTTTCCGTGGGCGGTGTCGTTTTCGAAGATCGGCATGCTCGGTTTCTGGTCGATGATGGTGTTTTTGGCGGTGCTGACCATCGGCTTTGCCTATGAATGGAAAAAAGGAGCGCTGGAATGGGATTGAACGACAGTTCAGGCACCCTCGTCGCGCCGAAGCCCAAGGGTATTATCGATCCCAACACCGGCAGGCCGGTGGGGGAGGACGATCCCTTCTTCCTCGAGATCAACAACGAGTTGGCCGACAAGGGCTTTTTGGTCACTTCGACCGAGGCGCTCATCACCTGGGCGCGCAGCGGGTCGCTGATGTTCATGACGTTCGGCCTCGCTTGCTGCGCGGTCGAGATGATCCACACCTCGATGCCGCGCTATGATTCGGAGCGGTTCGGCGTCGCGCCGCGCGCGTCCCCGCGCCAGTCCGACATCATGATCGTCGCCGGCACGCTGACCAACAAGATGGCGCCGGCGCTGCGCAAGGTCTACGACCAGATGCCGGAACCGCGCTACGTCATCTCGATGGGCTCCTGCGCCAATGGCGGCGGC
Source organism: Mesorhizobium sp. WSM4808 (assembly GCF_055811675.1). Lineage (NCBI taxonomy): Bacteria > Pseudomonadati > Pseudomonadota > Alphaproteobacteria > Hyphomicrobiales > Phyllobacteriaceae > Mesorhizobium > Mesorhizobium sp. WSM4808. The sequence goes on from NZ_JBVVQX010000001.1 coordinate 287,323, forward strand.
TACTACCACTACTCCTATTCGGTGGTGCGCGGCTGCGACCGCATCGTGCCCGTCGATATCTATGTGCCCGGCTGCCCGCCGAGCGCCGAAGCGCTGCTCTACGGCATTCTTCTCCTGCAGAAGAAGATCCGCCGCACCGGCACGATCGAACGGTAAATCATGACCGCATCCCTGAGCGAACTGTCGAACTATCTCGGCGAGAAGCTGATCGGCCGCGTGAACGAGGCTGATATCGCCTATGGCGAACTCACCATCCATGTCGAGCCGCGCGATCTGGTCGAGGTGATGACGTTCCTGCGCGACGATGCGCGCTGCCAGTTCATCTCGATCATCGACGTCTGTGGCGCCGACTATCCGTCGCGGGCCAAGCGCTTCGACGTCGTCTACCATCTGTTGTCGCCGAAGCAGAATGTGCGCATCCGCGTCAAGGTGCAGGCCGACGAAGAGACGATGGTGCCGTCGATCACCGGCGTCTTTCCCGGCGCCGACTGGTTCGAGCGCGAGACCTACGATCTCTATGGCGTGCTGTTCTCGGGCCATCCCGATCTGCGCCGCCTGTTGACCGACTATGGTTTCGAAGGCCACCCGCTGCGCAAGGATTTCCCGCTGACCGGCTTCGTCGAGGTGCGTTACGACGACGAGGCCAAGCGCGTTATCTATGAGCCGGTCGAGCTCAAGCAGGAATTCCGCAATTTCGATTTTTTGTCCCCGTGGGAAGGTACGGATTACGTGCTGCCGGGTGACGAGAAGGCAAAGCAGTAAATGGCTGAAACCTCGGTCCGCAACTTCAACATCAATTTCGGCCCGCAACACCCTGCGGCGCACGGCGTTTTGCGCCTTGTGCTGGAGCTGGACGGCGAAGTCGTCGATCGCGTCGATCCGCATATCGGGCTCTTGCATCGCGGCACCGAAAAGCTGATCGAGGCCAAAACCTACCTGCAGGCGATTCCCTATCTCGACCGGCTCGACTATTGCGCGCCGATGAACCAGGAGCACGCCTTCGCGCTCGCCGCCGAGCGCCTGCTCGGCATCGAAGTGCCGAAGCGCGGCCAGCTGATCCGCGTTCTCTACTGCGAAATCGGCCGCATCATGTCGCACATCCTCAATGTGACGACGCAGGCGATGGACGTCGGCGCGCTGACGCCGCCGCTATGGGGCTTCGTCGAGCGCGAAAAGCTGATGGTGTTCTATGAGCGCGCCTCCGGTTCGCGTATGCATGCCGCCTATTTCCGTCCCGGCGGCGTCCACCAGGACCTGCCGCAGAAACTGGTCGAGGACATCGGCAAGTGGATCGACCCGTTCCTGAAGTCGATCGACGACCTCGATCAGCTGCTGACCGGCAACCGCATCTTCAAGCAGCGCAATGTCGACATCGGCATCGTCTCGCTGGCCGATGCCTGGGCCTGGGGTTTTTCGGGCGTGATGGTGCGCGGTTCGGGTGCTCCCTGGGACCTGCGCAAGTCGCAACCCTATGAATGCTATTCGGAAATGGATTTCGACATTCCGATCGGCAAGAACGGCGACTGCTTCGACCGGTACCTCGTGCGCATGGAAGAAATGCGCCAGTCTGCGAAGATCATGCGCCAGTGCGTCGATCTCCTGCTCGGCAAGGAAAGCACCGGGCCGGTGTCGAACCTCGACGGCAAGGTGGTGCCGCCCAAGCGCCAGGCGATGAAGCGCTCGATGGAAGCGCTGATCCATCACTTCAAGCTCTACACCGAGGGTTATCGCGTGCCGGCCGGCGAGGTTTACGCCGCGGTCGAGGCGCCGAAGGGCGAATTCGGCGTCTATCTGGTTTCCGACGGCTCCAACAAGCCCTACCGCTGCAAGCTGCGCGCGCCGGGTTTCGCGCATCTGCAGGCGATGGATTTCCTCTGCCGCGGCCACATGCTGGCCGACGTCACCGCCGTTCTCGGCTCCCTCGACATCGTGTTTGGTGAGGTCGATCGCTAAATGTCAGTCCGCCGTCTCGCAGAAGCCAGCGTCCAGCCAGCATCCTTCGCCTTCAACCGGGCGAACGCGGCTGCGGCGAAGCAATGGATCAAGAAGTACCCGAAGGGCCGTGAGCAGTCGGCCATCATTCCCTTGCTGATGATAGCGCAGGAGCAGGAAGGCTGGGTGACGAAGGCGGCCATCGAGACGATTTCCGACATGCTCGGCATGCCGCGTATCCGCGGGCTCGAAGTCGCGACCTTTTACACGCAGTACCAGTTGAATCCGGTCGGCACGCGTGCGCATATCCAGGTCTGCGGCACCACGCCCTGCATGCTGCGCGGTTCGGAAGCGCTGATGGATGTGTGCCGCTCCAAAATCCATCACGACCAGTTCCACGCCAACGACAAGGGCACCTTGTCCTGGGAAGAGGTCGAATGCCTTGGCGCCTGCGTCAACGCGCCGATGGTCATGATCTTCAAGGACACGTTCGAGGATCTGACGCCGGAACGCCTGGCTGAAATCATCGATCTCTATGACGCCGGCAAGGGTGCTTCGGTGGAACCGGGGCCGCAGAACGGCCGCACCGGCTCCGAGCCGGCCTCCGGCCTCACCACGCTGAAGAGCGAAAAGGCGATCCTCAAGTCGACCCGCGAAAGGGAGGCCAGGGAGGCCGCCAAGGCCGCCAGGGCGGCGCCCGACGCGATCATCGCGGCGCCTGTGCCGGGGCCGGCCGCGGCCCCTGTCGCACCGTCCAACACCAGCAAGCCGAAGACCGACGCCCCTGAAACCAGCCCGGCATTGAAGACGCCTTCAAAAACCAAGGTCGCGCCGGCGGTTGAAAAGGCGGCGAGCGTTGCCGCGCCGCTGCATTCGGCCGCCAACGCCAACAAGGCGGACTCCAAGGTCGAGCAGGTTTCCAAGCAGCGCAGCGGCCCGATAATCAAGGCCGAGCCGGCATCCGCCTTCAAGGCGCCGGAGGTCAAGGTACCGGCCGCCAAGACGGCCAAACCGTCGCTCGGGGACAAAAACCGTCCAGCCGGCATCGATAAACCGGCACAGGTCGACGACCTGAAGCTGATCTCCGGCGTCGGCCCCAAGATCGAGGGCATCCTGCATACGCTCGGCATTTTCACCTTCGCGCAGGTCGCGTCGTGGAAGAAGGCCGAACGCGAGTGGGTGGATGGCTATCTCTCTTTCCAGGGCCGCATCGATCGCGACGACTGGGTCAAGCAGGCCAAGGCGCTCGCCAAGGGTGGCGTCGCCGAATACATCCGCGTCTTCGGCAAGAAGCCGGTCTGAGGGACGAAAAATGCTTCAGGACAAAGACCGCATCTTCACCAATATCTACGGCCTGTTTGACAAGTCGCTGGCCGGCGCGATGGCGCGCGGCGCCTGGGACAACACGCCCGGCATCGTTGCCAAGGGCCGCGAGTGGATCGTCAACGAGATGAAGGCGTCGGGCCTGCGCGGCCGCGGCGGCGCCGGCTTCCCGACGGGCCTCAAATGGTCATTCATGCCCAAGCAGAGCGATGGCCGGCCGAGCTATCTCGTCATCAATGCCGACGAATCCGAGCCCGGCACCTGCAAGGACCGCGACATCCTGCGCAACGACCCGCACACGCTGGTCGAGGGCGCGCTGCTTGCCGGTTTCGCCATGGGCGCGATTGCCGCCTACATCTATGTGCGCGGCGAGTTCATCCGCGAGCGCGAGGCGCTGCAGCGCGCGATCGAGGAAGCCTATGAGGCCAAGCTGATCGGCAAGAACAACACCTCCGGCTATGATTTCGACATCTACATGCACCACGGCGCCGGCGCCTATATCTGCGGCGAGGAGACTGCACTCCTCGAAAGCCTCGAAGGCAAGAAGGGCCAGCCGCGGCTGAAGCCGCCATTCCCGGCCAATGTCGGCCTCTATGGCTGCCCGACCACGGTCAACAATGTCGAATCGATCGCGGTCGCGCCGACCATCCTGCGCCGCGGTGCGGCCTGGTTCTCGTCCTTCGGCCGGCCCAACAATGTCGGCACCAAGCTGTTTTGCATCTCCGGCCACGTCAACAATCCGTGCACGGTCGAAGAGGCGATGTCGATCCCGTTCCGCGAACTCATCGAGACGCATTGCGGCGGCATTCGCGGTGGCTGGGACAATCTTTTGGCGGTCATACCGGGCGGCGCCTCGGTGCCGCTGGTGCCGGCCGAGCAGATCATCGACACGCCGATGGATTTCGACGCGCTGCGCGACCTCAAATCCGGCCTTGGAACCGCGGCTGTCATCGTCATGGACAAGTCGACCGATGTCGTGAAGGCGATCGCGCGGCTTTCCTACTTCTACAAGCACGAGAGCTGCGGCCAGTGCACGCCATGCCGCGAAGGCACCGGCTGGATGTGGCGGGTGATGGAACGGCTGGTGCGCGGCGAGGCGCAGAAGCGCGAGATCGATATGCTGCTCGACGTCACCAAGCAGATCGAGGGCCATACGATCTGCGCGCTTGGCGACGCGGCGGCATGGCCGATCCAGGGACTGATGCGGCATTTCCGCGGCGAAGTGGAGCGGCGCATCGACGAGTTTTCGCGCAATGCGCACCGGGCCGAGCCTGTGATGGTGGCGGCGGAATAGAAGAATGTTTACGCGGGCGGAAGTCCGCAGCGAAGGGCGGGGCGAACGAAGAAACGACCAGGAGAACTCTATGGCGCCGTATTCGAACCCGCTGATGCCCAATTTGGACCAGATCGAGAAGATGAACCAGGACTTGACCAGGATGATGCCGAAGGAGATGGCCAGCGCCGTCAACCTTTTCGTGCATCCTGTGGCGGGTGCAGCGGCGATGTCGGCGCTTGGCGTCGGGCTCGCCAACCATGCTTTCGGCGTCTGGCTGGGCGCGCTTTCAGGTGCGGCAGAAGCCTCGCAGCGGCTGCTGCAGCCGATCGTCGATGATTTCGAGGCGCGCGTCGCGCAGTTCGAAGATCCAAGTCCTTCCTCCACCAAGGCACGGGCGACGGCGAAAACCATGATCGCCGAGGCGCAGTCCTTCGCCCGGGAGGTCACCGATATTGCCGCCAAGGAAGCCGCCACTGCCGTGCCGGCCGCAAACGCCGCTCCGGCGACAAGCGGCGCCGGCGATGCGCTGATGCCCGATGATTTCAGGCAGCCCAACGCCATGGAGAAGCCGGCCATTCCGGCAGATCTCAAGGCCATCTCGGGCATCGGGCCGAAGCTGGAAAAGGTTCTCAACGGCCTCGGTATCTGGACCTATGCCCAGATCGCGGCATGGACGCCGCAAGAGGTTGCCTGGGTCGAGGATTATCTGTCGCTCGGCGGCCGTATCGGCCGCGACGATTGGACAGCCCAAGCGGCGGCGCTCGCCGTCAAGTGAATGAAATGCCTGACGTGGTCTCGACCGCGTCCGGACAAAGAGATTGCGGGAACTCCGCAGGGGTTTGAGGCGAATGGCAAAGCTCAAGGTCGACGGGAAAGAGATCACTGTACCCGACCACTACACGCTGCTGCAGGCGGCGGAAGACGCTGGCGCGGAAGTGCCGCGCTTCTGCTTCCATGAGCGGCTCTCGATCGCCGGCAATTGCCGCATGTGCCTGATCGAGGTGAAGGGCGGGCCGCCCAAGCCGCAGGCCTCCTGCGCCATGAACGTGCGCGACCTGCGTCCCGGGCCGAATGGCGAGGCGCCGGAAATCTTCACCAACACGCCGATGGTCAAGAAGGCCAGGGAAGGCGTGATGGAGTTCCTGCTGATCAACCATCCGCTGGATTGCCCGATCTGCGACCAGGGCGGCGAATGCGACCTGCAGGACCAGGCGATGGCGTTCGGCGTCGATTCCTCGCGCTATCACGAGAACAAGCGCGCGGTCGAAGACAAATACATCGGACCGCTGGTCAAGACGGTGATGAACCGCTGCATCCACTGCACGCGCTGCGTCCGCTTCACCACCGAAGTCGCCGGCATCTCCGAACTGGGCCTGATCGGCCGTGGCGAGGATGCCGAGATCACCACCTATCTCGAACAGGCGATGACGTCGGAGCTGCAGGGCAATGTCATCGACCTGTGCCCGGTCGGCGCGCTGACCTCGAAGCCATTCGCCTTCCAGGCGCGGCCGTGGGAGCTGACCAAGACCGAATCCATCGATGTGATGGATGCGGTCGGCTCGGCGATCCGTGTCGATAGCCGGGGCCGCGAAGTGATGCGCATCCTGCCGCGCGTCAACGAGGCGGTGAACGAGGAGTGGATCTCCGACAAAACCCGATTTATCTGGGACGGCCTGCGCACGCAGCGTCTCGACCGCCCCTATGTGCGCAAGGACGGCAGGTTGGTTGCCGCCAGCTGGGCCGAGGCCTTCGCCGCGATCAAGGACGCGGTATCGAAGACGGCGCCCGAAAAGATCGGCGCTATCGCGGGCGATCTCGCCGCCGTCGAGGAAACCTATGCGCTCAAGCTGTTGATGGCTTCGCTCGGCTCGGAGAATACCGATTGCCGCCAGGACGGCGCCGCACTCGACCCGGCGCTCGGCCGGGCGAGCTATATCTTCAACCCGACCATCGAAGGCATCGAACAGGCCGACGCGGTGCTGATCATCGGCGCCAACCCGCGCTATGAAGCTTCGGTGCTCAACGCCCGGATCCGCAAGCGCTGGCGGATCGGCAACCTGCCGGTCGCCGTCATCGGCGATGTCGGCGATACCCGCTACGACTACGAACAGCTGGGCGCCGGACCGGATTCGCTGAAGGATTTGGCCGACGGCAACGGCAAGTTCTTCCAGGTGCTGAAGAAGGCGACACGCCCTCTGATCATCGTTGGCCAGGGCGCGCTGGCGCGTGCCGATGGCGCGGCCGTGCTCGGACAGGCGGCCAAGCTCGCCGCCGCCGTGAACGCTGCCCGCGCTGACTGGAACGGCTTTGCCGTGCTGCACAACGCGGCCGGACGTGTCGGCGGCCTCGACCTCGGCTTCGTGCCGGGCGAGGGCGGCAGAAACGTTGCCGGCATGCTGGGCGAAATGGAGCTCTTGTTCCTGCTCGGCGCCGACGAGATCGACATGGCCAAGACCGGCGGCGCCTTCGTCGTCTATATCGGCACGCATGGCGACCAGGGCGCGCACCGCGCCAATGTCATCCTGCCGGCGGCCGCCTACACGGAAAAGTCGGCCACCTATGTCAACACCGAAGGCCGTGTGCAGCAGACCAACCGCGCCGGCTTCGCGCCGGGCGAGGCGCGCGAGGACTGGGCGATCCTGCGGGCGCTGTCGGATGTGCTGGGCAAGAAACTGCCGTTTGATTCGCTGCCGCAGCTGCGCGCCAAGCTCTATGGCGAATACCCGCATCTGGCCCGTATCGATCAGGTCGCGGCCGGCAATGCCGAGGACATCGCTGGGGTGGCGAAGCTCGGCGGGCGGCTGAACAAGGGCACCTTCACCTCGCCGGTGACGGATTTCTACCTGACCAACCCGATCGCGCGGGCATCGGCCGTGATGGCGGAATGCTCGGCACTGGCCAAGAGCGGTTTCAAGCAGGCGGCGGAATAAGCATGGACACTTTCTTCTCCTTCTACGTGCTGCCGGCGCTGATCATTCTGCTGAAATCGGTCGTGCTGATCGTTATCCTGCTGATTTTCGTTGCCTACATCCTCTACGCCGACCGCAAGATCTGGGCGGCGGTGCAACTGCGCCGTGGCCCGAACGTCGTCGGCCCCTGGGGCACGCTGCAAGCTTTCGCCGATCTGCTGAAATTCGTCTTCAAGGAGCCGGTCATCCCGTCCGGCGCCAACAAGGGCGTGTTCCTGCTGGCGCCGCTGGTCTCGGCCGTGCTGGCGATCTCGGCCTGGGCGGTCATTCCGGTCGATCAGGGCTGGGCGATCGCCAACGTCAATGTCGGTATCCTCTATGTTTTCGCCATCTCCTCGCTCGAGGTCTATGGCGTGATCATGGGCGGCTGGGCCTCCAACTCGAAATATCCGTTCCTCGGCGCGCTGCGTTCGGCGGCGCAGATGGTGTCCTACGAAGTCTCGATCGGCTTCGTCATCGTCACCGTTCTGCTCACCGCCGGCTCGCTCAACCTCACCGATATCGTTTTGTCGCAGCATGATGGAATTGGCACGCGGCTTGGCCTGCCCAACACCTTCCTCGACTGGAACTGGCTGGCGCTGTTCCCGATGTTCATCATCTTCTTCATCTCGGCGCTGGCCGAGACGAACCGGCCGCCCTTCGATCTGGTGGAAGCCGAATCGGAACTGGTCGCCGGCCACATGGTCGAATATTCGTCGACGCCGTTCCTTTTGTTCTTCCTCGGCGAGTATGTCGCCATCGTGCTGATGTGCGCGCTGGCCACCATCCTGTTCCTCGGCGGCTGGCTGCCTCCGTTCGACTTCGCGCCGTTCACCTGGGTGCCGGGCGTCATCTGGTTCGTGCTGAAAGTCTGCTTCGTGTTCTTCGGCATCTCCATGGTGAAGGCCTTCGTGCCGCGCTACCGCTACGACCAACTGATGCGGCTTGGCTGGAAAGTGTTCCTGCCGATCTCGCTGTTCATGGTGGTCGCCACAGCGGCCTTCCTCAAGATCACGGGGTTTGCGTGATGTCCGCTCTTTCCCAAGCCGCCAAATCGCTGCTGCTGCAGGATTTCGTCAGCGCCTTCTTCCTGTCGATGCGCCAGTTCTTCGCGCCGAAGGAGACGATCAACTATCCGCACGAGAAGGGGCCGACCAGCCCGCGCTTCCGGGGCGAGCATGCGCTGCGCCGCTATCCCAATGGCGAGGAACGCTGCATCGCCTGCAAATTGTGCGAGGCAATCTGCCCGGCGCAGGCCATCACCATCGAGGCCGGCCCGCGCCGCAATGACGGCACGCGCCGCACGGTTCGCTACGACATCGACATGGTGAAGTGCATCTATTGCGGCTTCTGCCAGGAAGCCTGCCCGGTCGACGCCATCGTCGAGGGGCCGAATTTCGAATTCGCGACGGAGACGCGCGAGGAACTCTACTACGACAAGGACAAGCTGTTGGCGAATGGCGACCGGTGGGAGCGCGAACTGGCGCGCAACATCTCGCTGGACTCGCCCTACCGCTGATATTTGACGCATGGGCGGGGCAGGGGCCTCGTCCAGAGGATGATCCCGAAAAGTTGCGGACTTTTCGGACCAGATCATGCTCCGGAATACAGAGTGGCCCATGTTTCTTTCGATCGGGCCTTTCAACCCGATCGGAACATGGGCTAGGACAACGCGGCTTTGGAACCGGAGGCGGAACCAGGCCAGAGACAACAAACAGGACGAGCGTCCTGTTCGTACAGGAACCCGGGGGATCCCCAATGTTGAGTGGACTAGAGGCGGCCTTTTTCTACCTCTTCGCCTTTGTCGCGGTGGCGTCGGCGTTCATGGTCATTTCGTCGCGCAACCCCGTGCATTCGGTGCTGTTCCTGATCCTGACCTTTTTCAACGCCGCCGGCCTGTTCATGCTGACCGGGGCCGAGTTCCTGGCGATGATCCTGCTCGTCGTCTATGTCGGCGCGGTGATGGTGCTGTTCCTGTTCGTCGTCATGATGCTCGACGTCGATTTCGCCGAGATGAAGGAAGGCGCCCTGCAATATGCGCCGATAGGCGCGCTGGTCGGGCTGATCCTGGCGGCGGAGTTGATCGTCGTGCTCGGCGGCTACACTTTCGCGCCGCAGCTCGCCTCGACGGTCTCCAAGCCCATTCCGGATCTCGCCACGCGAACAAACACGGCCGCACTCGGCGACATCCTCTATACGGACTACCTCTACTATTTCCAGATTTCGGGCCTCGTGCTGCTGGTCGCCATGATCGGCGCCATTGTGCTGACGCTGCGCCATAAACCAGGCGTCAAGCGGCAGTCGATCGCAGCCCAGGTCGGCCGCACGCCGGCGACCGGTATGGAAATCCGCAAGGTCAAGACAGGCGAGGGACTCTGAGATGGTTGTCGGCATCGCGCATTATCTGACCGTATCGGCTGTTCTGTTCACGCTCGGCGTGTTCGGCATCTTCCTGAACCGCAAGAACGTCATCGTCATCCTGATGTCGGTCGAGCTGATCCTGCTGGCGGTCAACATCAATTTCGTCGCCTTTTCGGCAGCACTCGGCGATCTGGTCGGCCAGGTGTTCGCGCTGTTCGTGCTGACGGTCGCGGCGGCCGAGGCCGCCATCGGACTTGCCATTCTCGTCGTCTTCTTCCGCAACCGCGGCTCGATCGCGGTCGAAGACGTGAACATGATGAAGGGTTGACGGAACCACCATGTATCAGGCCATCGTCTTCCTTCCCCTGCTCGGCTTCCTGATCGTCGGCCTGTTCGGCACGTCGCTCGGCGCCAAGGCGTCCGAATACATCACCTCCGGTTTCCTAGTGATCGCGGCGGTGCTGTCGTGGGTCGCTTTCTTCACCGTCGGTTTCGGCCATGGCGAGGTGTTCACCGTGCCGGTGATGCGCTGGATCCAGTCAGGCGGGCTGGAAGCGGCCTGGGCGCTCAGGATCGACACGCTGACGGTGGTGATGCTGGTGGTGGTCAACACCGTGTCGGCGCTGGTTCACATCTATTCGATCGGCTACATGCACCACGATCCGAACCGGCCGCGCTTCTTCGCCTATCTGTCGCTGTTCACCTTCGCCATGCTGATGCTGGTGACATCAGACAATCTGGTGCAGATGTTCTTCGGCTGGGAAGGGGTGGGCCTCGCCTCCTATCTGCTGATCGGCTTCTGGTACAAGAAGCCGTCGGCCAATGCCGCGGCAATCAAGGCCTTCGTCGTCAACCGCGTCGGCGATTTCGGCTTCGCGCTCGGCATTTTCGGCCTGTTCGTGCTGTTCGGCTCGGTCAATCTGGGCACCATCTTCGCCAATGCGGCGACGTTCATTCCGGCCGAAGGCGCTCCGCACGGCGCCGCGGTGCTGACCTTCCTCGGCTATGCGCTGGACAAGCAGGCGGCCATGACGATCGTCTGCCTGCTCCTGTTCATGGGCGCCATGGGCAAGTCGGCGCAAGTGCCGCTGCACACCTGGCTGCCGGATGCCATGGAAGGCCCGACACCGGTTTCCGCGCTGATCCATGCCGCCACCATGGTGACGGCCGGCGTGTTCATGCTGGCACGGCTGTCTCCGCTGTTCGAACTGTCGCATTCGGCGCTGACTGTGGTGACCTTCATCGGTGCCTTCACGGCCTTCTTCGCGGCCACCGTCGGTCTCGTCCAGAACGACATCAAGCGCGTCATCGCCTACTCGACCTGCTCGCAGCTCGGCTACATGTTCGTGGCACTCGGCGTCGGCGCCTATGGCGCGGCGATCTTCCACCTGTTCACGCATGCCTTCTTCAAGGCGCTGCTGTTCCTCGGCTCGGGCTCGGTCATCCATGCCGTGTCCGACGAGCAGGACATGCGCAAGATGGGCGGCCTCAGGAAACTGATCCCGACCACCTACTGGATGATGGTGATCGGCACGCTGGCGCTGACCGGCGTCGGCATTCCGGTGACGGTCATCGGCACCGCCGGCTTCTTCTCCAAGGACGCCATCATCGAGAGCGCCTTTGCCGGCCACAATTCGGTTGCCGGCATGGCCTTCGTGCTTTTGGTCATCGCCGCCTGCTTCACCTCCTTCTACTCCTGGCGGCTGATCTTCATGACCTTCCACGGCAAGCCGCGGGCGAGCCATGAGGTGATGCACCATGTCCATGAATCGCCGCCGGTGATGCTGGTGCCGCTGTTCATCTTGGCCGCGGGCGCGCTGTTTGCCGGCGTCATCTTCCACGGTGCCTTCATCGGCGAGGGCTATGCCGAGTTCTGGAAGGCATCGCTGTTCACACTGCCTGACAATCACATCCTGCACGACATCCACGAATTGCCGCTGTGGGTCGAACTGTCGCCCTTCATCGCCATGCTGATCGGCTTCGCGCTGGCCTGGAAATTCTACATCCGCTCGCCGGAAATGCCGGTCAACCTCGCCGCGCAGCATCGCGGGCTCTACGCCTTCCTGCTCAACAAGTGGTATTTCGACGAGCTCTACGACTTCCTGTTCGTGCGGCCCGCCAAGCGCCTCGGCCATTTCCTGTGGAAGACCGGCGACGGCACCATCATCGACGGCCTTGGCCCGGATGGCATTGCGGCGCGCGTCGTCGATGTCACCGACCGCGTCGTCAAGCTGCAGACCGGCTATCTCTACCACTACGCCTTCGCCATGCTGATCGGCGTTGCCGCACTCGTCACCTGGATGATGCTCTGATGACCGCCTGGCCAATCCTCTCGCTGGTCACCTTCCTGCCGCTGGTTGGTGTGCTGCTTATCCTGTTCATCAATGACGACAGCGAAAATGCACGCCGCAACATCCGCGCCATCGCGCTGTTGACGACGACTTTCACGTTCATCATCTCGCTGTTCATCTGGACCGGATTCGACAATTCGCAGTCCGGCTTCCAGTTCGTCGAGAAGGTCGCCTGGCTCGACTCCGGCATTTCCTACCATATGGGCGTCGACGGCATCTCGATGCTGTTCGTCATCTTGACGACGTTCCTGATGCCGCTCTGCATCCTGGCGTCGTGGGAATCGATCGAGAAGCGCGTGAAGGCCTACATGATCGCCTTCCTGCTGCTCGAAACGCTGATGATCGGCGTGTTCTGCGCGCTGGACATCGTGCTGTTCTACGTCTTCTTCGAAGCCGGCCTGATCCCGATGTTCATCATCATCGGCGTCTGGGGCGGCAAGCGGCGCGTCTACGCCTCGTTCAAGTTCTTCCTCTACACGCTCGCCGGCTCGGTGCTGATGCTGCTCGCCATCATGGCGATGTTCTTCCAGTCCGGCACAACCGACATCCCGACGCTGCTGACCCACAACTTCCCGGCCAACATGCAGACATGGCTATGGCTTGCCTTCTTCGCCTCCTTCGCGGTGAAGATGCCGATGTGGCCGGTGCACACCTGGCTGCCCGACGCGCACGTCGAGGCGCCGACGGCGGGCTCCGTCATCCTGGCCGGCATCCTGTTGAAGATGGGCGGGTACGGCTTCCTGCGATTCTCCTTGCCGATGTTCCCGCTGGCGTCGGAAATGTTCGCGCCGCTGGTCTTCGCGCTGTCCGTCGTCGCCATCATCTACACCTCGCTGGTGGCGCTGATGCAGGAGGACATGAAGAAGCTGATCGCCTATTCGTCGGTTGCTCATATGGGCTTCGTCACCATGGGCATCTTCGCCATGAACCAGGAAGGCGTGCAGGGCGCGATCTTCCAGATGCTCAGCCACGGCCTCGTCTCCGGCGCGCTGTTCCTGTGCGTCGGCGTCATCTACGACCGCATGCACACACGTGAGATCGCGGCCTATGGCGGCCTGGTCAACAACATGCCGAAATACGCCACGGTGTTCCTGATCTTCACCATGGCCAATGTCGGCCTGCCCGGTACCAGCGGCTTCGTCGGCGAGTTCCTGACCATGCTCGGCGTGTTCCGGGTCAACACCTGGGTGGCGTTCTTCGCCGCCACCGGCGTCATCCTGTCGGCCGCCTACGCGCTCTGGCTCTACCGCCGGGTGATCTTCGGTGCGCTGACCAAGGACAGCCTGAAGGGCCTGCTCGACCTGTCGCTGCGCGAGAAGGTGATCATCTACCCGCTGGTCGTTCTGGTCATCTTCTTCGGCGTCTATCCCGCCCCGGTCTTCGACGCGACGGCCGAATCGGTCAAGTCGCTCGTCACCAATGTCACTGCATCCATCGGCGCCGCGCAGACCGCGGCGGCGAACTGACCAGAGGTTTTGCGAACCATGACGCCGGACCTTCTCTCCAGCCTGTCGCTCTCGACGCCAGAGCTGATCCTTGCCGTCGGCGCGCTGGCGCTGCTGATGGTCGGAGCCTATTCGCGCGCCAACACGGCCAACACGGTAACCGGCCTTGCGGTGGCCGTGCTGGCGATCGCAGGCGCCTGGCTGATCTTCCGGACCGGGCAGGGCAGCGCTTACGGCAATGCCTTCATCCAGGATTCCTTCGCCCGCTTCATGAAGGTGCTGGCGCTGGTCGGCTCGGCGGTGACGCTGGTGATGTCGATGCGCTTTGCCAAGGCTGAACGCTTCGACAAGTTCGAATATCCGGTGCTGATCCTGCTGTGCACGCTCGGCATGATGCTGATGATCTCCGCCAATGGCATGATCGGGCTCTATCTCGGCCTCGAACTGCAATCGCTGGCGATCTACGTGCTGTGCGCGATCAACCGCGACAATCTGCGTTCGACTGAGGCTGGCCTCAAATATTTCGTCCTCGGCGCGCTATCCTCGGGCATGCTGCTCTATGGCATCAGCCTGGTCTATGGCTACACCGGCAACACCGGCTTCCAGGAGATCGCTTCTGCGCTCGGCAGCGGCGAGCGCCAGCTTGGCCTCGTTTTCGGCCTCGTCTTCGTGCTGGCCGGCCTGGCCTTCAAAATCTCGGCGGTGCCGTTCCACATGTGGACGCCAGATGTCTATGAGGGCGCGCCGACACCGGTGACGGCCTTTTTGGCGGCAGCACCCAAGATGGCGGCGATGGCGCTTATGGTGCGCGTCACCATGGGTGCGTTCAAGCCGATCGCCGCAGACTGGCAGCAGATCATCGTCTTCATCTCGATCGCCTCGATGGCGCTTGGTGCTTTCGCCGCCATCGGCCAGACCAACATCAAGCGGCTGATGGCCTATTCCTCAATCGGCCATATGGGCTACGCGCTGGTCGGCCTTGCCGCCAACAGCCAGGCCGGCGTGCGCGGCGTTGCCATCTACATGTTGATCTATCTGGTGATGACGCTCGGCACCTTCGCCTTCATCCTCGCCATGCGGCGCAAGGAAGGCAATGTCGAGCAGATCAGCGACCTGGCCGGCCTGTCGTCGACCAATCCTATCATGGCGACGATCCTGACCATCCTGATGTTCTCCCTGGCCGGCATTCCGCCGCTCGCCGGCTTCTGGGGGAAATGGTACGTCTTCCTCGCCGCCATCAACGCCAATCTCTATGCGCTGGCGATCATCGGCGTGCTGGCCTCGGTGGTGGGCGCCTATTATTACCTGCGCATCATCAAGATCATGTGGTTCGACGAACCGGTCGGCGGTTTCGTGCCGATGGCGACGGAGTTGCGTGTCGTGCTCGGCGTCTCCGGCGCCTTCGTGCTGTTCTATGTGCTGATCGGCGGGCCGATAGGCACCTACGCCGAAGCCGCCGCCAAGACGTTTTTCTAGTCGGCATGGCATTTCGGCTGGCTCCAACCTCGGCGTCGGAAGGGTTCCGGCTCGAGGCGCATGAGAGCGTCGGCTCCACCAATGCGCTGGCACTGGACCACGCAAGGGCAGGCGACCCCGGCAGATTGTGGGTCGTTTCCAAGAAGCAGGAAAGCGGGCGTGGCCGACGCGGCCGCGTCTGGGCGACCCCCGAAGGCAACCTGGCGGCGACGCTGCTCGTCATCACCAAGGCAGAGCTTCGCCTTGCCGCGACGCTGGGCTTCGTCGCCGGACTGGCGCTGGCCGATGCGCTCGACGCCGTGGTGCCGAAGGGCCGGATCGCCATCGGCCTCGACGGTGGCAGCGAAGGAAAGAACCGTTTCGAACTCAAATGGCCGAACGACGTGCTTGCCTCCGGCGCCAAGCTGGCCGGCATCCTGCTGGAATCGGCAATCCTGGATGGCGGCCGTTTCGCGGTGGCGGTCGGCATAGGCGTCAATGTGGTGGCATACCCCGAGGATTTGCCCTATCCCGCAACATCACTCAGCGCGCTGGGCGCGGCATGTGATGCGGAAACACTGTTCCTGGCGCTGTCGGATGCATGGAGCGAGAATGCCCGATTGTGGGACGAGGGGCGCGGACTTGCCGCCGTCAGGCGACGCTGGCTTGATCGTGCTGCGGGGCTCGGCGGCGAAGTTGCTGTCAGAATTGACGGTAATGTGGTGCGTGGGGTGTTTGAGACCATTGACGAGGACTGCCGTTTCGTGATCCGCGACGATGAAGGTTCGGTTCGGACGATCGCCGCCGGCGATGTGCATTTCGGCGCGGTCGCTTCGGCCAGGGCATAGGGCCGTTCATGAACGGTTCTAACTGTTTGTTTTTGCGCAACTCCGGTGGGAAAACCGTTACACACTTTTCCCGGAATTGCTTTTTAGGCTTGGCCTGAGGGTCAGGAAGGGAAAAATCATGGCGAAAGCGGAAACCGCCGAACTCGTCTTCGTGCCGCTCGGCGGCGTCGGCGAGATCGGCATGAACTTCGCTCTTTACGGCTACGGGCCGCCCAATGCGCGCGAATGGATCGTCATCGATGTCGGGGTGACCTTCCCCGATGCCAGCCTGCCGGGCGTCGACCTTGTGCTGCCCGACACGCGCTTCATCGAGGAGAACCTCGCCAATCTGCGCGGCATCATCATCACGCATGCGCATGAAGACCATTATGGCGCGCTGCTCGACACATGGCCGAAGCTGAAGGCGCCGGTCTGGATGACGCCGTTCAGCGCCGGCCTGCTGGAGGCCAAGCGGCAAGGCGAGCAGGGCGCGCCGAAAATACCGGTGACGATCTACCGGGCGGGCGAGAAGTTCACAGTCGGCCCGTTCGAGATCGAAGCCATTCCGGTCGCGCACTCGATTCCCGAGCCGATGTCGCTGGCGATCACCTCGCCGGCCGGCACCGTCATCCATACCGGTGACTGGAAGATCGATCCGGAGCCGACGATCGGGCCGAAGACCGACGAGGCGCGTTTCCGGGCCTATGGCGACAAGGGCGTTCTGGCGCTGATCTGCGATTCGACCAATGCGCTGCGCGAAGGTGAGTCGCCTTCGGAAGTGGCTGTGGGCGAGGGCCTCAAGGGCGTCATCCAGGCTGCCAAGGGCCGTGTCGCCGTCACCACATTCTCCTCCAATGTCGGACGCATCGTCTCGATCGCCAAAGCGGCGCGCGATGCCGGACGCCAGTGCCTGGTGCTTGGCCGTTCGCTGAAGCGGGTCATCGATGTGGCCGGCGAACTCGGCTACATGGACGGTCTGCCGGAGTTCATCGCCGAGGAGGATTTTGGTTTCATCCCGCGCGAGAACCTGGTCATCATCTGCACCGGCAGCCAGGGCGAGCCGCTGGCCGCACTGGCCAAGCTGTCGCGCGAAGAGATGAAGTCGGTGTCGCTGACGGCAGGCGACACGGTGGTGTTTTCCTCGCGTACCATTCCCGGCAACGAGAAGGCGATCCTCGAGATCAAGAACCGCCTCATCGACCTCGGCGTCAAGATCATCGAGGACGGCGATGCACTGGTGCATGTCTCCGGCCATCCGCGGCGCAGCGAATTGCGCAAGATGTATGAATGGGTGCGCCCGCAGATCGGCGTTCCCGTGCATGGCGAGGCGGCACATCTGGTGGCGCAGGGCTCGCTGATGTCGACATCGGGCATCGGCCAGGTGGCGCAGGTGCGCGACGGCGACATGCTCAGGCTTGCTCCCGGCCCAGCCACCATCATGGATCAGGTGCCGTTCGGCCGTATCTACAAGGATGGCAGACTGATCGGCACCGATCAGGCGATGGGCATCCGCGACCGGCGCAAGCTGTCCTTTGCCGGCCATGTGGCGGTCAATGTCGTCCTGGACGACAAATATGAGCTTGCCGGCGACCCCGACCTAGTCGCCATCGGCGTCGCCGAGGCCGATGGCCGTGGCGAGTCGCTGGAAGATCTGATGATCGATGCGGCAATCGGCGCGGTGGACTCCATCCCCCGTCAGCGCCGAAAAGACCTCGACCTGGTGCAGGAAGCAGTGCGGCGCGCCGTGCGCGGCGCCGCCAACGAAGCCTGGGGTAAGAAGCCGCTGGTGACTGTATTCGTCACAAGATGACGAGAGGGAGTATGGGAGTAGGGGAGTAGGGGAGTAGGAAGAGCAAACAGCTGACATATCTGTCTTTTCCCCTACTCCCGTATTCCCCTACTCCCCTACTTGGGAGTGCCAATGCTCGGACGTCTCAACCATGTCGCGCTTGCCGTGCCGGATCTGGCGGCCGCCGTCGCCGCCTATCGCAACACGCTGGGTGCCGAAGTGACGGCGCCGCAGGCGCTGCCGGAGCATGGGGTGACGGTGGTGTTCGTCAATGTCGGCAACACCAAGGTCGAACTTCTGGAGCCTTTGGGCGAGGGGTCGCCGATCGCCGCCTTCCTGGAGAAGAACCCCTCTGGCGGCATGCATCACCTTTGCTATGAGGTCGACGACATCCTGGCCGCGCGCGATCAGCTCAAGGCCGCCGGCGCCCGCGTGCTGGGCGACGGCAGTCCGAAGATCGGCGCGCACGGCAAGCCGGTGCTGTTCCTGCATCCGAAGGATTTTTTCGGAACGCTGATCGAACTGGAGCAATCATGAGCTGGGTTTCGTTCACCGCCCTGTTTTTCGCGACCTGGTGGGTGGTGCTGTTCGCCGTGCTGCCGTTCAGCGTGAGGACGCAGGACGACGATCGTGACGTGACGCTCGGCACGGTTCCGAGCGCGCCGCGCGGTCCCCACATGCTGCGCGCGGTGATCCGCACCACCATCGCCACCGCGATCCTGATGGGCATTTTCTATGGCCTGACGCACGGGCTTGGATACAGCCTCAACGACATCCCGCACATCGTGCCAGAATTCAGCCAAACCTTAGCCAAATAGCCGGCCCCGGCCCAAGAAGATTTGTCCGGCAAAGACGTTTTCATCCTTCGGAACAGCTTGGTTCCAGACAGGAATGCCGTGCCGTTTTGCGGCCGGACGAGCGCTGACGCTGGGTAAGGTGGTTTGGCAACGCGTTGCGCTAAGCAGATGATTGCACAAAAAAAATGCAAGGCACGAGGCCTTGCAATTTAAACGCGTCCGATCTGTTTCCGGTTTCCGGCGGCAGCGAGTAACCGCGCCTAGATCGCATCCTCCCAAGACTTTGACCGCGTAGGAGAGCAGATTTTTTTCTACCCTCTCGGTTATCGAGGTACATTAGCCTAAGGCGAATGAAAATGTCACGAAGAATTTTGCCTTGAAACGGGCATTCTCGTGCTGCACTGCACAATAGTGTGGCAGGCGTTGCTTGGCGAACGATCATCAAGACGCGCGCGGTGACCGGGAGGCCTTGCAGCGCCGTGGGTCTTCTGGGCGGGCGAAGGACGGTGCGACGCTTCTGATCCCGGCTATCCCGTGCTTTCTGAAATCGATTGCCGCTTTTCGGGCCGAAGCGTCCGGGTTCCCATTCCGCCTTGAAATGGCTATGAAGCCGGGTCAAGCAAGCCAAAGTCGCGCCGATTCTGGCGCGGCCCTCCTCACTCACGGACCTGTCCATGCGTTTGTCGCGCTATTTCCTGCCGATCCTCAAAGAAAACCCGCGCGAGGCCGAGATCGTCTCGCACCGGCTGATGCTGCGTGCCGGCATGATCCGCCAGCAGGGACAGGGCAGTTTCTCGTGGCTGCCGCTCGGCAAGCGGGTGCTGGACAAGGTCTGCCGCATCATTCGCGAGGAGCAGAACCGCGCCGGGGCGCTGGAAATCCTGATGCCGACCATCCAGTCGGCCGATCTGTGGCGCGAAAGCGGCCGCTATGACGACTACGGCAAGGAGATGCTGCGCATCAAGGACCGGCAGGACCGCGACATGCTCTACGGCCCGACCAATGAGGAAGTGGTCACCGAGATCGTCCGCGCCTATGTGAAGTCCTACAAGGACCTGCCGCTCAATCTCTACCACATCCAGTGGAAGTTCCGCGATGAAGTGCGGCCGCGCTTCGGCGTCATGCGTTCGCGCGAGTTCCTGATGAAGGACGCCTATTCTTTCGACCTCGACTTCGAGGGCGCCAGGGCGGCCTACAACAGGATGTTCGTGTCCTATCTCCGGACTTTTACGCGCATGGGGCTGCAGGCGATACCGATGCGGGCCGACACCGGGCCGATCGGCGGCGATCTCAGCCATGAATTCATCATCCTGGCCGACACCGGCGAGAGCCAGGTCTATTGCCACCGCGACTATCTTTCGCTCGATGTGCCCGGAGAGAAGACCGACTTCGCCAATGCCGCCGAGATCGGCGATATAGTCAAGACTTGGACGACACCCTACGCAGCC
This sequence comes from Mesorhizobium sp. WSM4808, assembly GCF_055811675.1. Classification (NCBI taxonomy): domain Bacteria; kingdom Pseudomonadati; phylum Pseudomonadota; class Alphaproteobacteria; order Hyphomicrobiales; family Phyllobacteriaceae; genus Mesorhizobium; species Mesorhizobium sp. WSM4808. Next base: position 307,275 of record NZ_JBVVQX010000001.1, read on the forward strand.
ACCGACGAGATGCACGACGAGGCGGCGTGGGAGAAGATCGGCGAGAGCGACAAGGTTTCGGCGCGCGGCATCGAGGTAGGCCACATCTTCCATTTCGGCGACAAATATTCGAAGCCGATGGGCGCCAAGGTGACCGGGCCCGACGGCAAGGATCATTTCGTCTCCGGCGGCTCCTACGGCATCGGTCCGTCGCGGCTGGTCGCGGCGATCATCGAAGCCAGCCATGACGACAACGGCATCATCTGGCCGGAGGCGGTGGCTCCGTTCGACATCGGGCTGATCAACATGAAAGCGGGCGACGCCGAGTGCGACCGCGTCTGCGACGAATTGCATGCCGCTTTCGTCGCCGCCGGCAAGGACGTGCTCTACGACGACACCGACCAGAGGCCCGGCGGCAAGTTCGCCACCGCCGACCTGATCGGCCTGCCCTGGCAAGTGATCGTCGGGCCGCGTGGTGTCGCAGCCGGCGAGATCGAGATCAAGAATCGCAAGACCGGCGAGCGCGAGACGCTGCCGATCGCAGACGTGAAGAAGCGTTTCGGTGTCGCCGCATGAACGAGGCGGTGGCGGCAAGACCGGTCGGCGCCGGACCCTTTTCCATCTTCGAGCGCATGGTCGCCTGGCGCTATCTGCGTTCGCGGCGCAAGGAGACGGTGATCTCGGTGATCGCCTCGATCTCGTTTCTGGGCATCATGCTGGGCGTCGCCACGCTGATCGTGGTGATGGCGGTGATGAACGGTTTCAGGGCGGAGCTTTTGACGCGCATTCTCGGGGTCAACGGCCATCTGATCGTGCAGCCGCTCGATTCGCCGCTGGAGGACTATGCGCAGGTCGCCAGCCGCATCAACGGTGTAGCAGGCGTTAAATACGCCATCCCGCTGATTGATGGCCAAGTGCTTGCGCAAGGCAATGTCGGCGGCGGAACCGGAGCGCTGGTGCGCGGCATACGCGGCGAGGATCTGAGCAAGATCGCCATCGTTGCCAGCAACATCAAGCAGGGTTCGATCGCCGATTTCGACTCCGGCGAGGGCGTTGCCATCGGCAAGCGCATGGCCGAGAATCTCGGCCTGACGCTTGGCGATACCATCACCTTGATTTCGCCCGACGGCGACGTGACGCCGATCGGCACCACGCCGCGCATGAAGGGCTACAAGATCGCGGCGATCTTCGAAGTCGGCATGTCCGAATATGACACCTCCATCGTCTACATGCCGTTCTCGGAAGCGCAGCTCTATTTCAACATGGACGGGCGGGCGCAAACGATCGAGATCTATGTCGACAATCCAGACGATGTCGATGCGCTGAAACCGAAGGTGGAGGCGGCGGCGCAGCGGCCGATCGACATGATCGATTGGCGTCAGCGCAACGAGACCTTCTTCTCCGCGCTGCAGGTCGAGCGCAACGTCATGTTCATGATCCTGACGCTGATCGTGCTGGTGGCGGCGCTGAACATCATCTCCGGCCTGATCATGCTGGTGAAGGACAAGGGGCACGACATCGCCATCCTGCGCACCATGGGGGCGTCGCGCGGCGCCATCCTGCGCATCTTCCTGATGACGGGGGCAGCGATCGGCGTGACCGGCACGCTCGCCGGTGTGCTGCTCGGCGTGCTGATCTGCACCAACATCGAATCCATCCGCCAGTTCTTCTCATGGATGACCGGCAAGGTGCTGTTCAATCCGGAGCTTTATTTCCTCAGCCAGTTGCCGGCGAAGATGGATCCGCGCGAGACGACCTATGTCGTCCTGATGGCGCTCGGACTGTCCTTCCTGGCAACGGTGTTTCCGGCATGGCGCGCCGCGCGCCTCGATCCGGTCGAAGCCTTGAGGTACGAATAGTGGCCGAGGTCATTATCGAGCTGAAGAGCGTCGAGCGGCACTATGTCCAGGGGCCGCGCAAGCTCACCATCCTGAACGGTGCCGATTTCTCGCTGAAGCGCGGCGAGATGGTGGCGCTGGTGGCGCCGTCGGGCACCGGCAAGTCGACCCTGCTGCACACTGCCGGCTTGCTGGAGCGTCCCGACGCCGGCGACGTCATCCTGGCCGGCCGTGCCTGCGGGCGGCTCTCCGATGACGAGCGCACGGCGATCCGCCGCAACGATGTCGGCTTCGTCTACCAGTTCCATCACCTGCTGCCGGAATTCTCGGCGCTGGAAAACATCATGATGCCGCAGCTCATCAAGGGGCTCAGCCGCAAGGACGCGGCCGAGCGCGCGGCGCAGCTGCTCGATTACATGCAGATCGGCAAGCGCGCGTCGCACCGGCCGTCCGAACTTTCCGGCGGCGAACAGCAGCGCGTTGCCATCGCGCGTGCGGTCGCCAATGCGCCGCTGGTGCTGCTGGCCGACGAGCCGACCGGCAATCTCGATCCGGTCACCGCGTCCTATGTGTTCGAGGCGCTGGCGGCGCTGGTCAAGCAATCGGGCCTCGCGGCGCTGATCGCCACCCACAATCACGAACTGGCATCGCGCATGGACCGGCGTGTCACGCTGGCCGACGGCAAAGTGGTGCCGCTTTAGTCTCTGATGTCGTCATCCTAGGGCGAAGCTCCGCGGAGCGGAGCGTAGACCCTAGGATCCATGCCGTTACTTTCGAGACAAATGCAGGGGTCGAGGATATGCGACCTCTATCAGAGCGATAATTCTGCACCGTAGCATCGCCCCTGGGTCACGGCATGGATCCTAGGGTCTGCGCGCGTCGCTCCGCTCCTTGCTCCGCCCTAGGATGACGATGCGATGGCTAATCGCATAAGGCTTCGGTCAGCCCACGTGGCACCGTCGCTCGCCCATCAACCTTTCCTTAACCCTGCCGATTTGATCGCCCGGAATTCCGGGCGCGGGCGGATCGTGCCCGTTGACTTTGAAACAAAATTGGAACAAAATGCGAACATATCAACAACAGGAGAGAGTTATGACCGATCTGGTTCAGGATGTCATCTCACTGGTTTGCATGAGCACGTTCCTTGTTTCCATGGCGATCTGGATCGGAGCCATGTGATTTGGCGGCGTTCGCCGCCGCGGGTCCTATGCGGTCGACGGCCGTTCCGCCGTTAAGCTTTTCTTGCCGCCGTAACGTTAGGGTACCTCGGCAAGACAGGGAGCAATGTCCAGGTGTCGCCCATCGTCACGGCCATTCTGGTGGCCAGCAATCTCGGGCTGATCTTTCTGTTGATGACCGTGCCGCTTGGTTTGCGCACGGTCCGTCTGACCCGTCTGGTGGCGATGGACCGTCAGCGCCTCTGGCAGGCGCTGTGGCCGCTCGGCAGCGATGCCGGCTGGTCCGGTGAGATCCTTTCCGCCGAGGCGCCGGACGGCGAGGGCGTGGCCCGCATGACGCTGTCGTGGGAAGGTCGCGACGGCAAGCCGATCGAACGCAGGTCGCGGTTTGATGACGTCGTCGAAGGTATCAGCTTCTCGATGCGTGTCATCGAGGACACCGCGCTCGACGCTTCGTTCTGGAAGGACTTTTCCGAAACCGCTGAACTCGTCTCCGAAGGCACCAGCACGCGGGTGACGCTCAGCCAGACGGATCGCTATCGCGGCGTCGCCTTCCTGGTGTTCCGCTATTTCGCCCTGCGCCGCGAACTCTCCAAGCTGCAGCGCTGGGCGCGGACCGGGGAGTATCGCAAGGGCGGTTGGTTCGAGCATCCGTTGAGCCAGGTCGGCTTTGCCGGGCTTTCGGCGCTGATCCTGTGGCCATTCTTCGGCCTTCACTTCGGCGGCCTGGCACTGGCCGCGATCCTCACATCGGTGGTCGCCCTGCATGAGCTTGGCCATATGGCGGCGTTCCGGCTTATGGGCCACAACCGGGCACGGATGATCTTCATTCCGCTGCTCGGCGGCATCGCCATTGGCGGGCGGCCCTATGACAGCCGTTTCGAGGTCGCCTTCGTGGCGCTGATGGGCGCCGGCTTCTCCGCATTCCTGGTGCCGGTTGTGATCGCTGCCAGCACCTTTGCCGGCGCGGAAGGCCACCGGCTGGCTGCGGCCCTGCTGGCGACCCTGGCGGGCTTCGCCGCACTGTTCAACATCGCCAATCTGGTGCCGGTGTGGAAATTCGACGGCGGCCAGGTGCTGCGCCAGATCTGTCCGGGACCAGTCGGGCTGGCGCTGGCTTCCTTCTTCCTGCTCTCGGCTTTCCTGGCTGTCGGTTGGCAGGCCGGCTTTTCCTCCAACTTCCTGCTCGCGACGGGAGCGGTGTTTTCGATCCTCAGCCTGCTGACGATGAGCAGCGGGGTCAAGCCGCGTTACGAGCTGAAGCCGATCCGCACCATCGACCGGCTCGCCATGGCGGCGGCGTTGCTGGCAGTGTTCGCCATCCATGGCTATGGCGTATTGTGGGCCTCCGCCCAACTGATTTGAGCCGTACCGGGTCCGGAAGAATCAGCCGGCCTTGCGCTCGGCTTCGACAGGCAAGACCGTGGCGGGACCGAACACATCCTCGAAGGCGGATTTCAGCGCCAGGTCAAGATCGGCCATGGTCAGGGGAAGGCCGAGATCGACGAGGCTGGTGACGCCGTGGTCCTGCACGCCGCAAGGCACGATGCCGCTGAAATGGTCGAGGTCGGGCTCGACATTGATGGCGATGCCATGAAAACTCACCCAGCGCCGCAGCCGGATGCCTATGGCCGCGATCTTATCCTCCGCCAGCGAGCCGTCCGGCAGGGCAGGGCGATCCGGCCGCACCACCCAGACGCCGACCCGGTCCTCGCGGCGTTCGCCCTGCACGTTGAAGGCGGCGAGCGTGCCGATGATCCACTGTTCGAGCGCCGCGACGAAGGCGCGGACATCCTCGCGCCGCCGCTTCAGGTCAAGCATGACATAAGCGACCCGCTGGCCCGGCCCATGATAGGTGTATTCGCCGCCGCGGCCGGCTGCAAACACCGGGAAGCGGCTGGCGTCGATCAGATCCTCGCCGCGAGCGCTGGTGCCGGCCGTGTAGAGCGGCGGGTGTTCGACCAGCCAGACCATTTCGCCGGCAGCGCCGCTGCGGATCGCCTCGGCGCGCGCCTCCATGAAGGCAAGTGCTTCGGGATAGGCGGTAAGGCCGGGCTCGATCAGCCATTCGACCGGTGCTGAACCGGGGAGCGGCAGGAACGACGTGGCGATCTGGCTGCGTTCGGGCATGGCGTATCGTCTTTTCGCTTATGCATGTCGCGTCCCAAAACCGCCTCGCACCTTTGGGTGACATCAACTTGCCTTCCATATGGCGATATCAGGCGCAAACGTCCAGTTCCGGCGCTGCGTTCGGACCCTGTGGAGCATTATGCCAATCGCCTGACATTATTGCTTGCCGTGCACTTGTTTCGCCGGAAACGATTTGCTACACGCCGCGAGCCGGTCGGTTCCGGCTCTACCACGTGCGGTCGTGGCGGAATTGGTAGACGCGCAGCGTTGAGGTCGCTGTGGGGCAACCCGTGGAAGTTCGAGTCTTCTCGACCGCACCATTTTCCTTCCCAGATCCCGATTGTGCAAGCTCCGCCCGCTGCGGGCCGGGCGCATTTCGTTTGATATTCCCGCGCTTTACGCCACTTTCTTTTTGAGCGTCGGATTCTCCCGAAACCGGTTTCCCCTTTGGGTCCGATGCTCTAGACCTGATTTGCACCTTTTCCGGGATTCTTGTGGCGGGAGGCGCTGGTGGAAGGCGAGCACGAACGGACGATTGGCGCCAGGGCCGCCGAGGAGCACCACGCCGACATCTATGGCGAGGACGGCGCCGTGCTTTCGTCCTTCCTGGCGCGGATTGGCGCGGCGATCGCCGACCGCGACACGCTGACCCTCAAGCATGAAGTCGACGACCTGCACCAGTCGGAACTCGGCGACCTGCTCGAGGCGCTGCATCCCGAACAGCGCCACGCGCTGGTCGAGCTCCTGGGCGCCGATTTCGACTTCTCCTCGCTGACCGAGGTCGACGAGGCGATCCGTATGGAGATCGTCGACAGTCTGCCCAATGCGCAGATCGCGCAGGCGGTACAGGAGCTCGATTCCGACGACGCCGTCTACATTCTCGAAGACCTCGAGAAGGAGGATCAGGACGAGATCCTGTCGCAGCTGCCGTTCACCGAGCGGATCAGGCTGCGCCGCTCGCTCGACTATCCCGAAGAGACGGCCGGCCGCCGCATGCAGACCGAGTTCGTCGCGGTGCCGCCGTTCTGGACGATCGGCCAGACCATCGACTACATGCGCGACGACCAGAATCTGCCCGAGCGCTTCAGCCAGATCTTCGTCATCGATCCGAGCTTCAAGCTGCTCGGCGCCATCGACCTCGACCAGATCCTGCGCACCAAGCGTTCGGTCAAGGTCGAGGAAGTGATGCACGAGACGCGGCACGCCATTCCGGCCACCATGGACCAGGAAGAGGCTGCACGGGAATTCGAGCAGTACGATCTTTTGTCGGCCGCAGTCGTCGACGAGAACGAACGGCTGGTTGGCGTTCTGACCATCGACGATGTTGTCGACGTCATACAGCAGGAGGCCGAAGAAGACTTGATGCGCATGGGCGGCGTCGGCGACGAGGAGCTTTCCGACAGCATCTTTTCGACCTCGCGCTCACGCGTTCCGTGGTTGCTGATCAACCTTCTGACCGCGTTCCTGGCGGCGTCGGTGATCAGTCTTTTCGACCGCACGATCGAACATATCGTCGCACTGGCGGTGCTGATGCCGATCGTCGCCGGCATGGGCGGCAATGCCGGCTCGCAAACCATGACCGTCACCGTGCGGGCGTTGGCGACCAGGGATCTCGACATCTACAATGCCGGCCGCATCATTCGCCGCGAGATGGGTGTCGGCTTCATCAACGGCATCGTCTTCGCCATCCTGATCGGCATCGTTGCGGCAGCCTGGTTCCGTGACCCCAACCTGGGCGGCATCATCGCGGCGGCGATGATCATCAACATGTTCGTGGCCGCCCTGGCCGGCATCCTGATCCCGCTGCTGCTCGATCGTTTCAAGGTCGATCCGGCGGTCGCTTCGGCAGTTTTTGTCACCACGGTTACCGACGTCGTCGGCTTCTTTGCATTTCTCGGCATTGCCACGTGGTGGTTCGGTGTGCCCTGAAGGCACGCCTTTTGGCTTAATTGACTTTTACGTAAATGCCGTGCGAGGCTTGCGCGGGGCGCCATGTCGATTCCGGCATGGCACGGGTTTTGGTTCGGGACATAAGGGTGACGCCGGCATGGCGATCGCCCCTTGGTTTCGGCGTGCGGGAGTGGCAATGCGAGAATATTATTCGATCACCGAGTTGACCCGCGAGTTCGACGTGTCGACGCGGACGCTTCGCTTTTACGAGGACGAAGGGCTGGTGCAGCCGGTGCGGCGTGGCCGCACGCGTCTGTTTCGCCCCTCCGACCGGCACCTCATCCGTCAGATCATGCGCGGCAAGAGGCTTGGTTTCTCGATCAACGAAATCCGCGAAATCATCCAGATGTACAAGGAGCCGCCCGGCGAAGTCGGCCAGCTCAACCTGATGATCAAGCGCATCGAGGAAAAGCGCGAGGATCTCCGGCAGAAGCGCCGCGATCTCGAGGAGACGCTGGCTGAACTCGACCAGGCCGAGGAATCTTGTGTGGAGCGGCTGGTTGAGCTTGGCGTGAATACCTGAGCGGACTGGATTCTGTCGCGCGTTAGCGTTCGGAATTAGCGGAGACGTCTATTCCTTCGTCATCCTAGGGCGGAGCAGGAGCGTAGCGACGCGGCGCAGACCCTAGGATCCATGCCATGACTGCAATGCACCGCGACGGCGCAGAACTTTGCTCCGCTGCACTCCTCGACCGAGGTCACGGCATGGATCCTAGGGTCTCCGCGACGGAGCTGCGCTCCTGCTTCGCCCTAGGATGACGAAGTTCGCTAATCGCCGAAGTGTGCACCTGTCAAAACCTCTCCGCGATGGAAACCAGGGGCGCCAGCTCAGATCCAGCGGCGCACGCGTTTGGCGTAGTCGCGGTACTTCTTGCCGAATTTTGCCGCCAGCACCTTTTCCTCGCCTTCGATCGCCATTTTTTGCGTGACATAGGCGGCGATGAACGCGAGCGGCAGGAACCACACGATGCCCGAGACAAAGGCGACCCCGATCAACAGCAGGGTGTTGGCCAGATACATCGGATTGCGGGTGATGCCGAAGGGACCCGTGGTGACCAGGTGATCGGGCACAGCGTTCGGGTTCAGCGTGGTCTTGGCGCGGACCATGGTGCGGATCGCGGTGACCCAGAGCGCGGCGACGGCAAACAGCGCCACCCAGCCGGTGGCGAAAAGAATATCGCCCAGGAGGTCACCGATCCAGGGCAGGGGATAGAGCAGGCCCAGCGCGATGCTGATGGCGATGGCGGCGGTGTAGATCAGCGGCGGCCACGGTATGAGCCCCGGCTTAGGCTGGTTCTCGGTCATTTGACCCCTTCCTCCATCAACTTGCTGTCGGTCTTGGCGGTACACATGCCGGCGAGATCGGACAGATGCGTCTTCCATTCCGCAGTCTGGTCGTTGTTGTAGAGCCGATCAAGCGTTGCCTCGCCCTCGAGCGTATCGAGCATGCAGACACAGTAGCTCGTACAGAACTCGGTGTCGCGCGACTGCTCGCAGGACAGCTGGCAGGTTTTGAGGAAATTCACCTGCGGGGTTTCGACCTGTGCCGGCATGATCTGCGAGAACAGCCACATGCAGCCGATCAGCAATGGCTGGTGGATCAGGTAGAACGCCAGACTGTGCCGGCCGATGAAGACCAGCGGGTTGGCCAAGCGACCGGGCGCCAGATTGGCAAGCCGGGCAAGCAGGCCGGCACCGGCGGCGAGTTTCGTCACCGCGATGCCCGCAAGCACGGCGCCGAACCACGGAAACAGCGGAACGTAGTCGTTGGAGCGCGGATTGTTCGCCGACAGGCCTACCCACCACAGCCATGGGTGATCGAACGCCTCGAGGCGCAGATAGACAGGCGCCGCGATGACGAGCGCGGCGACGACAAGCGTCAGCAGTGCCGGCAGCCGCAGAAAGGCGAGGCCGAGTAGGCTGGCCAGCGCGATCTCGTGCAAGATGCCGAAGAAGATGAATCCATCCGGCGTGGCGATACGGGTGACGACCGATATCGCGATCGCGGCTCCCGCGACCATGGCGAACCGCTTCCAGAAGCCGTTCCAGCGGATTTGTCGGCCATGGGCGAGGTACAGGCTGACGCCGACCAGGAACAGGAAGGTCGAGGCGATGCAGCGCGCGTAGATCTTCCACCAGCCGAAGGCGGTCAGGCCGGGATCGGTGTAGCCGAAGAACTCCAGATCCCAGGTGAAATGGTAGCTCGCCATGGCGATCAGCGCGATGCCGCGCACGATGTCGATAGCGACGATGCGCTTTGGTCGATCCGGAACGGGTGCGGTCGGCGTTTGGATGCTCATGGTCTCGCATTCTGATTCAGCCCCGCTGGAGGACTATCACGGTTGCCCTGGACAAAAGAAGACCGGCAACTCTGCCGACAACCCGGGTCAGCCGCGGCATTGGGCCAGTGCAGGGAAGCCTTTGGCCGGCTTCGCTTTTGCCGGATGCGCGTCGGTTTCCTCTTATTGGCGCTGGGATCGCCAAGTCAGATTTGACCCGGTGAATCTGCTTCGGGGAAAGCAATGTCCACCCATGTGCGCCATCCGATCTGGCTGCCGGCTCTCAAGGCCGCGGACGCGCGCACCTTCGCGTCGCTCTATGCGGTCGAATCCTTCGCCCGCGCCACGGTGTCGAGCGTCATCCCGATCCAGGCCTACGAGATCCTGCACAACGAGCAGATCGTGTCGATGCTCTACACCGTGGTGGCGATGCTCGGCCTGTCGGTGACATTGTTCATGCCGATGCTGATCCGCCGTTTTGCCCGGCGCTGGGTCTACACATCAGGCGCCTGCCTGCTGGCCGTCGGCTCGCTGTTCTTCGTTACCGACACGCTTGCCGGGCAACTGGCCGGCATGCTGTGCCGGGTGATGGGCGCCAGCGCGCTGTCGATCACGCTCAACCTCTACATCATGGACCACATCCGCAAGACCGACTTCATGCAGGCCGAATCGCTGCGCATGGCGTGGTCGATGCTGGCCTGGACTGGTGGGCCGACGCTCGGCATCTTCCTCTACACGCGCTTCGGCATCTATGCCGCGCACGGTACGGTCGCGGTGTTCGCGTTTGCCCTGCTGGCGCTGTTCTGGACCTACCGCCTCGGCGACAACCAGTCTATCCGTCCGGGCAAGACGCGCCCCGTCAATCCGCTCGCCAATATCGGCCGCTTCGTCGCGCAGCCCAGGCTCAGGCTGGCCTGGCTGATCGCTTTCGGGCGCTCCTGTTTCTGGACGACGTTCTTCGTCTATGGGCCGCTGTTCATGGTCATCACAGGCGAGGGCAAGCTGGCCGGCGGCCTGCTGGTTTCGGCCGGCAACGCGCTGTTGTTCATGGCGATTTTCTGGGGCAAGGCAGGAAAGCGCTTTGGTGGCCGCGGGACCATGACGTTTGCCTATTTCGCCATGTCGGCCGCGCTTTTGGCGGCGGGCTTCGTCGGCGAAACCGTGCCGCTGCTTACCGGCGCCTTCCTGCTCTGCGGTGCCTTCTTCACCATTGCGCTCGACGCCCTCGGCTCGACCGCCTTCATGCGCTCGGTGCGCTCCTATGAAAGATCTCAGATGGCAGCGGTCTACCGCACCTATCTCGACTTTTCCGAGTTGACGCCGCCGCTGGTCTATTCGGTGGCGCTGGCCGTCTTCGGCCTGGGCTCGGTGTTCGTCACGCTCGGTCTGCTGGCGGCGGTCTGCGGCTTTGTGACGTGGCGCTATCTGCCGAAATCACTTTGACCTTCATGGCGCATTCGCAATGGTCACCGGCGGAATTTGGTTTGCCGGAAGCAAGGATTCTGCCTATAGTCACCGGTGTCGCCGGTTCCATTTTGGAGCCAAGAGGGAATGCGGTGAGGGCGAATTTTGCCCAATGCCGTGGCTGCCCCCGCAACTGTGTGCGGTAGTCCTCTCCATATGCCACTGAAGATTTTCTTCGGGAAGGTGGGGAAGGACGCTGATCCGTGAGCCAGGAGACCTGCCGGCGACAGGAAACTGACTTCGATGCCCTCGGGTGGAGGGCGAAAGGACAAGACATGACTACCGCTTCCGTCTCCCTCGGCGCCTCCGTCTCCTCGCAGTCGCGCCTCATGCAGCTCGCGCTTGCCGCGTTGCTCGGCATTTTCGTGATGGGCTTTGTCGGCTTCTCGCATATCGATGCGGTCCACAATGCGGCTCACGACTATCGCCATTCGATGGCGTTTCCCTGCCACTGACGAGGGGCTGACATCATGAACCTGTTTCGCAACGTCGTGTTCATCGCGGCGATCGCAGGGCTCGTGGCCGGCGTCGTCCTCGCCTGCCTGCAGGCCTACGCCACCGTGCCGCTGATCCTGAAGGCGGAAGTCTACGAACAGGCGGGCGGCGGGCATCACCATGACCATGCCGCTCCGGCCGCAACGGATAGCAATGCCATGAGCACAACTGCACCGGCGGGAGATGCCATGAGCTCTGCTGCCCCGGCGGCGGAAGCCGCTCCGGCAGACGAAGGCTGGGCGCCGGCAGAGGGTTTCGAGCGTTTCGCCTTCAGCGTGCTTGCCAACATTGTCACCGGCATCGGCTTCGCCTTGATCCTGGTCGCGGTCTCCGAATTCGCCGGCGGCATCGGTGGCTGGCGCCAGGGCGTGTTCTGGGGCCTGGCCGGCTTCGCCGTGTTCACGCTGGCGCCTGGCCTCGGCCTGCCGCCGGAACTGCCGGCCATGCCGGCCGCCGATCTCACCCAGCGGCAGATCTGGTGGTGGGCAACGGTGGCGGCAACCGCCGCCGGTCTCGGCCTGATCGCGTTCCGCAAGTCGCTGCCGCTGGCGATCCTTGCCGTCCTGCTGATCGTCGCGCCGCATATTGTCGGTGCGCCGCAGCCCGGCAGTTACGAGACGGCGATTCCGGAAGGGCTGCATCACCAGTTCGTGGTGGCGGTGACCGTGACCAATCTGGTGTTCTGGCTGGTGCTCGGCGCGGTCGTCGGTGTGGTGCGTGGCCGCTTCACCGGCACCGCGACCAGCCTGCGCGACAGCTTTGCCTGATCGCAAGACACTGACCTTCCTCATCGGCGGTGGGGGGGGGGGGGGGGGGGGGCGGCGGCCCCCGGCGGGGGGGGGGGGGGGGGGGGGGGGGGGGGGGAGGGCGGGGGGGGGGGGCCGGGGGGGCGGGGGGGGGGGGGGGCGGCCCCCGCGGGGCGGCCCCCCCCCCCCCCCCCCCTCGCCCCCCTCCCCTCCCCCCCCCCCCCCCCCCCCCCCCCCCCCCCCGCCCCCCCCCCCCCCCCCCCCCCCCCCCCCACGCCGAAATTTTGGCGACCGCCTTGCCGCCTCCCTGGATCTATGTCGCCACGGCGCAAGCCTATGATGACGAGATGCATGAACGCATCGCGTTGCACCGATCGCGGCGCGGCGAAGGCTGGACGACCATCGACGCACCGCTCGATCTCGCCGGTACGCTTGCCGCCTTGCCGGAGGATCGGCCGGTGCTTGTCGACTGCCTGACGCTGTGGCTGACCAACCACATGCTGGCTGAACACGATTTCGAGCTGGAATGCCGGCGATTGGCGGAGGTGCTGTCGCGGCCGCGCGGGCCATGGTTCGTGGTATCCAATGAAGTCGGCCAAGGTATCGTGCCGGACAATGCACTGGCGCGCCGGTTTCGCGATGCCGCCGGCCGGCTCAACCAGCAGGTCGCCGCCGTCGCCGACATGGTGCTGCTGATGGTGGCGGGGCTGCCGCTCAAGGTGAAATGACATGACCGACATCGACGATAAGGACGAAGAACGCCACCGCGCCAAGATGGCCAAGCGCAAGGCGGTGCAGGATGCCGAGGTGGCGAGCAAGACGGTCGAGAAGGGATTGCTGATCGTCAACACCGGTCCCGGCAAGGGCAAGACCACGGCTGCCTTCGGCCTGGCGCTGCGGATGCTCGGCTACGGCAAGCGCGTCGGCGTCGTCCAGTTCATCAAGGGCAAGTGGCACACCGGCGAGAAGGACGCCTTCGCCGCCTTCGGCGACCGCGTCGTCTGGCACGCGATGGGCGAGGGGTTCACCTGGGAAACGCAGGACCTGAAGCGCGACATCACCGCCGCCGAAGCCGCCTGGGCCAAGGTGCTCGAACTGATGGCCGATCCGTCGATCAGCCTGCTGGTGCTCGACGAACTGAACATTGCGCTGCGCTACGATTATCTCGACCTGGACAAAGTGGTTGTGGCGTTGAAGGCGCGGCGTGAGGGCCTGCATGTCGTGGTCACCGGCCGCAACGCCAAGCCGGCGCTGGTTGAGGCCGCCGACCTCGTCACCGAAATGGGCGTGACCAAGCACCATTTTTCCGCAGGCGTGAAAGCGCAGCAGGGGATCGAGTTCTGAGCGTTTCTTACCCTCCAGGGTGAAGTAGATCACGCCACGATGACCATGACCGCGACCAACCCAAACAGCGCGATCAGCAGATAGTCGGCGACGCGATAGAGTTTCAGCGCTCGCCTTATGTCGACGCTGTCGGCCTCGCGCCGCCCACCTTCGCCCATGAAGACGTCGTCCACGAGCACGCCGCCGTAGCTGCGCGGCCCGGCGAGCGCCAGGCCGAGCGCACCGGCCATCGCCGCTTCCGGCCAGCCGGCATTGGGTGAGCGGTGTTTTTTCGCGTCGCGCCACACCGCATGCCAGGCATTTTTCGCATCACCGCCTTTGACGAAGAACGCCGCCAGCACGATCAGCAGCGCCGTCAGCCGCGACGCCGGCAGATTGATCCAGTCGTCGAAGCGCGCCGCCGCCCAGCCGAAGGCCTCGTGGCGCGGGGTGCGGTGGCCGATCATCGAATCGGCGGTGTTGGCGGCCTTGTAGGCGGCGCCGCCGGCCAGGCCGCCGACGCCGGTCCAGAAGGCGGGGGCGACGATGCCGTCGGAGAAATTCTCAGCCAGGCTCTCGATCGCGGCGCGGCAGACGCCGGCCCTGTCGAGCGTTTCAGGGTCGCGGCCGACGATTCGCGAAACGGCAAGGCGGGCCAGAGCGAGGCCACCGGTGTCGAGCGCGTCCGCCACAGCCTCGACATGCTCATAGAGGCTCTTCTGCGACAGAAGCGACGTTGCCAGAAGGGCAGTGATGACCAGGCCCATGGGAACGAACCAGAACAGGATCTGCACGCCCAGGCCAATTATCGCCGGCACCAGCACGATGACCAGCAGCGCCTGGACACCACGCTTGCGACGCAGCGCGTCGGGATCAGTGGCGCGGTTGAGCCTGCGGTCGAGAAAGGATATCAGCCTGCCGAACCACGTCACCGGATGGCCGATGGCGCGAAACAGCCAGTCGGGGTAACCGAGGGCGAATTCGACGGCCAATGACAGGAAAGCGATCAGGACTGACATGAAGCTTCTTAATGGGGCGGTTGTGGACCATGGTGGAAGTCTTGGCCGCGCGAGGGCGCTTTTCCCCAACGCCCTGCTGCCATTCGTCGACCTCTCGACCGGTATCAATCCGCACTCCTACCCGCTTTTCGACCTGCCCGCCACCTCGCTGTCGCGGTTGCCGGAAGCCGCGCGCACGCGTGAGCTGACAGAGATCGCTGCCAGTGCCTATGGGGCGCCGTCGCCAGCCAACATCGTGGCGGCACCGGGCACGCAGATCCTGTTGCCGCGCGTCGCCTCGCTGATTACCCCCGGAAGGGCGCTGGTGCTGGGTCCGACCTACGCCGAACATGCCCGCGCAGCAGTGATCGCCGGGCACCAGGTGGCGGAGGTCGGCGATTTCGCTGACCTGGCCGACGCCGACCTTGCCATCATCGTCAATCCGAACAATCCGGATGGACGTGTCATCGCGCGCGACCGGTTGCTGGCTCTGGCTGCCGGATTGCGCGCCAAGGGCGGGCTGCTGGTTGTCGACGAGGCGTTCATGGATGTTGGGCCGCGCGAGCATAGCCTCTGCGGCGATGTCGGCCAGGGCGGCGTCGTCGTGCTGCGCTCGTTCGGCAAGTTCTTTGGTCTGGCCGGCCTGCGGCTCGGTTTTGCGCTTTCCGATGCTGTGACGGTCGAACGGCTGGAAACACAATTCGGGCCATGGGCCGTCGCCGGCCCGGCGCTGGAATACGGCATTCGCGCGCTTGCCGATATCGGCTGGCAGGACGCGATGCGGACGGCGCTGGCTGATGAATCGGCGCGGCTCGATGCGCTGTTCGGCCGCTTCGGTATTCCCGTTATGGGTGGCACCACGCTGTTCCGTTTTCTTCGCCTGCCGCATGCTGCCGATTTGTTTGCCACGCTCGGCGGGCGCGGCATTCTGCTTCGCCATTTTGCCGATCGGCCTGACGTTCTGCGCGCCGGCCTGCCGGGGAGTGAGGAGGAATGGCAGCGGCTCGAGACCGTTCTTGCCGAATGGGCGTCGCGGCGCGAGCATCAATCGAAGGGTTCGAAACAATGATCCATGTCTGCTCGCTGGCAAAGATCGAGGAAACGGTGGCCAGGAGCGGCGCCGACCGCATGCTGTCGCTGCTTGCCGCCGGAACGGCGGTGGTCCGGCCGGCCTCGATATCGAAAGAAAATCATCTGCATCTGGTCATGCATGACATCGCGGCGGCGCAGGACGGCATGACCATGCCGGGCGAGGAGCATGTCCGCAACCTGCTCGATTTCGCGCGCCGCTGGGACCGTGCAAGGCCGATGCTCGTGCATTGCTATGCCGGCATCAGCCGCTCGACGGCTTCGGCCTATATCATCGCGGCCGCATTGGCGCCGAAACGCGACGAGGCCGAATTGGCGCGGACGCTGCGGGCGCTGTCGCCCTCGGCAACACCCAATCCGCGACTGATCGCGGTGGCCGATGCGCTGCTTGATCGCAACGGCCGCATGATCGAGGCGATCGAATCGATCGGCCGCGGTGCGGATGCCTTTGAAGGCACGCCCTTCGCGCTGAGGATCGACAGCTAGCTGCCCCCATGTCGTTGTTCGATTATCGGGTGCCTTCATTCGCCCAATCTTCATGCCCGTACCGTATCCGGACAATGAACACGTCGTCGTCGGCTTCGATCCGGTAGACGACAAGATGGGCTTTGAAGGGATGGATACGCATCGGTGGCGCCAATTCAAGCCGCTCCCGCGCTATTCGGGGACTGGCAGCGATCAGGTCAAAGATCGTGAACAACTCGTCATGATACTGTCTGGCCTGCACAGCGCCGAACAGGCGCACCCCTTGCTCGGCAATACTGACGATGTCCTCTTCCGCAGCTAAAGAAAGGCGAAATCCCACTACCCATTGCCGGATGGCTTTTCAGCGCGTTTAACCGCCTCCGTGAAAAGCGCGTCCCTGGATCGATTGCCGATGCCACTCTTCAAGCCATCATCGACAAAGCGCTGCATGGCGGCAATCTTGTCATTGCGCTCCTGATCCCGACGGATCAAATCGCGCACATAGTCGCTCGCGTTGGCGTAACGGCCCGTTTCGGTTTGCGCCTCCACCCAATCTTTCATCGGGTCGGGCAATGATACGTTCATCGTTGCCATACTGGCCTCCATATCTCGTCCAGTATGGTCCGTTTTGGCAAAGTTTGTCAAAATCTCTTGTGCGGATCTCTTGTCCAAAAGCGCGATTGTCAGATCCGCCCTCCGTCGCCTGGTTTGTTCAAGAGGACAGCGCTTGCCTTTCGATGCCAGACCACTGGTTTGGAGGCTACGTCAACCAGTCCGCGAGCTTCGCCTTGCGCACATCCCGCAGCAGGCTGATGAACCCGTCGGCCTGATATTCTGCCGTCAGCCGGCCCTTCTCCGCCGTCGCGATGCTGGCATCGCCGACGACGCCATTCGGGTTGAGATCGCCAGCGATCCAGGCAAAGGCGTGGGTGCCGGTGTGGCGCAGGAGCGAAAATTCGTTTTCGGCTTTGGCGACATTGGAAACGAAATTGTCGGCCTTGGCCATGTCGACGAGGTCCGGCCGGAAATGCAGCATCAGCGAGGTCTCGACATCGCCGCCATGGATGCCGTGGCGGTCCTCCAGTTCGGTGTACATGCCGGCCGGGCGGCCGAACCGTTGCCAGCTGGTCTTTACCGCCAGCATCTTTTCGCGCACGCGCAATTCGCGCGTGACGATGCCCATGATCTCCTCGTTGCCGCCATGCGAATTGACCACGATCAGCTTGCGCACACCGGCGCGCGCGATCGACAGGCCAAGCTCGGTCCAGGCTTCGATCAGCGTGGTTGCCGGCAGTGTGAGGGTGCCCGGCGCATGCAAATGTTCGTTCGATTTGCCTACCGCCTGGACCGGCAGGATGCGGACGTCGAGATCGTCGGGCAGGCGGGCGATGACCGTGTCGAGCATGCCGTTCATGATCGAAGTGTCGGTCGAGACAGGCAGATGCGGGCCATGCTGCTCGATCGCCGCCACCGGCAGCACGGCGATCGTCGCCTCCGGATCCATCGAGGCGTATTCGGTGGTCCGGTAGTCGCCCCACCACACGCGTTTCTTCGCAACAGTCATGTCATGCCTCTTCGATGAACGGCCAGACCTAGCGCGGCGGAGGTTGTCTGTCGATCACCCGGCCGCGATAGCCTCGACCTCGACTTTGAATTCGGGTCGGGCAAAGCCGGAGACGATCATCAGCGTCGAGGCCGGCGCGGGGCTGGAAAACAGCCGGTCGCGGACATCCATATAGGGCCGCAGATGCGCGCGGTCGGTGACATAGGCGTTGATACGGATGATGTCGCGTAGGCCCAGCCCGGCTTCGCCGAGGATCGCTTCGATGTTGCGGAAGCAGAGTTCGGCCTGTGCGCCGGCCTCTTCGGGAATCTGGTCGTCCGCGGTTATAGCAACCTGACCCGAGCACAGCACCAGCCGCTTTCCAGGCGGTACCTCGACCCCGTGGCTGTAGCGGGCAAAGGGCGGCTTGATCGACTTCGGGGTGAGGAATCTGAACATGGCAATCTCCTGGGTGCCGCCAGCCTAAAGCCGGACCCATTACACCTTCAAGATGGCGGTGCATGTTGCCCGGGCGATTGTGGACAGCCGTTCAAAAAATAGGCACGATGCCTTTCGTACAGCATGACCCGTCCGCGCTTGGCATGGCAACGTCTTTCAAGCCGGCGGTCCCGGCGCCAGACGCCGGTGGCATGTGTCTTGCTTCTTGAATCTTTGGTGTCGAGCCTGGCGCGTGGCGCGCCGGAGCAAACAGAGGGTGGTGTGGATGTACGGAAAACAGAAGATCTCGGTGGCGGCGGTGGCCCTGCTTGCAGCCAGTACGCTGGGTGCTGCTGCGAATGAGAAAGTCACCTTCGGCACCAACTGGTTGGCCCAGCCGGAGCATGGTGGATATTATCAGTCCGTGGCGGACGGCACCTACGCCGCCTGCGGCCTCGACGTCACCATCATGCAGGGCGGTCCGCAGGTCAGCGGCCGACCGCTGCTGCTGGCCGGCAAGATCGATTTCTACATGGGCGGCAATCTGCTGTCGGCTTTCGATGCCGTCCAGCAAGGCATTCCGATGCGCGTGGTGGCGGCGGACTTCCAGAAGGACCCGCAGGTCATCATGTCCCACCCCGGCGAAGGGCTCGACAAATGGGAGGACCTGAAGAACGCCGACCAGTACATATTGGGCGACGAGGGCGTGCAGACCTTCTTCCAGTGGATGGTCATCGAACTCGGCTTCGACGCTTCCAAGCGCGCGCCCTACACCTACAACACCGCTCCCTTCCTCGCCAACAAGAAGTCGATCCAGCAGGGCTACGTCACCTCGGAGCCGTTCGCGGTCAAGAAGGAAGGCGGCTTCGTGCCGAACCAGTTCCTGCTCGCCGACTATGGCTGGGACACCTATTCGACGACGATCGAGGTGATGCAGGATACGATCGACAAGAAGCCGGAGGTGGTCCAGTGCTTCGTCGATGGCTCGGCCAAGGGCTGGTACAAATATCTGTACGGCGACAACAAGGCCGCCAACGACATGATCAAGAAAGACAATCCCGATATGAGCGACGAGCAGATCGCGTTCTCGATCGAGCAGATGAAGAAGTTCGGCCTTGCCGATTCCGGCGACACCGAAAAGCTCGGCATCGGCGCCATGACCGACGAGCGGATCAAGAATTTCTACGACAAGATGGTCAAGGCCAAGGTCACGCCAGCCGGCATCGACATCAAGAAGGCCTACACGCTGACCTTCATCAACAAAGGCGTCGGGCTCGAGCTGAAGAAATAGGCCGGCCCCGGTATGATAAGGGAAAAGGTGGCGCAAGCGCCGGCTGCATCGGGTGCGGCCCCGACGCTTCTGGCGCTGCGTGGCGTCGGCAAGGTTTTCTCCAACGGCGTGACGGCGCTCAACGATGTCGACCTGACCATCCGGGAAGGCGATTTCCTCAGCCTGCTGGGGCCGTCGGGGTGCGGCAAGTCGACTGCATTGCGGCTGATCGCCGGCCTGTCGACGCCGACCTCCGGCGTGCTCGACTGGCGCGGCGGCGGCTCAGCTGACCGCTCAAAGATCGGCTTTGTCTTTCAGGAGCCGACGCTGCTGCCCTGGGCCAATATTTTCGACAATGTCTGGCTGCCGCTGCGGCTGAAAGGTATTTCCCGTGCCAAGGCGGCACCTGCGGTGACGGAAATGCTGGCGCGGGTTCACCTGACCGGTTTCGAAGACGCGGTGCCGCGCGAACTGTCCGGCGGCATGAAGATGCGCGTCTCGATCGCACGCGCGATGGTGACCAAACCGCGCGTGCTGCTGATGGACGAACCGTTCGCGGCACTCGACGAGATCACCCGCTTCAAGCTCAACAATGATCTCCTGGAACTGTGGCAGGACGAACGCTTCACCGTCGTCTTCGTCACCCACAGCGTCTTTGAAAGCGTGTTCCTGTCCAACCGCGTCGTTGTCATGGCGGCGCGGCCGGGCCGGGTGTTCGACGAACTTGCCATCGAGGCCTCCTATCCGCGCGATGAGGCGTTTCGCACCTCGCCCGACTATGCGGCACTGTGCCGTCAGGCTTCCGATGTGCTGGTCAAGGCCATCAATTCAACAGCAGGCGCGCATCATGACGGCCATTGACGAGCGGGCGCTCGAACTCGACCCCGAGGAGGCGCGCCGCGTGCGCCAGGCGCGGTTCGAGCGGATCGGCCGATGGGTGCTGCCGCTGGCGATCATGATCCTGGCGATCTGGCTGTGGGATCGCATCTGCGTCTGGAACGAGATTCCGCAGTACATCCTGCCGCGCCCGGGCGTGGTGCTGTGGACGCTCTATAGCGATGCCGGCCTGCTGTTTTCCTCGCTGCTGGTCACCTTGCGCATCACGTTCCTCAGCCTGGCTCTGGCCGTCATCGGCGGGGTCGGGCTGGCGGTGCTGTTTGCGCAATCGAAATGGGTGGAGATGTCGTTCTTCCCCTTCGCCATCGTGCTGCAGGTGACGCCGATCGTGGCGATCTTTCCGCTGATCAACATCTATGTGAACGACCAGACGACCAAGCTTCTGCTGTGCGCCTGGATCGTCGCCTTCTTTCCGATCCTGTCCAACACCACGCTTGGCCTCAACTCCGTCGACCGCAATCTGCGCGACATGTTCAAGCTCAACGGCGCGACGCGCTGGCAGCAACTGCGCTATCTCAGGCTACCGGCGGCGATGCCCTATTTCCTCGGCGGGCTGAAGATCGCCGGAGGCCTGTCGCTGATCGGCGCCGTGGTGGCCGAGTTCGTCGCCGGCACCACCGGCCAGTCGTCCGGCCTCGCCTCGCGCATCATCGAGGCCGGCTACCGGCTCAACGCGCCGCGGCTGTTCGCGGCGCTGTTCCTGATCTCGCTGACCGGCATTTTGATCTTCCTCGTGCTGTCGCTGATTTCGCATCTCATTTTGCGACGCTGGCACGAAAGCGCACTGAAGCAGGAGCGCTAGGATGACTGAAAGGTTGGCGCGAAGCCCCCCCCTCTGTCCTGCCGGACATCTCCCCCTCAAGGGGGAAGATTGGCTGTTGTCACGACCTTCGCCAATCTCCAACGTTGAAAAAAAAGAGCCGGCGCGGACGCTGCCAATCTTCCCCCTTGAGGGGGAGAGGTCCGGCAGGACAGAGGGGGGCAGGCCTTGATACCAGCCTCCGGCTCTTATCAGCTCGCTAACGTCCGTGTTCATCAATCACTGACGTCGGGCCTTACTGCAACTTACGATAATAACGGTTTCGCGCTGGCCGACATTGCCGTCGCCGACGGCAAGGTCTCCAGCATTGCAGCGCATGACCGATCGAAAGCGCCTGCCGATGCGATCGACCTCGCCGGCCGTATAATCCTGCCATGCTTCGTCGACTGCCACACGCATATCGACAAGGGCCATATCTGGCCGCGAAAGCCCAATCCTGACGGCACGTTCTTGGGCGCGTTGAATGCCGCCGGTGCCGATCGCGTGGCACGCTGGAGGGCCGAGGATTTGGCACGGCGGATGGATTTTTCACTGCGCTGCGCCTACGCGCATGGCACCAGGGCGCTGCGCACCCACATCGACAGCGTCGCGCCGCAGGAGGAAATCTCCTGGCCAGTGTTCGAGACGATGCGCGAGGAATGGCGCGGCCGTATCGAATTGCAGGGCGCCTGTTTGCTCGGCATCGAAGGCGTGCGTGACAAAAAGTGGTTCGACAGGCTGGCAAAGAGGGTTGCCGCGGCGAAGGGCGTGCTCGGTGTCGTCACCTATATGGTGCCGGACCTCGAAGAACTGCTCGACCATGTCTTCGCGCAAGCCATCAAGCATGGCCTCGATCTCGATTTCCATGCCGACGAGACCGACGATATCTCCGCCATATCGCTGAAGAAGATCGCCGAAGCCGCTCTCTGGAGCGGTTTCGAAGGCAACATCCTCGTCGGCCATTGCTGCTCGCTCGCGCGCCAGCCGGACCTCGATGTGCTCGATACGCTGGACAAAGTGGCGAAGGCCGGGCTCGCCGTCGTCTCGCTGCCGATGTGCAATCTCTATCTGCAGGACCGGCGCGGCGACCAAACCACGCCGCGCTGGCGCGGTGTGACGCTGCTGCACGAGATGAAGGCGAGGGGCATTCCGGTGGCAGTCGCTTCCGACAACACGCGTGATCCCTTCTACGCCTATGGCGATCTCGACATGCTGGAGGTCTACCGCATGGCGACGCGCATCCTGCATTTGGACCATCCGGTCGCCGACTGGCCGCAAGCGGTCACCGCGACGCCGGCCAAGGTGATGCGGCTTGATGGCTTCGGCACGCTTGCCGCCGGCGGCGATGCCGATTTCATCGTGTTCAAAGGCCGAAGCTGGACGGAATTGCTCTCGCGACCCGAATCGGATCGCATCGTGGTGCGCGGCGGCAAGGCGATCGACCGGCAATTGCCCGACTATGCCGAACTCGACGAACTGATGGTGGGATAATGGACGTTTCGGCGCTCAAACGCGATCTTGACGGGCTCAAGGTCGACGACAACCCGGCCATCGTCCAGCAGAAGAGCCGTGACTTCTACTGGTACAGCCCGGTGCTGAAGCAGCAACTGGACCATGTCACCGGCGATCTGATCGTGACGCCAAGGAACGAGGCCGAACTGATCCGCGTGCTTGCCGCCTGTCACCGCCATGGCGTGCCGGTGACGCCGCGCGGCAGCGGCACCGGCAATTACGGCCAGGCGATGCCGCTCTCCGGCGGGGTCGTGCTCAACCTTGCCGAGATGAACGAGATCAAGTCGATCGCGCCAGGTCGCGTTGTGAGCGGACCGGGGGCCATCCTGGCCGATATCGACAAGGCAACGCGGGCGCATTCCGGGCAGGAACTGCGGCTGTCGCCGTCCACCTACAACACCGCTTCGATCGGCGGCTTCATCGCCGGCGGTTCGGGCGGCGTCGGTTCGATCAATTTCGGCGGCCTGCGCGATTTCGGCAATGTGCTGCGCCTGCGTGTGGTGACCATGGAGGCCGAACCGAAAGCGCTCGAACTCACCGGCGAGGATCTGCACAAGGTCACCCACGCCTATGGCACCAACGGCATCATATCGGAGGTCGAGATGCCGCTGACCGCGGCCTATGAATGGATCGATTTCATCGTCGGCTTCGACGCTTTCATGGATGTCGCCCGGTATGGCAATGCGCTGGCCTGCCAGGACGGTATCCTGACCAAGCTGATCACGCCGATAGCCGCACCCGTGCCGCAACTCTATTTCAAGCGGCATCAAAAGTTCCTGAAACAGGGGCAAAGCATTTGCGTCGTCATGGTGGCGCGGCACGGGCTGGACGCTTTCCTGGCCTTCACCCGCCGTGCCGGTGGCGAGGTGATCTACAATGCGGCCACGGCGACGCCGGACGAGAAAAAGGGCCTGCCGCCGGCCTATGAATTGGCCTGGAACCACACCACGCTGAGAGCGCTGCGCGTCGACCCTTCGATCACCTATCTGCAGTCGCTCTACCCCTTTCCCAACCAGCTGGCGCTGGTCGAGAAGATGGATGCGATGTTTCCCGGCGAGGTTTTTTCGCATCTGGAATTCGTACGGCTGGACGGCAACATCACCTGCTTCGGCCTGCCGCTGGTCAAGTTCACCACCGAAGCACGGCTCGACGAGATCGTGCGTCTGCATGAGGAGAATGGCTGCCCGATCTTCAACCCGCATCGCTACACGCTGGAAGAGGGCGGCATGAAGCAGACCGACGCGGTGCAGCTCGCTTTCAAGCGCGAGACCGATCCGCAAGGGCTCCTCAACCCCGGCAAGATGATCGCCTGGGAGAACCCGGACTATGATTATCGTTCGGGCCGGACATTCCTTTTCAAGGGGCTGCAGAGGGCAAGCTGATGACCAGCGTGTGGCGCTGCACCCCCCTCTGGCCTGCCGGCCATCTCCCCCTCAAGGGGGGAGATCAGATTGCCGCGCTGCTTTCGCTAACTATCAACGTCGCAGATAGGCAGCAACGCGGAAACCGCCAATCTCCCCCCTTGAGGGGGAGATGCCCGGCAGGGCAGAGGGGGGTGCCTCGCGCTGACCTGCAGGATGTCCTCCGATGAACATCCTCGTCCTTTACGCCCATCCGGTCGAGACCAGCTTCAATGCCGGCCTGCACCGCATGATCGTAGAGCGGCTGACAGCGGCGGGCCATGCGGTGGACGACTGCGATCTCTATGCCGAAGCGTTCGATCCGCGGATGACGCGCGATGAACGGCTGAACTATCATAACCAGCGCGGCGCCGCTGACGCTGCCGCGCCTTATGTCGAACGCCTGCTGCGCGCCGATGCGCTGGTGCTTTCCTATCCGGTCTGGAACTACGGCTTTCCAGCGATCCTGAAAGGCTTTTTCGATCGCGTCTTCCTGCCCGGCGTGTCGTTCAAATTGGTCGACGGCAAGGCGCAGCCGTCGCTGCACAACATACGCAAGGTTGCCGCGGTGACCACCTATGGCGGCAGCCGGTTCCGCGCCATGCTGATGGGCGATCCGCCACGCAAGCTGATCAAGCGCATGCTGCGCGCCACCGTAAAACCGGGCGCGCCTGTGAGCTACCTCGCGCACTACGCGATGAACCTGTCTACCGACCAAACGCGCAAGGCTTTCACGACCAAGGTCGCGGCCAGCATGGACGCCTTCTGATGCGTGCGCTGGTGGTCTACTGCCATCCGGTGCCGGACAGCTTCTGTGCAGCAATTCGCGACACTGCCATCGACGTGCTGATGCGACGAGGCTGGGAGGTGCGGCTGCTCGACCTCTACGCCGAGAAATTCGATCCGGTGATGGGCTGCGACGAGCGGCGCTCCTACAACGACCAGTCGCCGCAGGACCCGGCACTGAAGCCGCATTTCGAACTGCTCAACTGGGCCGAGGCGATCCTGTTCGTCTATCCGACATGGTGGTACGGACTGCCGGCGATGTTGAAGGGCTGGCTCGACCGGGTGTGGGCGACGGACGTCGCCTTCAAGCTGCCGGCCGGCAAGGGGCGGATCAAGTCGCTGATGACGCATGTGACCAAGGTCGGCGTCATCACAACCTGCGGCGCGCCGACCTGGTGGAGCGTCGTCGTCGGCCAGCCGGGACGCAAGACCCTGCTGCGCGGCATGCGGGCGCTGTGCGCGACGCGCTGCCGGACGTTTTTCCTGGCGCACTATTTGATGGATGCCTCGACGCCGGCAACGCGGGCGGCGTTTCTGGCGAAGGTGCGGGCGAAGTTGGAGCGGTTTTAGGGAATTAGCGTCCTTCTCCCCGTTTACGGGGAGAAGATGCCGGCAGGCAGATGAGGGGCAGCACGAACATTGCAGAGGTTGGCGCCGCCCCTCATCCGGCCCTTCGGGCCACCTTCTCCCCGTAAACGGGGCGAAGGAAGAGGGGTGCTACATCCTTGTCCGTTCTGACTTGGGATCATACATCGGCTTCAGCGACGCTTCCGCCGCAAAGCGCTCGCCGGCGATCTCGATCTCGTAGGTTGAGGCCAGTACATCCGCCTCGCTCTCGCCCTTGCAAGGCACATAGCCCAGCCCAACGGCGCCGCCGAGATGATGGCCGTAATTGCCAGATGTGATCGGGCCGACGATCTTGCCGTCGCGCAAGATCGCTTCG
Organism: Mesorhizobium sp. WSM4808; assembly: GCF_055811675.1. Lineage (NCBI taxonomy): Bacteria > Pseudomonadati > Pseudomonadota > Alphaproteobacteria > Hyphomicrobiales > Phyllobacteriaceae > Mesorhizobium > Mesorhizobium sp. WSM4808. The sequence continues at coordinate 332,797 of NZ_JBVVQX010000001.1, forward strand.
TTGTGGAAGAGCAGGGGCTCTGGATCCTTCAGGCGGAACTGGACGAGCCGGCGTGACAGGCCGGCTTCCTTCTTGCGCAGCACGGCATCGCGGCCGATGAAGTCGCCCTTGGCGGTCCTCACCGCGAAGCCAAGGCCAGCTTCCAGCACATTGTCCTCGTCGGTGATGTCGTGGCCGAAATGCCTGAAGGCCTTTTCGATGCGGCAGGAATCCAGTGTGTGCAGGCCGCAGAGTTTCAGGCCGACATCCGCACCTGCCTCCTCGATCGACTCGAAGACATGGGCCGCCTGGTCGGTCGAGACATAGAGTTCCCAGCCGAGTTCGCCGACATAGGTGACGCGGTGGGCGCGGGCCAGGCCCATGCCGATCTCGATTTCCTGGAACGTGCCGAACGGATTTTTATCATTGGAAAAATCGTTGGGGCTGACTTTCTGGATCAGCTTTCTCGCGTCCGGGCCCATCAGGCAGAGCACGCTTTCGGCCGCCGTCACGTCGGTGATGACGACGAACTCGTCGGCGACGTGCTTGCGCAGCCAAGCCAGGTCGCGCTGCAGCGTGGCGCCGGGGACGACGAGGAAGAAAGCCGTTTCCGACAGCCGCGAAACCGTCAGGTCGCTCTCGATGCCGCCGCGCTGGTTGAGCATCTGGGTGTAGACGATCTTGCCCGGCGCGACGTCCATGTCGTTGGCGCACAATCTTTGCAGGAAAGCGCAGGCGTCGCGGCCCTCGACACGGATCTTCCCGAACGAGGTCATGTCGAACAGACCGACGCCATTCCTGACCGCGAGGTGTTCTTCGCGCTGGTTGTCGAACCAGTTCTGGCGCTTCCAGGAATAGCGGTATTCGCGCTCCTGGCCCTCGCGGGCGAACCAGTTGGCGCGCTCCCAGCCGGCGACTTCGCCGAAAACGGCGCCGCGCGCCTTCAGATGCTCGTGCAGCGGCGAACGCCTGACATTCCTCGAGGTCGCCATCTGGCGGTAGGGGAAATGGTCGGCATAGAGCAGGCCGAGCGTTTCGGAGACGCGCTCCTTGAGGTAGCGGCGGTTCTTCTGGAACGGCTGTGCGCGGCGGATGTCGACTTCCCACAGGTCGAAGGGGGCTTCGCCATCGTTGATCCACTGCGCCAGCGCCATGCCGGCGCCTCCGGATGAGACGATGCCGATCGAATTGTAGCCGGTCGCCATCCAGTAGCCGGCCAGTTCCGGCGCCTCGCCGAGATAGTAGCGGTCGTCGGGCGTAAAACTCTCAGGACCATTGAAGAAGGTGTGGATGCCGGCGGTCGCCAGCATCGGCATGCGGTTGACGCCCATTTCGAGGATCGGCTCGAAATGCTCCATGTCCTCAGGCAGTTGGTCGAAGCAGAAATCCTCGCTTATGCCGTCCATGCCCCACGGCTTGGCCACCGGCTCGAAGGCGCCCAGCATCATCTTGCCGGCGTCTTCCTTGTAGTAGGCGCACTCATCGGGCACGCGCAGCACCGGCAGACGGGTGAGGCCGGGGATCGGTTCGGTGACGAGGTAAAAATGCTCGCAGGCGTGCAGCGGTATGGTGACGCCGTTCTGCGCTCCCAGTTCGCGGGCCCACATGCCGGCGCAGTTGACGACGATGTCGGCCTCGATCGTGCCTTGCTCTTCGCCTTGCGCCCAGGACACGCCGGTGACGCGGCCGGCCTTGCTGTGGACCTTGGTGACCTTGACATTCTCGACGATGGTGGCGCCGCGCTGGCGCGCGCCCTTGGCCAGGGCCATGGCGATATTGGCGGGGTCGCACTGGCCGTCGAGCGGCAGATGCACGGCGCCGACGACATCGGAAACATTGAGATGCGGGTACATCTCGCTGACTTCCCTGGGCGAAATCTCGCGGACATCGACATCGAAGGCACGCGCCAGCGATGCTTGCCTGTAGATCTCGTGCTTGCGCTCCTCGGTCACCGCCACGGTGATCGAACCGACCTGGCGCATGCCGGTGCCGACCTCGGTCTCGGCTTCCAGCTTGACGTAGAGGTCGGCGGAATATTTCGCCAGCCGCGTCATGTTCTGCGAGCCGCGCAGCTGGCCGATCAGGCCGGCGGCATGCCATGTCGTGCCCGACGTCAGCTGTTTGCGTTCGAGAAGCACGATATCGGTCCAGCCAAGCTTGGCCAGGTGATAGGCGACCGAACAGCCGGAAACGCCGCCGCCGATGATGACCGCCCTTGCTTTGGCGGGAACTGCCTTGGCGGTCATGCTGCCTCGCGACGGTAGCTGGAAGCAAAGCGGCGCAGACGGAGTGCAGCTTCCTGCAGCACCGGTTCGGGCTGGCAGAGACTGATGCGAATGTGGCCGGCGGCCGCCTCGCCGAAGCTGGAGCCGGGCATGACGCCGACCTTTTCCTTGTCGAGCAGGGCCCAGGCGAATTTCTCATCGTCCGGTTCGACGGCCGAGATGTCGAGCATGACATACATGCCGCCCTCCGAACCGCGCACGGTCACGTCGTTCATGCCCCGCACGGCGTCGAGCAAGACGGTGCGGCGTGCCGCGTAACGTTCGGCGATCTCTTTGACGCCGTAACGGTTCTCCAGCGCCTCGGAACAGGCGATCGAGATGAAGGCCGGCAGGCCGTAGGTCGTCACCAGATTGAGATTGATCATGAGCGTGATCATCTCCTCCGGTCCCGTCAGCCAGCCCATGCGCCAGCCGGTCATGCCGTGGCTTTTGGACATCGAATTGATGACCAGCGTACGCTCGGCCATCCCTGGCAGCGAGCGCGGCGAGACGTGCTCGCCGCCGCCGAGCGTCCAGTAGACTTCGTCCGACAGCAGCCAGAGATCGTGCTCCCGGCAGACTTCTGCCAACTGCTCCAGCCGCTCGCGCGAATAGACAGCACCGGTCGGATTGTTCGGCGTGTTGATCAGGATGGCGCGCGTGTTCGGCCGGATTGCCGCGCGGATCATGTCGGCACGTGGCTGGAAGCCATCCTCGGCCGGTGTCTCGACGACTGTGAAGTCAGCGCCCGCGGCGCTGAACGTGTTGGGATAGGTGGCGTAGTAGGGCGCCACGACGATGGCGTGGTCGCCCTGGTCGAGCACGCCCTGCACAGCGGCGTAGAGTGCGGCCTGTCCGCCCGGCGTGGCGATCACCTGATCCGGCGACGTCTCGACCCCGGTGCAGGCGCTCGAGGCCGCCGCCATCGCCTTGCGCAGGCGCGGCAGGCCGGGAAGCGGGGTGTAGTGATGATTGCTGCCGCGAACCGCGGTCACACAGGCTTCGATCGTCTGCGAAGGCGTGTCGAAATCATGGTCACCGACCGACAGCATGATGATGTCTTCGCCGGCCTCCTTGCGCGTCCAGGCGGCGAAATGGACTTCCCAGCCGTCCTTGCCCGAAGGCACGATGCCGGAAATGCGCGATGATGGTCTAGGCATGCAAAACTCCCGAAATTTCGTAGCCGGCCTGTTCGAGCCGGTCGCGCAGAGCGGCGATGTGCGGTGGTCCGACTTCGCAGCAGCCGCCAACGATGCTTGCCCCAGCCTCGACCCAGCCGATCGCCTGGTCGGCATAGGCATCCGGGCCAAGGTCGTGACGAGCGTGCAGCACATCGACGGTGCCGCCGTGCTTGAGTGCTTCGGTTGACGTGAAGCCATTGGCGTAGGCGCCGACCGGGCCGCCGAGGTCGATCAGTTCAGGCAAAGCCGCGGCGATTGCTTCCGGCCGGCAGCAATTGACCAGCCGCGCGGCGACTGCCAGGCCGTCGAGCGCGCTTGCCGCGGCGGCTATTGCTTCGCCGCTGCGCAGCCGCGGCTTGCCGTGGTCGGCCAGCGTCCACGACACCCATACCGGCTTGCCGCTTTCCGATGCCGCGGTGACCGCCGCGCGGGCTTCGTCCGCCGACGCCATGGTTTCACACAGGAACAGGTCGACGCCATCGGCCTGCTCGGCAACGATGCGGCGGTAAATATCGAGCGTGGCCTCGAAGGAAATGGTCAGTGCCGGTGCATAGCTGCCGAAAAGCGGCGATAGGCAGCCGGCGATGGCTGCATCGCCGGCCTCGTCGCGGGCCTGCCTGGCCAATTCGATGCCGCGCTTCTGCAACGGCTTGAAAAGGTCTTCCGCACCTTCACGCGCCAGGCGTTCGGGCGTTGCCGAATAAGTGTTGATGGTGATGACGCGAGCGCCGGCGCGAATGAATTCCGCGTGCAGGTCGCGCACCAGATCAGGTTCGTCGATCAGCACCCTGGCCGACCATAGCGGCGTCGGCTCGGATTTGCTGCGGCGGACCAGTTCCTGGCCCATGCCGCCATCGGTGAGGATGATTTTCTTCATGCGCGCAGCCTTTCGTTCTTCGGATCCCACAGCGGTTCATCCTTCTGCACGATCGCCTGAAAGCGGTCACCGAAGATTTCGACCTCGACTGATGTGCCTGGCTCGGCCAGATCGGCGCGCAGCATGCCGAGCGCGATCGACTTGTCGACCCGGTGGCCCCAACCGCCGGACGTCGTCTCGCCGACGATCTTGCCGTCATGCCACAGCGTCGACACCGAAGGGGCGTCGCAGTCGCCCGGGTTCTCTATAACCAGCGTGACGAAGCGCTTCTTCACGCCTTGCTGCTTTTCGTTCTGGAGTGCAGCCTTGCCACGGAAATCGGGCTTGTCCCATTTGACGAAGCGCTCCAGCCCCCCCTGCAGGATCGAATAGTCGGTCGACAGGTCGCCCTTCCAGGTGCGGTAGCCTTTTTCAAGCCTGAGCGAATCCAACGCATACATGCCGAATGGCTTCAGCCCATGCTGCTGGCCTGCCGCGCAGACGGCGTCGAAGATGGCGGCGGTGTCGTCCACCCTGGTGTGGATTTCCCAGCCGAGTTCGCCGGCGAAGGAGACGCGCACAAGCTTCGCCCAGCGGCCGGCGATCTTGGTTTCCTGATGCGTCAGCCATGGCAGAGTGAGGTCGGCTTCGCAGACATCAGTGAGGATTTTTCGCGAGTTCGGGCCGGCCAGGATCTGGGTCGAGAATTCCTCGGTCCGGTCGATCAGCCTGAACGGCGCATCCTTGGGCATGCGCGACTTCAGCCATTCGAAATCATGCCACTGCGCGACCGCCGCGGTGATCAGCGTCATCAGGTTGTCGTCGTGGCGAACCACGGACATTTCGGTGACGATGCGGCCCTTGTCGTCGGCGAAATAGACGAGACCGAGGCGGCCGGGCTTCGGCACCAGGCCGGTGACCTGCAGGCTCAGCCATTCGGCGGCACCGGGACCGTCGAGGTTGAAGCGCGAGAAGCCCGGCAGGTCCAAAATGCCGGCGGCGTCGCGCACGGCCAGGCACTCCTCGCGCACGCGATGATGCCACGGTCCGTCGCGGCGGAAGGTCAGCGTGGCTTCCTCGGAAATGTCATCGCCGTCTTGTGCGTACCAGGTGGCACGCTCCCAGCCATTGTAGGCGTCGAAGCGGCCGCCGAGCGCCTTGATGCGATCGTGGATCGGCGACAGCTTGCGGTCGCGGCCTTCCGGCCAGGCATGGCGCGGGAACTGGATCGCGTATTCGTTGCCGTAGATCTCCATGCCCTTGGCGAGGCAGTAGTCCGGCGCCGAGGCAAAGGAGGTGAAGCGGCGCGGGTCGCACGACCACATATCCCATTCGGTCTGGCCCTCTGTCACCCATTCGGCCAGCACCTTGCCGGCGCCGCCACCCTGGGCAATGCCGAAGGTGAAGACGCAGGCCTCGAAGGCGTTGGGAACGCCGGGCATCGGGCCGATCAGCGGGTTGCCGTCCGGCGTGTAGGGGATAGGCCCGTTGATCACCTTGGACAGGCCGGCGGTGCCAAGGATCGGCACGCGGGCGACGGCATCGGCCAGGTAATGTTCCAGCCGGTCGAGGTCGTCGGGGAACAATTGAAAGGAAAAATCCTCCGGCATCGGGTCGTTGTGGGTGGCCCAATGCGCGCGGCAATTGCGCTCATAGGGACCGAGATTCATGCCGTTCTTCTCCTGACGCAGATAGTAGGAGGTGTCGACGTCGCGCAGCAGCGGCAGTTTCTTGCCCTGTTCCTTCGACCATGCCGCCAGCTCGGGGATCTCCTCGAACAAAATGTACTGATGGCTCATCACCATCATCGGCACGTCGCGGCCGAACATCCGGCCGACTTCGGCGGCGCGGTAGCCGGCGGCATTGACGACGATCTCGCAGCGGATCTCACCTTGCGCCGTCTCGACCACCCACTCGTCGTTCTCGCGGCGCACGCCTGTGACCGGGCAGAAGCGGATGATCTTCGCGCCCATGTCGCGCGCGCCCTTGGCCAGCGCCTGGGTGAGCTGCGCCGGATCGATGTCGCCGTCGCTCGGGTCGTAGAGCGCGCCTTTCAAATCATGCGTCTCGATGAAGGGATAGCGGCGCTGGATCTCGTCGACGCCGACGATGTCGATGTCCATACCCTGGTAGCGGCCCATGCCCTTGGCGCGCTGAAATTCCTGCATGCGCTCTTTCGTGTGGGCAAGGCGCAGCGAGCCGGTGACGTGATAGTTCATGGGATAGTCGACTGCGTCGGCCAGCCCGCGATAAAGCTCGGTCGAATAGCGCTGCATGTTCATCAGCGACCAGGACGAGGAGAAAGTCGGCACGTTGCCGGCGGCATGCCAGGTCGAGCCCGAAGTCAGCTCGTTCTTTTCCAAGAGCACGCAGTCGGTCCAGCCCGCCTTGGCGAGATGGTAGAGCGCGGAAGTGCCGACGGCACCGCCTCCGATGATCACCACGCGCGCCGTGCTCGGCAAACCCGCCATGTTCTTCTCCAAACTTGAACTCAATAGACGGGTGGTGAAACCACCCAGATGACAATTGCAGGCTCCGCGCCCGGATTGCGCCAGCGGTAAGGCTTGCCTTCAAAGCGAAAGGAGTCGCCTTCGCCAAGCCGATGCCAGACACCTCCGATCTCGATGTCGAACAGCCCGGAGGCGACGTATCCAGCTTCCTCGGTCGGCCGCTGCGCCTCGGCCTTCAGTTCCGCGCCCGGCGCGAAGACCGAACGCACCATCTCGAAGCTACCGCCGAGATCGGGCGACAGAAGCTCCTCCACCAGGCCGGATTCGCTTGTGCCAAGCGTGCGGCGCCTGCCAGCGCGCACGACCACGCCGCGCTCGCTTTCGACAGGTACGTCATGGCTGAAGAACAGGCTGATCGGCACGCCGAACAGTTCGGCGAAGGCTCGGAGGTCACCGAGCGATGGCGTCGACAGACCGCGCTCGACCTGGCTGACCCAGCCGACCGAACGGCCAAGCTTCGAGCCGATCTCGGCGAGTGTCAGCGCGCGCGCCTTGCGCAGGGCCCTGATATCGCCGGCCAGCACGCGTTCGTCAGGTACCTGCAATGTTCTAGCGGTAGTCGAAGGCAAAGCACTCACTTTATGAAAAAATCTGGCCAAATTTCATGAGAAGTCAAGCTCATGAAAAAATCAAGTAGATTTTCACGGATGCACAAGATTTGCTTGCGCGATTTTGACGGTTCATGCAAAGGCTCCGCCGAGAGCGGCGAGTGGGGACGTCCGATCGAGACAAAGGGTAAGGGACGGCCCATGCTGGAAAATAACCCCCGAATTCCGGGCGATGCCGAGATTGTCGACGAGGCGATCCTGTCGCGCCGTTCGGTGCGCGCATTCCTGCCCGACATGGTCGACGACGAAACCATCCGCGCCATTCTGTCGGTTGCGGCGCGTGCCCCATCCGGCACCAACATGCAGCCATGGAAGGTCTATGTCACCAAGGGCGAGAGCAAGCAGCGGATATCAGACGCCATTCTCAATTCCGGCATTCGCGCTGAAAAAGCTGATTGGGACGAGTACCGGTATTATCCCACGCAGTTCTTCGAGCCGTATCTGACCCGCCGCCGCGCCAACGGTTTCGGCCTCTATGGCGCGCTCGGGATCGGTCGTCGCGAGGTCGACAAGATGCGCGCCCAGCACGACCGCAACTTCGTCTTCTTCGACGCCCCGGTCGGCATGATCTTCACCATCGACCGCCGCCTCAACCAGGGCTCATGGATCGACTACGGCATGTTCCTGCAGAACATCATGGTCGCAGCAAGAGGCAGGGGTCTGCACACCTGTCCGCAGGCGGCCTTCGCGCCCTATCACCGGCAGATCAGGCCGGTGCTCGACATTCCGGACGAAGAGATCGTCGTCTGCGGCATGGCGGTTGGTTACGAAGATACGTCAAAACCTGAGAACGCCTTCCGCACCGACCGCGTGCCGCTTGAAGAGTGGGTCACGTTCAGCGAATAAGCCAGCCAGCCTCATTCGGTGTTCATCTGTGCGCCGTGGCCACTGACATGGGCACCGTCCTGTGGCGTCAGCTTGAGGTAGGCAAGCAGCGCGCAGAGTGTGATGATGCCCTCGATGACGAACAGGATGCGGAAATCGTCGGCGACGGCCGCACCGCCGCCGGCCAGAAATGACAATGCCGCCGCAGCCAGGCCGACGCTGATCGCCACCGCCAGCTGCCACAATATGTAATAGAGCGCGCTGAAGCGGGCGAGCTGCTCGGGCGCGATGTCGGAATAGGCGAGATTGCCGGTCGAGGCCCATTGCGCGGAGCGGAAGACGCCGAAGACGAAGATGTAGGTCAGCACGATCCACACCGGCGTCGTCGCCTGCATCAAGGCGAAGCCGGCGACCATCACGGCGACGATCGGGGTGTTGTAGACCAGCACGCGGCGAAAGCCGAAACGGTTGAGGACACGCGGCATGAAGAAGCGCATGGCCACGGAGCCGACCGCGGCGACGAAGGTCAGCGATCCCGCCTGCACCGCGCTCATGCCGAAGCCGAGCTGGAACATCAAGGGCAGCAGGAACACCACCGAGCTGAGGCCGATCGTGTCCAGCCCGCCGCCGGTGAGGAACGAAATGCGGAAGGTACGGATGCGCAACAGCTTGAGATCGAGCAGCGGATTGCGCACGCGCAGGCAGTAGAACGAGGCGATGGTCAGGATGACCAGCGCCAGCGCCAGTTCTGCGGCGATGATGCCGCCCGCGGCATCCTTGGCAGCAAGCGAATCCATGCCGAAGACGAGCAGCACCATGCCGCTGCCGACCAGCAGGAAGCCCGGAAAATCGAACGGCGTGCGCACGGGCTTGGTCATCGTCGGAAACAGCGAGGCGGCAAGAATTGCCGCGGCCAGCGCGAACGGCACGTTGATGAAGAAGATCCAGCGCCAGGAAATGTAGGTGGTCAGCGCGCCCCCGACGAGCGGGCCGACCAGCGGTCCGGACTGGCCGGCGAGCGAGATGTACATGTTGATCTTCAGCGTTCGGCTGCGCGGAAAGGTCGACAGGATGACGACTTGGCCGAGCGTGCCCATCAAGGCGCCGCCGAAGCCTTGCAGCGCGCGGGCGCCGACCAGCATCCAGATGTTGTCGGACAGCCCGCAGAGCGCCGACGAGGCGGCGAACACCAGCAAGGCAAAGCAGTAGACGTTGCGCAGTCCGAAGCGGTCGGCGGCCCAGCCGCCAAGCGGCATCGAGATGATCAGGCTGGCGACATAGACGGTAATCAAGAGGCCGAGCTGGCTGGGCGGACGGCCGAGACTTTCGCTGATGCCCGGCAGCGCGGTTACCACGACATTCTGATCGAGGCTGGTCATGAACACGCCGCAGGCAACCGTCAGCGGCAGCAGGAGCAGGGCTCTGGCCGGCACATCGGCGCGATCCGTGGCGCCGGCGGATAGTTCTGCGGTCATGGAGATGTTCGAACCAAACGAATGTGCCGACTCTTGAAGAAGGGATTTCATATCCCTCGGGCCGGTTGGGCGGCCACGTTTTCGCACCATGGGCGCCGGCGGCCCGATTCTCTAGCGGCAGAAGCGGCTGGCGTTGATGCCAGATGTGGGCAACGCGGCCATCCGGCCGCGCCGCCTACTGCACCTCGTAGCCGACTTCCTCGCTGGCGTGGCAGAGCGCCTTCCAGAACGAGCGTGCAAACGAGCGGAAGACATAGATGTCGAACTGGTCGGCGCTGGTGCGCTGGATCTGGGCGAAGATGTCGTGATGGGTGGTCGAACGGCCGGCGCCGACCGGAAAGGCCGGCAGCGCGAAGTCGATGGCGAAGAATTTCGCCAGCACCCATTCGGCCTTCGGCCCGGCAATGCGGATGGCGGTGCGGCCGTGCGAGAGGTCGGTCACGGTGCCAATGGCGGGGGTCACCACTTTGGCAAAGGCCGCGGCCAGGCCTTCGGCTTCATCGGCGACGGTGAACTTTCCCGGCGCGAAGCCGAACACCGATTTCACGCCGTCGCTCAAGCCGCCGCCGGCGCCATCGGGCAGGGCAAGCCCGGTGACGGTGCGGATGGCTGCTATCAGCTTCTTCTCCTCGCCGGGCCACGCGGCGAGCTGCACGATCGAGCCCGGCCTTGTCTCGGTCAGGATGATCTCGACGCCGTGCTCGAAATTGCCGTGCGAGCCGACATGGAATTCAGGCTCAAGCGGCGACAAGGGTTCGGGTGATTGGCGCTCAACCATGCATGCGGCTCCCGTCCGGATCGAAGAAGTGGTTGGAGACGATTTCGACCGGTCCGAACCGGTTGCGCAAGGGATCGGAGACATGAGCGCGCGTGCCCTGCCGTGCCTTGCCGCCCTTGACCAGCGCCAGCGCGATATGCTTGCCGAGCGCCGGTGAATAGCAGCAGGCGGTGATGTGACCGATCGAGCCGTGCGGATTGGCCTCGTCAACCTCCTCGACGATGTGCGCGCCGCCATTGAACGGTAGGTTGTCGAGGGCGATCAGGCCGACCAGTTCCAGGCGATCAGACGCGATCAGGCCTTCGCGATCCATCATCGCCGAGCCGATGAATGGCTTCTTCTTCGACAGCATCCAGTCGAGATGCAGGTCGCGCGCCGTGGTACGGCCATCGATCTCGGCGCCGGTCACATGGCCCTTTTCGATGCGCATCGTGCCCAGCGCTTCAAGCCCGTAGGTGACCAGCCCGAACGGCTTGCCTGCTTCAACAAGCGCTTCCCACACATGGGTGCCGTACCCGGCGCCGGAATAGACCTCGAACGCCATTTCACCCGAGAAGGACAGCCGGCAAATCATCACCGGCACGCCTGATATTTCGCCACGTACGATACCCATGAAGGGCAAGGCGGCGTTGTCGACCGATGTGCCGGTGACACAGGCGGCGAGGATCTGCCTGGCCTTCGGCCCGCCGATCGCGGCCCCCGCCCATTCGTCGGTCACCGAGGTGACGTGGACTTTCAGCTCCGGCCAGATCACGTCGAGGAAATATTCCAGATGCTGCATCACCTTGCCGGCATTGGCCGTGGTGGTGGTCATCAGGAAATCCTGCTCGCCAAGCCGCCAGGTGGTGCCGTCGTCGAAGGCAAGGCCGTCCTCGCGCAGCATCAGGCCGTAACGTGCCTTGCCGACGGCCAGCGTCGAAAACATGTTGGTGTAGACACGGTCGAGGAATGCGGCGGCGTCGGGGCCCTGCACGGCAATCTTGCCCAATGTCGAGACATCGACGATCCCGGCGCTTTCGCGTGTCGCCTTGGCTTCGCGCACATAGGCCTGCTCGACCGTTTCGCCTGCATGGCCGTAGATCATCGGGCGATACCAGAGGCCCGCTGAATACATGGTCGCGCCGTTGGCCAGATGCCAATCATGCATCGGGGTCAATCGTTCGGGCTTGAGATCGCCAAAACGTTCCGCCGCCAGCGAGCCGATCGACACCGGCGCGAAGGGCGGCCGGAAGCGTGTCGTGCCGACGTCGGGGATCGGCTTGCCCAGCGCTTCGGCCATGATGGCAAGGCCGGGGACGTTGGAGCTCTTGCCCTGGTCGGTCGCCATGCCGAGCGTGGTGTAGCGCTTCAGATGCTCGACCGAGACGAAGCCCTCGCGGTGGGCCAGCCGCACATCCTCTGCCGTGACGTCGTGCTGGAAATCGACGAAGCTCTTGCCCTTGGCCCTGATCTCGAACACCGGTGCCGGATCAGGATCGCCGGGCACGGCTTCCACCACCGGCAATACAGAAGGCGCGCTGGGGCCACCGGCTGCGGCAAGGCCCGCGGCGCGGCCTTCGGCGATGGCTTCGGCGGTGGAGAAACTGCCGGTGAAGGCGCCGGCACCGATCCAGCTCTGTGTTGGCTTCGGCGGCAGGAAGGCCTGCCGCGCGGCATTCCATTCCGCCTTGGCGCCGGCCTGGCTGGCCAGATGGATGGTCGGCGACCAGCCGCCGGACATCAGCAGGCAATCGGCGTGGATACTGCGGGCATCACCTATGAGTGCGCCATTGGCCATATCGAAGCGTTGCAGTTTGAGGCCGGACAGCGCCTTTCCGCCTTCGGTGGCGACGACGGCATGGCCAGCGAAGATCTCGGCCTCGGCTTCCGCAGCCAGCTTGCGCATCTCCGGCGAAAGTTCCGGCCTGACATCGGCGATGGCGACGACCGCGGCACCGGCCTTCTTCAAGGCGACGGCCGCCCGATAGGCGCTGTCATTGTTGGTGAACAGCGCGATCCGCTCGCCCGGTAGCACGCCGAATTCGTTGGCATAGCGCTCGGCTGCATGCGCCAGCATCACGCCTGGCAGGTCATTTCCGGGGAACACGAGCGGCCGCTCGAACGCACCGGTGGCCAGGACCACGGATTTGGCACGGATCGCCCAATAGCGATGGCGCGGCTCGCCCTTGCCTGGCTGATCCTTGTGATCGCTGACCCGTTCGAGCGCGGCAAGCGTGTTGTTGTCGTAATAACCCCACACCGTGGTGCGCGGTAGAAGCCGGACATTGTCGCGGCCTGCGAGCTGGGCGACCGCGCGCCGCGCCCAGTCGGCGGCAGGCGCGCCATCGATGCTTTCCCCGGACCAGTTGGCCGAACCGCCGAAAAGCGGCTCGAGATCGGCCAGCATGACGCGCGCTCCCTGATCGGCGGCGGTCCTGGCGGCCATCAGGCCGGCCGGCCCCGAGCCGACCACCAGCACGTCGCAAAAGGCGTTCATGCGCTCGTAGCGGGCCGGATCCTTCGCCGTTCCGGCGCTGCCGAGACCGGCGGCGCGGCGGATGAAGTGTTCGCAGAACATCCAGAAGCGTGTGCCTTTGAGCGGCCCAAACACCGGTCCCATGAAGGTCTTGTAGTAGAAGCCGGCCGACAGGATGTTGCCGCCGAGCTGGTTGACGGCGTTGATGTCCCAGGCAAGCGAGGGAAAGCGGTTCTGGCTGATGGCAACCAGGCCGTCATGGATCTCGACCATGGTCGCCGGAATGTTGGGTTCACGAACCTCGCCCTTCAGCACCGTCACCAGCGCGTTGGGTTCCTCGACGCCGGCTGTGAGCAGGCCGCGCGGGCGGTGGTATTTGAACGAACGTCCGTAAAGCGTGACGCCCTTGGCCAGCAGGGCCGACGCCAGCGTGTCGCCGGCATGGCCGGTGTAGGCCGTGCCGTCGAAGGTGAAGCGGATGGTTTTCAGCCGGTCGATGCGGCCGCCGGTATCGGCGCGGCGCGGGCTCATGCCTTGTCCTCCGCCTTGCGGCGCGCGGCGGAGCCATGATCGCCGCGCCCTTGATGATCACCGCGCACGAAGGCAACGCTGGAAATCTCATGCGTCAGCGTGTTGCGCACGACGCGCAGATGCGCGCGGCAGCCGCCGGAATGCTGCCAAATCTCGTTGTGATCCCCGGTCGGGTTCAGCCTGTCATAGACATAGGCATTCCACGCCTCGAGATTCTGAGAGGCAGGATCGGGACGCTCGCGGTTGCCGTCACCCTGATAGGTGAACTCGATGACGTCGCGCGGACCGCAATAGGGGCAAGTGATCAACATTGAACTCTACCTAATGCCTAATGCAGCCGGGGGTTTGCACCCTGGCCCTTGTCGTCGATCACCAGGCCGCGGTGGAAGCGGTCGAGGGTGAAGGGGGCGTTGAGATCGTGCGGCTGGTCCTTGGCGATGGTCCAGGCGAAGCACCAGCCGGAAGCCGGCGTCGCCTTGAAGCCGCCATAGCACCAGCCGCAGTTGAGATACATGCCGGGCAGGGGGCCGGTGGTGATGATCGGCGAGCCGTCCATCGACATGTCGCAGACGCCGCCCCAGGAGCGCAGCATGCGCACGCGCGCAAGGCCCGGAAACAGCGCCAGCATTTCGCTCATCACCTCGTCGACGACAGGCAGATTGCCGCGCTGGGCGTAGCTGTTGTAGCCGTCGATGTCGCCGCCATAGATGAGGCCGCCCTTGTCCGACTGCGACATGTAGAAATGGCCCATGCCGAAGGTGACGACGGTATCGATGAAGGGTTTCAGCGATTCCGTCACGAAGGCCTGCAGCACATGGCTCTCGATCGGCATCGTCTCGATGCCGGCCATCTGCATGACCCGTCCGGTGCTGCCGGCGACCGCCACGGCCACCTTCCTGGCGCGGATGTCGCCGCGCGACGTGGTGACGCCTGATATACGGTCGCCATCGCGCAGAAAGCCGGTGACCTCGCAATTCTCGATGATGTCGACGCCACGCCGGTCGGCGCCACGCGCATAGCCCCAGGCCACCGCATCGTGGCGGGCGGTGCCGGCGCGGCGCTGCATCAAGCCGCCGACCACCGGGAAGCGCGCGCTTTCGGAGACATCGAGCGCCGGGATCAGACGTTTGATCTCAGCTTTCGTCATCAGTTCGGCGTCGACGCCGAGATGGCGCATGGCGTTGCCGCGCCTTGCATAGTCGTCGAACTGGGCCGGCGTGTGCGCTAGGTTCAGGCAGCCGCGCTGCGAGAACATGACGTTGTAGTTGAGCTCATGCGAGAGGTTCTCCCACAGCTTCATCGAGTGTTCGTAGAAGCGGGTGTTGGCCGGCAGCAGGTAGTTCGAGCGCACCGCCGTGGTGTTGCGGCCGACATTGCCGGAACCGAGCCAGCCCTTTTCCACAACGGCGACATTGGTGATGCCGTGTTCCTTGGCAAGATAATAGGCGGTCGCCAGCCCATGACCGCCGCCACCGATGATGATGACGTCATAGGACGCCTTCGGGTCAGGCTTGCGCCATGCCGGCTTCCAATCCTTGTTTCCCTTGAGCGCGTTCGCGAGCAGCGAAAAGGCCGAGTACTCTGCCATTGATGTCATCCGGTTCGGGCGATGCGGCAGACTATAGAGCAGGCCGCACCCGCAAAGCCAATATTGCGCCATCGCCTTTCGACTGGCCGACGCTTGAGATGGATCGATGGGGGTGAGTGATTTGTTGGCGCCAATGATCGGATGGGCTCGCTATACGACGGCTTGCCCCATGATAGGGCCGTCTTTATCAAGGGCAGGCTTTTCAAATTGCCTTTGCCGCAGATGAGTCGCCAACAAATCATGCTTTTCCGATTGCTTCGTCTCATTTTGCTCCTCGCGCTTGTCGTTTCGGCGCCGATGTCGTTCGACGCGGCTGCACAAGGGCTCGGCCAGGCGCCCGCCGGACTGGTCGCCGATCAGCAGAAGATCATCCAGGACCTGACGACCAAGACCGACAATTTCGAGAAGCAGATCCAGCAGGACGCCGAGGAGGATAGCAGCCTTGTCGATATCCGCCTGCAGCTCGAGGAGTTGTCTCGGCAATCGCTGAACAGCGCACTGGCCTTCCGCACGCGTCTTGGCGAGATCAACGGCCGTCTTGAGCAGCTTGGCGCGGCACCTGCGGCGGGCCAGCCGCCGGAGCCCGACATCGTCAGCGGCGAACGCCAGGCGCTGGTGTCGGAAAAGGCCGAGATCAATGCGGTCATCTCGCAGGCCCAGGCCCTGTCGATCCGCATCAGCGGGCTGATCGATAAGATCGGCAATATGCGCAGCGAGTTGTTCCGCAACCTTTTGACCAAACGCTACGTGCTGTCGGATGCGCTGAGCCCGCAGGTGTTCTCCGACGCCCAGGACGAATACACCAATCTGTACAAGGCGGTGTCTTCCTGGCTGAGCTTCGCTTTCAAGTTCAAGTTCCAGGCCATCCTCGCAGCGACCTTCGTGGCGCTCGGGCTGGCGCTGGTGCTGCTGGTCGGCGGCAGGCGGCTGTTCGGGAGGGTGTTCGAAGCCGATCCCTCCAATGAAGACCCGTCCTATCTCAGCCGCTTGTCGGTGGCTTTCTGGTCAACCTTGCTGCCAACGCTGGCGGTTGCCGCCTTTCTGGGATCGACGATTTTCTTCTTCAATTATTACAATGTGTTGCGCGGTGATATTGGCCTGTTCCTCAATGCATTGGCGACCGCCATCGGCGTGGTGTTCTGCGTCAACCGGCTGACCAATGCGGCGCTGGAGCCGCGGCTGCCGAACTGGCGCCTTATCCCGGTTGAAACGGGGCCGGCGCGCTGGCTGGTGCGCCTGACCACCGCCATGGCCGTGGTCATCAGCGTCAACACCTTCCTGTCGGTGATCAACGACAAAATGGGCTCGCCGCTGTCATTGACCATTGCCCGCAGTTTCGGCGCAACCATCATCGTCGGCGTCATCCTGATCCTGATGGCGATGCTGAGGCCATTCAAGGCGCGTGATGGAAGTTGGCGGCCGTGGCCGGCATGGCTGCGCTATACGGCGCTTGCACTCGGTCTTTTCACCATCGTCGCGGCGCTGCTTGGTTACATCGGCCTCGCTCTGTTCGTTTCGCTGCAGGTCGTCGTTACCGGCACCGCGCTGATCACCGCCTATATCGGTTTCCTGTCGGCACAGGCGATCGGCGAGGAGGGTGCTTTCGCCAACACGACCGTCGGGCGCTGGCTGTCGGCCAAATCCAGCTACGAGGATACGGCCCTCGACCAGCTAGGCCTTGTCGTCAGCGTTGCCATCAATGTGATGATCGTGCTGGTGTTCCTGCCGCTGATCCTGCTGATGTGGGGTTTCCAGCTGGGCGATATCCAGGCTTGGGCCTACAAGCTCGCAACCGGGATCAACATCGGGTCGGTGACCATTTCGGTGACCGGCATCCTCTCCGGCATCGTCGTCTTCATCATAGGCTATTTCCTGACGCGCTGGTTCCAGGGCTGGCTCGACGGTTCGGTGATGGCGCGTGGCAAGGTCGATACCGGCGTGCGCAACTCGATCAGGCTGGCGGTCGGCTATGCCGGCGTCGCGCTCGCGGCACTGGTCGGGATCTCGGCGGCGGGCATAGACCTGTCCAGCCTGGCGCTGGTCGCCGGCGCTCTTTCCCTCGGTATCGGCTTTGGCCTGCAGAACGTGGTGTCCAATTTCGTTTCCGGCCTGATCCTGTTGGCCGAGCGACCATTCAAGGTGGGCGACTGGATCGTTGCCGGCGATGTCAGCGGCACAGTCAAGAAGATCAGCGTGCGCGCCACCGAGATCGAAACCTTCCAGCGGCAATCGGTGATCCTGCCCAATTCGAACCTGATCAACAACGCCGTCGGCAACTGGACGCACCGCAACAAGCTCGGCCGCGTCGACATCAAGGTCGGCGTCGCTTACGGCAGCGACGTCAAGCAGGTTCATGCCGTCCTGCTGGAGATCGCCCGCAGCCACCCGATGGTGCTGAAGAACCCCGAACCCTTCGTGCTGTTTTCCAATTTCGGCCCTGCCGCCCTGGAATTCGAGATCCGCGTGTTCCTGGCCGATGTGATGAATGGCAACATCGCGCAGAACGACATCCGTTTTGCCGTCCTCGAAAAATTCAGCAGCGAACACATCGAGATGCCCTCGACGCCGCGCGCCGTGGTCGAGGCCCATAAGCCCAAGGCGTGGCCGACAGACGACGACAAGATCGAGGCCGACTTCGTCGAACAGGAGCAGATAAAGGCCGAAGCCGAGGCGGAGAAGAGGCGGCTGGTCAAGTCCCGCAAAACCAAGAAGCCAGATCCGGACTAAGCTGGGACTCCGTCGACCTTGATCCTGCCGGAACCGATTGCGGCATGAATGCGGCATTCAGTTGCGGTTCAGCTTCCATCTCCTATAAGCTCCCATGCAAAGGCGAAATTGCCTTGCGAAATGCAACAGAGGCGGTGGGAACACCGATATTGCACCATGTGGAAGTCTCTCGTCGCTGCCGTCGCCCTGGTCGCCGCCATCGGCTCGGTCCATGCCGCAAGCGCGGTCAACAAGGACGCCGAGACCCGCACGCTGGTCGTGACCGAGGGCGGCAGCAAGACCGACCTCGCGCTGGCTGGTGGCGAAACGGTTGAGTTCTGCCCGAATGGCTGTTTCGTCACCTTGCCGAACGGCGACCTCGAAGCTCTGACCGGTTCGGAAACCATCGAAATCTCGGGCGGCGTCGCCCGAATCAAGTAATTCCGGTTGCATATCTTGAGGGCCGGGCATTTGCTCGGCCTTTTATTGTTTCCGGTAGCAGTTGCTTAACAATGACGCCGGAAATACCGTCACGGCAGCCGTCTGCAACCGGGCGTTTTAACGTTCGCTACGCCATCGCCCGCTATACCAGCCTCAAGACGCCGGAAAGCGGCGCGCAACTCTACGCGGGCAGGGCAGAACGGACATGGATGCGCGGTCGGACAGGAACGCAATACCGCTTGCGGTCGATCTCGACGGCACGCTGATCGCGACCGATCTGTTGTGGGAAGGGCTGTTCATCCTTCTCAAGAAGAACCCGCTCTATATCTTCCTGGTACCGTTCTGGATCGCCGGCGGGCCGGCGCGGCTGAAGCAGGCAATCGCGCAACGCATCGACATCGATCCGGCATCGCTGCCCTATCGCGAAGTGCTGCTTTGCCGCCTCCGGACCGAACACGCCGAGGGCCGCAAGATCGTGCTGGCAACCGGTACGCCGCGCAAGTTCGCCGACGCCATCGCGGCCCATCTCGGCATTTTCGACCAGGTGCTGGCCACCGATGGTCTCGCCAATCTCACCTCGGGCAGGAAGCGCGCTTCGCTGATCGCAGCCTATGGCGATGGCGGTTTCGACTATGCCGGCAACAGCCGTCACGATCTCCAGGTCTTCGATGCAGCGCGCAACGTCATCGTCGTCGCGCCCGACCGCCATGCCGCGCGCTGGCAGGCAGCGCATGGCGCCGAGACGATGCCGGCGCCGAAGCCGACTTTGCGGACCATCGTCAAGATGCTGCGTGTCCATCAGTGGCTGAAGAATTCGCTGATCGCAGTGCCGATGGTGCTCTCGCATGAATATTTCAACACCGACATGATCTGGCAATGCCTGCTGGCATTCGTCTCGTTCAGTGCGGTGGCGTCGGCCATCTACATCCTCAACGATTTCTTCGACCTCGCGCTCGATCGCAAACACCTCACCAAGCGCAACAGGCCGTTCGCCAGCGGTGCGCTGTCGATCCCGTTCGGACTTGGCGCAATCGCGGTGCTTCTGGCGATCGGCATCGGCACCGGGCTGTTCCTGTCGCCCGAATTCATGGCTGTGCTCGGCGGCTATATGGTCGTCACGACGGCCTATTCGCTGTCGTTCAAGCGCATGCTGCTGGTCGATGTGCTGACACTCGCCGGCCTCTACACGATCCGCGTCCTGGCCGGTGCGGCGGCGACCGGCGTCGACGTCTCGTTCTGGCTGCTGGCCTTCTCTATCTTCTTCTTCCTGTCGCTGGCGCTGGTGAAGCGCTTCGTCGAACTGCGCACCACCGCCATTCCGCCTGGCGAGCGCATTGCCGGCCGCGGCTATCGCACCGAAGACCAGGAGATCGTCGCCCAGGCCGGCATGGCTTCGGCCTTCTCCTCGGCGCTGGTGCTGGCGCTCTACATGGACAGTGTCGCGGTGCGCGAGCTCTATCCGCATCCATGGCTGATCTGGCCGCTGGCACCGATCGTGCTTTATCTCACCATGCGCGTCTGGATCCTGGCGCGCCGCAACGAGATGCATGACGATCCGGTCGTCTTCATCATCCGCGACTGGCGCAGCCAGATCGTTGTGCTGATCGGTGCAGTGATGCTGGTCATCGGGGGCTGGTAGGCATGGCCACTGAGCGGTTCCCGAGCTTTGGCCTTGCTACGCCGCCGGCGCCGCGCGCCATCGGTGCCGACGAGGCTATCTCGCTGCTGAAGGGCGGTCAGGCCAAGCCAGCGTCACTGCTTGCCTATGGCAATGGCCGCTCCTACGGCGATTCCTGCCAGAACGCGGCCGGCGCGGTCGTCGACATGCGCTCGCTGAACCGGATTCGTGCCTTCAACGCCGAAACCGGTGTTCTCGAGGCGGATGCCGGCGTGCTGTTGTCCGACATCATCGCCCACGCTGCCCCACACGGCTTCTTCCCGGCGGTTGTGCCCGGCACCCAATTCGTCACGCTGGGTGGCGCCATCGCAAACGACGTGCATGGCAAGAACCATCATCGGCGCGGGACATTCGGCTGCCATGTCGAGAGCTTCACGCTGCTCAGGTCCGACGGAAAGACCCACCGCTGCTCGGCCTCGGACAATGCGCGGCTGTTTGCGGCAACGATCGGCGGCATGGGGCTGACCGGCCTCATCCTGTCGGCCTCGATCCGGCTGATGCGGGTGCATTCGCTCGACATCGTCGAAAAGGCGACCCCGTTTCGCGATCTCTACGAATTCTTCGGTTTGGCCGAGGCGGCCGATCAAGCCAATGAATATGCGGTCGCCTGGATCGACCAGTTGGCCGATGGCCGCAACAGCGGTCGCGGCCTGCTGTTCACTGGTAATCACGCCGAGCACGGCTCGCATGCCGCCTCGCGCGCCGGTGGCAATTTCTCGGTGCCGGTCCAGCCGCCATTCAATGTGCTCAACCGGCCGTTCCTGACCGCCTTCAACGCTGCCTACAGGTGGAGGAAGAGCCGGGCAACGGTGCCGCGCCAGGCCGGATATCAGGGCTTCTTCTTCCCGCTCGACGGCGTGCGCGACTGGAACCGGCTTTATGGGCCGAAAGGGCTTTTCCAGCACCAGAGCGTGGTGCCGGAAGAGACGGCGCGCGAGGCCGTGCCGGCATTGCTGGCGGCTGCAAGGCAAGCAGGGCAGGGCTCGTTCCTCACCGTGCTGAAGCGCTTTGGCTCCATCCGCTCGCCGGCACTGCTGTCGTTCCCGCGCCCTGGCTACACGCTGACGCTGGATTTCCCCAACAGGGGTGCCGCGACACTGACATTGCTGCGGGAACTCGACCGCATCACGGTCGAGGCCGGCGGCGCGGTCAATCCATACAAGGACGCCCGCATGGCCGCCGAGATATTCGCCTCGTCCTTTCCCGAATGGCAGCGGCTGGAAGCGCTCCGCGACCACGCCTTCATGTCTGACTTCTGGGCGCGCACCGCGAAGAGGTTGGATGCGCGACGAGGCTCGGTCGAGGCGGCCGAATAGATAAAACTCGAATAATTCCTGGTTAATTGATGCTTAATAACGCGATTTACTCAAAATATTGTTGGGACTTCACCAAATGTTTGCGGGTTTGTAATAGCAAGCGTGAAGGGGTGGCTTGGAACACATGAAATACATCGTCTTCATTCTCTTTACAGTCATGACCAATGCCGCCGCGCAGCTGATGCTGAAGCAAGGCATGATGTCGCTCGGGCCGATCTCGTTCGAGGGCGTCAATCCGCTCGTCAAGTTGCTGCAGATCGTTTTCAGCCCCTGGGTGTTCCTTGGCCTGTGTACCTTCGTCATCTCGATGGCATCGCATCTCTATGTGCTGTCCAAGGTCGAGCTCTCCTTCGCCTATCCGTTCCTCAGCCTCGCCTATGTTGCCGTCGCCATCTTCGCTTATTTCGTCTTCCGCGAGGACCTCAATGGCTGGCGCATCGCCGGCATCGCCTTCATCTGCGTCGGCACGGTGCTGATCGCCCAAAGTGGCCGGGATTTGGGCGAGCGAGGGCATGAAGACCAGACGGCTTCCATCACGCCTGACAAGATCCAAGCAAACGAGACTGTTCGATGAGACATGTGATTTTCGGCGGCGACGGTTTCGTCGGCCGCCATCTCGCCCCGAAACTTGTGGCCGATGGTGAAGAGGTCGTCGTCGCCGATATCGTCAAAAGCGACCTGCCGCATTACCGCACTGTCCGCTTTGTCCAGTGCGACGTCACCGATCCTGCATCGGTCGCGGCGGTTGGGCTGAAGGCCGACGACATGGTCTATAATCTGTCGGCCAAGATGCTGTCGCCGATCCAGGTGCGCGCCAAGCGGCACGATTTCTTCTTCCCGGTGAATTTTCATGGGACCGAGCACATCATGCAGGCCATGGACAGAGCCGGTGCGTCAAAACTCGTCCACTACACGACCGACATGATCTACGGCCACACGGTCACGCAGCCGATGACCGAGGAGCACCCGGTGGCGCCGCTGGGCGAATATGGCTGGTCGAAGCAGAAGACAGAGGAGCTTGCCGCCGAATGGCGCAAGCGCGGCATGTCGATCTCGCTGTTTCGCCCGCGACTGATCATCGGCCCCGGCCGGCTCGGCATTCTGGAGAAACTGTTCAAGCTGATCGACTGGAATTTTCCGGTGCCGATGATCGGTTCGGGCAGGAACCCCTATCAGTTCATCTCGGTGTTCGACTGCGCCGAGGCCGCGCGCGCGGCCTGGAAGGCCGGTGTGCCTAATGAGGCCTATAATCTGGGTTCGCTCAACCCGCCGCCGGTCAAGAAATTGCTCGGCGATCTGATCAGGCATGCCGGCTCGAAATCGATCCTGATCCCAACACCGGGCTGGGCGGTCAAGCGCACGCTGGACCTGCTCGACCTCTTGAACATGCCGATCATGGACCCGGAACAGTATCTGATCGCCGACGAGGACTGCGTGCTCGACGTGTCCAAGGCCGGGCGTCAGCTCGGCTGGGTGCCGCAATATCGCGACGAGGACATGCTGATCGCCGCCTACAGCGAGTACCGAGCAAAGAAAGCCGGTCACGCCGTCGCCACCAAACATGTGCCCGCCGAATAGCGGCTCGCAAAACAGCTTTCGTTGCGCTCGATCCTGGTCGTGCGTGCAGACAGGAGATTGAAATGACCGTCATGGCCAAGCCCGAACAGACCAATTTGCGCACCATGGTCAGCGCGCCGTCGCTGTCGCCCGCCACCATCGCCAAGCCCGATTTGATCAGCGTCGAGCAGGCCAAGGCGATGGACGTTGCCCGCATGACCGACCTGTTCAAGGCGCATCTCAACCCCGGCCAGCTGCACTTCATGAAGCTGCTCGGCTTCCACAAGATCAAGATCGAGCGTGCCGAAGGCATGTTCTACATCGACCAGAACGGCCGCAAGATCCTCGACTTCTTCGGCGGCTTCGGTTCGCTGGCCTTTGGCCACAATCATCCGCGCATCCTGGAAGCACGCAAGAAATTCCAGGAAGAGAAGCGCCAGGAAATCGCCATCGCCTTCATGTCGCAATATGCGGCAGCGCTTGCGCACAACATCGCCAAATGCTCGCCCGGCGATCTCGACATGGTATTTTTGGGCTCGTCCGGTTCGGAAGCGATGGAAGCGGCGGTGAAGCTCGCCGAGCGCGCGGCCGGTCCGAAGCGGCCGAAGATCGTCTATGCCGAGAATTCCTTCCACGGCAAGACCAAAGGCGTGCTGGGCATCACCGACGGCCAGCTTTACCGCGCCGACTTCAAGGTGGCCGAAAACACGGTTCGCATCCCGTTCGCCGACATCGAGGCGGTCGAGCGCCTGTTCCGCTCCGATCCGGAGGTCGGCGTCATCGTGCTTGAAACCATCCAGGGCGGTGGCGGCATCATTCAGGCGCCGGCCGAATATTGGCAGAAGCTGCGCGCACTGTGCGACCAGTATGGCGTGTTGTGGGTCGCCGACGAAGTGCAGTGCGGCTATGGCCGTTCGGGCCGCTTCTATGCTTTCGAGCATTACGGCGTCATTCCCGATGTGACGGCGCTGGCCAAATCGCTTGGCGCCGGCAAGGCCGCGGTCGGCGCGATGATCGCGCGGCGCGAGGTTTATATGAAGGCCTATGGCACGCCGAAAACGGCGATGATCCATGCCATGGCGACCTTCGGCGGCATGGGCGAGGCCTGCGTCACCTCGATCGAGGGGCTCAACGTGCTCTACGACGAGGGGCTGATCGACAATGCCGCCGTCACCGGCGACTATTTGCTGCAGCGCCTGCAGGCGCTCAGGGAAAAGTACCCGAAGATCATCAAGGATGTGCGCGGCAAGGGTTTTATGGTCGGCCTGGAGTTCCACGACTTCTCGCAGACCTTGCCGATGGTGCTGCGGCCGATCGTCAGCGTGCTCGACGACAAGCTGAAGGGTTCGCTGTCGGGCTTCATCGGGGCGCTGCTGCTGCGCGACTACGATGTGCTGGTCGCCTTCACCGAATACAACCGCAACGTCATCCGGCTCGAGCCGCCGCTGATCTGCCAGCGCGAGCATGTCGACCGCTTCGTCGATGCCTTCGACAGCCTGCTGTCGCGCGGCATCGTGTCGATCGTCAAGGATTTCGTCAAAAGCCAGGTTCGTTAAGCGAGTTCGCTGGGTACAACGATGCTGACCAAGTCGCCCGCTCCACAAAACCCACTCGACCGGCTCACCGGGGCCGGCCTGGCGTGGGGCGAGGGGACTTATGCGCGGCCGGCAGCACCGATCGGCGCGGCGGCTTTCGCGCTTTACATTCTTTTTACAGCGTTCACCGCCTGGGTGATGCCAGACGCCAACTGGGACATGCTGCCCTATCTCGCCATATCGGAGGAAAGCACCTATCCCGATGCCCAGGCGCTGCATGACTATGCCTACAACACCGTCAAATCGGGCGTTTCGGCCAGCGATTATAAGGCGCTGACCGACGATGGCGGCGGCTTCCGCAGCCACATGGCGCAGAATGCGGCCGACTTCCATTCACTGCTCGGCATGTACCGGATCAAATTTCTCTACGCCGAGATACTGTCGACGATGAGCGCGGTGATGTCGCCAGTCGAGGCGATGCGCCTGGTGTCAGTGTTCTCCGTGCTGCTATTCGGCGTGATCGCGCTGCTGTGGCTGCGCTCGGAAAAGGCATTGGCTTTGGCGCCAGCGGTCGGCGCGGTGCTGATCATGGCCGATTTCGGCGATGCGGCGCGCGCCTCGACGCCGGATCTGCTCACGTCGGCGCTGTTGCTGGGCGGGCTTTATGCCTATGTCCGCGGCTACGAGGCGGCAACGGCGCTCCTGCTTTTCCTCGCCTTCATGGTGCGCCCGGACAATATTGTTTTCCTTGCTGTTTTTGCTGTGCTGCTGGTTGCGTTCCGGCAGAAGGCGTGGGGCGCGCTGGCCGGTTTTGCGGCTTCTTTCGTCGCCTATTTCGCCATATCGCACTGGGCCCATCATCCCGGCTGGTGGCCGCATCTGTGGTTCTCCAGCATCGAGCAGCATTACAATATGGACGGGTTCGAGCCGCCATTCTCCATCGTTGCCTATCTCAGGGCATTTGCCACCTCGCTGCTGCGTGCCGTCAGCCTGAACAGCTGGGTCGGCGTGTCGGTGCTGGCACTGGCCGGCTGGTTTGCCGCCGCCCGCGCCGGCTTCCGCCTCGACCGCCGCGCCGGCATTCTGTTTGCGGCACTGGTGCTCGGCGCGCTGGCGAAGTTCACCGTCTTCCCGATCCACGACACGCGCATCTATTTCCCGCATCTGATCCCGCCATTCCTGCTGCTGGCGACGCCGTTCATGGCGCTGTGGGCAGCCGCGGCTCGTGGCCAGAATCGCGCGCCCTTGCCAATCATTCCCGGAGACAAGCCATGAGTTCGCTATCCAGCCTGGCGCGCGTTGCCCTGTCGCTTGCTCTTCCAAGTGGTGTTCTCGATCGCGGGCCGTCGCTGCGCGGCACGAAATTCCTGGCCAAGGCGGCGCTGAAGGCGCGGTTTGGTGGGGCGGGACGGCCGTTCCAGATGGTCAATGTCGGCGCCTGCGACGGCGCGCTGTTCGACGATGTGACGCCGTGGCTGCACCGCATAGCTGGCGCACGCGCGATGCTGGTCGAGCCGATCCCGTACAATCAGAAACGGCTGCGCGCCAACTACCCCGACACCAGCCGGTTCATCATCGAGCCGGTGGCGGTGACGAAGACAAAGGGCACGATCACCGTCCACACTTTCGATGCCGCCGCACTCGAGGCCGGCGCGCTGCCGATCGAGTTCATCGGCTGCTCGTCGGTCACCGACACCAATCTGATGTCGGGCAAGAATGCCTGGGGCGAGGCCGACACCAACTTCAACAAGTTCGCGCCGCATCTCAGGGACATCGAGGTGCCATCCGAGACCTTGCAGACGCTGCTCGACCGCAATGGCATCACCCATATCGACGCCTTTCTCGTCGATTGCGAGGGCGCCGACTGGATCGTCTTCGAACAGCTCGACCTCAAGCGCTACCGTCCCGGCATGATCAAGGTCGAGGTCGGCGCGCTGCCCGCGGCCGAGATCGGCCAGGTCGTGGTCAAGCTGAAGACCTCAGGCTATCAGGTCGGCTTCCAGGCCGAGGACATCTGGGCCTTCGCCTGAGTTATAGCCTTCACCTTGGAAGGCGAACCGCCAAGGGTCCGACGGGAAGCATTCTGCCGTCTGGTCGCTCGGCTTTTTGCCAATGTCGCAAACAGGCTTCATCAGGCCCATCGCTCCGCCCTATAGTCCGCGCGCTTTATCACTTTGGAGTCGCGGGCAATGGCAGAGTTTCCGAAAAAGGCGAAGGTCGTCATCGTCGGCCTGGGCGGTATCGTAGGCGCATCGATCGCCCATCATCTGATCGAACGCGGATGGGACGACATCGTCGGCATCGACAAGTCAGGCATCCCGACCGATATCGGCTCGACCGCACACGCCTCCGACTTCTGCTACACCACCAGCCATGATTTCCTGTCGTGCTGGACGACGCTCTACTCCATCGATTTCTACGAGAAGATGGGCCACTACGCGCGCATCGGCGGCCTGGAAGTAGCTCGCGTCGGCGATGACAGCCGCATGGAAGAGATCAAGCGCAAGATCGCCTCGGCCAAGGCGTTTGGCACGCGCGCCCGCCTGATCGAACCGGCCGAGATCAAGGAAAAATTTCCGCTCATCGAAGAAGGAATAGTGCAGGGCGGCCTGTGGGATCCCGATGCCGGCCTGGTCATCCCGCGCTCGCAGACGGTCGCCGGCAAACTGGTCGACCAAGCGGAAGCCTCCGGCAAGCTGAAATCCTTCGCCAACACATCGGCCAGGTCGCTCGTCGTCAAGGACGGCCGCATTTCAGGCGTGGTGACCGACCGCGGCATCATCGAGGCCGACTATGTCATCGTCTGCGCCGGGATCTGGGGCCGGCTGATCGCGGAAATGGTCGGCGAGGACCTGCCGGTCATGCCGATCGACCATCCGCTGACCTTCTTCGGCCCCTACAACGAGTTCGCCGGCACGGGCAAGGAGATCGGCTGGCCGCTGCTGCGCGACCAGGGCAACTCGGCCTATATGCGCGACACCGGCGATCCAAAGACCGCCGAGGGCGGGCAGATCGAGTGGGGTTACTACGAAGAGACCAATCCGCGCCTTTGCCATCCGCGCGACCTGCTGGAGAAGGACCAGGCGCGGCTTTCGCCCTCACAGCGCGACCTCGACATGGAGCAGATCCTGGCACCGCTCGAACGCGCCATGGAACTGACGCCGATCCTCGGCGAACTCGGCTATAATGAGAGCCATTCCTTCAACGGGCTTCTCCAGGTGACGGCTGATGGCGGCCCGTCCATGGGCGAAAGCCAGAAGGTGCGGGGCCTTTGGTATGCCGTCGCCATCTGGGTCAAGGACGGTCCCGGCATGGGCAAGCTGATCGCCGACTGGATGACCGACGGCCGCACCGCGATCGATCACCATGCCATCGACTATGCACGGTTCTATCCGCACCAGACCAAGGAGCAATTCATCTGGGATCGCTGCACCGAGACCGCGATGAAGGTCTACAATCCGGCGGTGCATCCGCGCGAGCCGTTCTCCAAGGCCCGCAATATCAGGCGCTCGCCGTTCTGGGAGCGCGAGAAGGAACTTGGCGGTTATTTCATGGAGCTCGGCGGCTGGGAGCGCGCCCACGGCTATGCCGCCAACGAGCACCTTTTGGAGAAATACGGCAACCGCGTGCCGGTGCGCGAGAATGAGTGGGACAACCGCCATTTCTGGCGCGTCTCCAATGCCGAACATCTCGCGATGAGCGAGGATTGCGGCATCGTCAACCTGTCGCATTTCGCCATGTACGACATCGAAGGTCCCGACCATGTCGCGCTGCTGGAATGGCTGTGCGCGGCCAAGATCGGCGGAGACAACAACATCGGCAAGGGCATCTACACCCACTTCCTCGACGAGGAAGGCATGGTGCGCGCCGACTTTACCGTCATCCGCATGGCCGACCGCTGTCGTTTGATCGACGGCGCGGACGCCGGTCCGCGCGACTTCCAGTACATGCGCCGCACGGCACAGGACAAAGGTTTTGACGTCACCATCACCGACGTGACGGAAAAATACGTCACCATCGGCATCTGGGGGCCGAACGCCCGGGCGACCTTGCAGAAGGTGGTCGAAAATCCGGACGGGCTCTCTGTTGAGAACTTCCCATTCGCGGCAATCAAGCCGGTCCGGATCGGCGGCAAGGATGTCACCGCTTTCCGCATCTCCTATGTCGGCGAGCAGGGCTGGGAGCTGCACATGCGCTACGAGGACGGCCTGGCCGTCTGGGACGCCTTGCGCTCGACCGGCGTGATGCCCTTCGGCGTTGAGACCTATGCCAACACGCGCCGCATGGAAAAGAGCCTGCGGCTGCAGAACGCCGACCTTTTGACCGAGTACAATCTGCTCGAAGCCGATCTTGCGCGTCCGAAGGTCAAGGAGAACGATTTCTGCGGCAAGGCCAAGCATGTCGAATATCGCGCCCGCGAGCACCAGCCGGCCATGCTGTGCACGCTGGTGATGACCGAGAATGTCGACTCGAAGGGTGTGGCCCGCTATCCGGTCGGCACGATGCCGGTGATGGACCCGAAGACCGGCGAAACGCTGGTCGACGAACTCGGCCGCCGGTCCTTCACCACCTCGATGGCGTACGGGCCGACCGTCGGCAAGAATATCGGTCTTGCCTATTTGCCGTGGGCGTACGCCCAGGAAGGCCGCAAGCTCACGATCGAGTATTTCGGCGAGACCTATCCAGTCGAAGTCGCCGCCGTCGGCTACAAGCCGCTCTACGATCCGGAGAATTTGAAGCCGCGCAGTTGATTGCTGGCGGGCGCAAAGGGCATGAAGGCAAAAGCCTGGCCATCGGCCGGGCTTTTCTCTTTTTAAGCCGGCGGTTTTCGCTTACCCTTGTGGAATGTCTGCTTTTGCCTGTGCTAGACATATGCTTTCGGGCTGTGCCGCGTTCGCGCTGACGCTTTGGTTTGCGCCGGCGTCCCTTGCTGACGAGCCCGTCGATGTCGAGCTGGTGCTGGCCGTCGATGTCTCGCTGTCGATGTCACCGGACGAACTCGAGATCCAGCGTCATGGCTACGCGGCGGCGCTGACGCACGACAATGTGCTGCAAGCCATTGCCGATGGCGCTTATGGCAAGATCGCCGTCACCTATGTCG
This sequence comes from Mesorhizobium sp. WSM4808, assembly GCF_055811675.1. Taxonomy (NCBI): domain Bacteria; kingdom Pseudomonadati; phylum Pseudomonadota; class Alphaproteobacteria; order Hyphomicrobiales; family Phyllobacteriaceae; genus Mesorhizobium; species Mesorhizobium sp. WSM4808. The sequence continues at coordinate 362,181 of NZ_JBVVQX010000001.1, forward strand.
AATGGGCCGGCACCACCTGGCAGCGCGTCATCGTGCCGTGGACGGTGATCGCCAGCCGCACCGACGCCGAGCGCGTGGTTGCGCAGTTGTCGGCGCAGCCGCCCAATAGCGCGCGGCGCACCTCGATCTCCGGAGCGCTGGAGTTCGGCAACGACCTGTTTGCCGAAAGCGGCTACCGGGGCACGAAGCGGGTCATCGACATTTCGGGCGACGGCCCCAACAACCAGGGTGCGCCGGTCAATCTGACCCGCGACGGGCTGATCAAGCAAGGCATCGTCATCAACGGCTTGCCGCTGATGACGCGAGGCGGCTTCACCGGTGCCTACGACGTCAGCAATCTCGATCGCTACTACAGCGACTGCGTCATTGGCGGTCCCGGAGCCTTCATGATCCCGGTCAATGACTGGACGCAGTTTCCCGAAGCCATCCGTCGCAAACTGGTGCTGGAACTCGCCGGTCCGGCCTCGCCGCAATGGGCGGCGGAAGAGGCCGCGCATCCGCCGGTGATATTGGCGCAGGAGAGGTCCACCACCGACTGTCTCGTCGGCGAGAAAATGTGGCGAAACCGCAGCTGGATGTTCGATAGCCGCTAAAGCTCTTCCCATTGAGCGTGATCTTTGACCGAACCGGCTCCCACTCTTGCCCCGCCGCCTACCTGTTCGGGCTTACGCTCCAGGCTTGCCTCCGCTACCGAAGCAGTGGCAAACTGGGCGGGCCGCGTGATCCAGCCAGGAGCGCGGCCAAACCGAGGAAACACCGATGAGACGTCTTGCCATCCTGACCGCAGTCGCGTCTGTGCTTTATGCCGACGTCGCCAGCGCCCAATACAACCAGGCTGCCTGCATCATGTTCGAGAACGGGAATTTTCGCGGGCGGTCCATCGGCATGGGTGCCGAGGATTCCGTAAATTTTCGTGGCGGCCAGTTTTGGAATGACCGTGTGTCGTCGGTGATCGTTCGCCGCGGCTGCACGCTCGTGGCCTATGAGGATTCTCGGATGGGCGGCCGCTCGATCGAGATCACGCGCAGGATCCGCAATTTGGGCGGCAGTGACTGGAACGACCGTATCTCCTCGGCGGAATGCACCTGCGACGACTACTGAGCGCAGACCGGTTACGTGTGCCTCAAAGGTTCCGTAAATCCTTTACAAGCACATAGAGGTGTAGCGGGTCGGTTGGGGATTGAATGAAACCATAACGCTCGTAAAAGGCGCGGGCGTTGTGATCCTTGGCATGTACGGTCACCGCGCGGATGCCTGCAATGTCAGCCGCCTGCAGGCTGCGCAGGATGGCATCGCGCAGCATTCCGCCGCCAACGCCTTTGCCCTGCCAGTTCAGGCTGACCGCGAGACGCGCCAGCAGCATTATCGGAACCGGATGGCGCGCAAGGCCTTTCGTCAACCGCTCGGGCGCACCATCATAGGCGACTTCACCAACCACGAGCGTATAGAAGCCGACCACATCTTCGCCGGAGAGACCAATATAGGTTTGCGAAGCATTTGCTTGCTGGTTTTGAAGTGCGTACCTGGCGAGAAACCTATTGAGCGGCAGTTCGCCGCAATCGAACACATCCACCAGATGCGTGCGAGCCAGTTTCTCGATACGAAACCGGCTCACGCTGGATCGCGGCCGGAAAAGATGCTCGGTTCACTCAGCAGGCGCTTCAGGCGCGGAAGATCTCGCGTGGGCGCATCCAGCGCCGCCATGAACGCAGCCCATTTTTCTGCGTCGAGGGAGAAGCTGTGTCGGTCCGCCAGTGTTTCCTCGGCGCGCCCAAGTGCACTTTCAAGGACAAAATCACTCAGCGAACGGCGTTCAACGGCGGCTGCGGTCGCGAGCGTCCGCTTTGCTTCGACGGTAAGACGCAAGTCCAGTTTTTCGGATCGAGTCGTTCTCGTGGTCATGTGACACCTTTCGACATAAGGATATCACATTTTGCCAGACAATGTCATGACATTCTCTAAGGGATATCGGATCAGGCCGCCAGCAGCTGCTTGCGGTCGACGCGCTCCTGTTGCGGCGAGCGGGCGTAGAGTTCTCGGTAGCATTTGGAGAAATGCGAGGCCGAGACGAAGCCGCAGGCGACCGCCACCTCGACCACCGGCATCGACGACTGGATCAGCAGATGTCGGGCGCGGTCAAGCCGGATTTCGAGATAATAGCGGGCGGGGGAGCGGCCCATCTCGGTGCGGAACAGCCGCTCGATCTGGCGGCGCGACAGGTCGACATGGTCGGCGATCTCGATCAGTGACAGCGGCTCCGACAGATTGCCCTCCATCAGTTCGATGATGGTCAGCACTTTCGAGTTCTGGACGCCGAGGCGGGCGCGTAGTGGCAGGCGCTGGCGGTCGGTGGGGCTGCGCACGCGGTCGGTCAGCACCTGCTCGCAGACGCGGTTGACGAGGTTCTCGTCAAAGTCGTCGCCGATCAGCTTCAGCATCATGTCGAGCGCGGCGGTGCCGCCGGCGCAGGTGTAGATGTTCTGGTCGATCTCGAAGAGGTCGGCAAAGACATTGGCCTTCGGGAACGCCTCGGAAAAGCCCGGCAGGTTCTCCCAGTGGATGGCGCAGCGCTTGTTGGACAGCAGGCCGGCGGCGGCGAGAATATGCGCGCCGGTGCACAGGCCACCGACGGCGACGCCGCGATTGTATTCCTCGCGCAGCCAGGCGAAGGCGGATTTGTTCTGGTAGCGCTCGACATTGATGCCGCTGCAGACGATGGCCATGTTCGGCCGGTCGGGACCTGCCATCTTCTTGCGTTCATCCTCGAGCGACGTGTTGACCGCGCATTCGACCCCGTTCGAGGCGCGCACCGGCTTGCCGTCGATGCTGGCGAGGCGCCAGCGATAGGCCTCGTAGCCGAGCATGCGATTGGCCGAACGCAACGGGTCGAGCGCGGTCGCAAAAGCGATCATGGTGAAATCGGGAATAAGGAAGAATACAAACGATCGCTTGATCGGATGCTTTACGGCGTTCAAGGGAACCTCACACAGCCATGGCGCGAACAGGATGTCGCGAATAGCATAGCGACATCAGGAAAAACCATGTCTGTCAATCGGCTACGCCGCTACGACGAGATTAAATTTGCGACATGGGTCGCAAACGGGCAATCGGCGTGCAGCGAGCCCTGGAAGTGGCACGAACTGTTCAAGCAACGGGCAACGTACTGCCTGCGCGCAAAACAAAAACGCCGCCTTGGCTGGAGCCAGGCGGCGTTACAGTTCTAAAGCAGCGGCAGGGATGCGCTGCCCCTAAAATCTTCAGGCGACGAAGCCGAGGCGCGCCGCATTCATGGCGCCGGTCTGGCCGGGCATAGTGTTGGCGAGACGCTGACGCTCGAGAGCGGTGGTCAGGTTCATTTCGCGGCGGGCAAAGAGGCGTGCAAAAAGCTTCATAATCATCTCCATTTGTTGCTCAGACGGGTCGCCTTCGCTTTATGGAGTGGGGCAGCTCGTTTGCTGGCGCCGATATAGGCTTGTGTAAGCAGAAACTAAATCGCAAAAGCGAAGCGCTTGATATGAAATGCGACATCGGTTGCGACAGATTTGGGCAAGGTGCCAAAAATTTACTATTATTTACAAGGGATTAATTGAAAAGAGGGCTGCTATGCGGCTTTCTCATATGCGTCATGCGCTGGAAACATGGCTCTAAAAATTCATTTGAGTGCAAATAAATAGAGAAGGCCTGCCGGGCGGTTTGCGCGGCAGGCCTTCAGCACATGGTACACACGATCTACTTTGCTCCAGCCCAGGATCCGACGCCGTTGCGAGTACCGGTCTTGGTATCGGAAGCTTCAGGCCAGCCGATGTCCTTCTGCAGTTCGATCGGCAGGGAGCGGATAGCGCGTTCAGTCTGGTAGCGGGCGCGCGCCGCGCTGAATTCGGTCGCGATGCGACCAAGGGACGACAGGATAGACATCTCTTTCTCCTTTAGGTTGGCTAGTGCCAGACAGCGAGTTGGCTACTGCGGGTTTGTTTCAACTTCATTTCGTGTCGAATGCAGGTCTGTGTCGAGGTCGTTTCATGGCTGCTTGTGGCAGCTACTGCTTCGATGGAGTTGACTATCCTCCCAATCTGATGTTCAATCAAACGAAATGGAATGATGTTTTGTATCAGAAAAATTGAAGGTCGGTTGCCATGAACGCCCCGCTCAATCATCCGCTGCCGCTGCTCGATCTCGATGTTTTGCGCACGTTCGTGGCGATTGCCGAGACCGGCAGCTTCACCACCGCCGCCAATGCCGTGTTCCGCACGCCGTCAGCCGTTTCCATGCAGATCAAGAAGCTCGAGGACATTCTCGGCCGCTCCGTGTTCGCGCGCGACGCTCGCTCGGTGTCGCTGACGACGGATGGCGAGATGCTGCTCGGCTATGCCCGCCGACTGCTGTCCATCAATCGCGAGGTGGTGTCGAAGTTCATCATTCCCGAGATTGTCGGTGTGGTGCGGCTTGGCTCGCCCGACGATTACGGTGAGCGCGTGCTGCCGCATGTGTTGAAGCGTTTCGCGCAGTCGCATCCGTCGATCGCCGTCGACGTCACCATCGACCAGAGCAGCAATCTGCGCCGGCGCATGGACGACCGGGCGCTCGACATCACGCTGCTGACCAATTCCTACAAGACCAGCGCGCTCGGCGCCGAGGTGCTGCTGACCGAGCCGATCGTCTGGGCCGGTGCCAAGGGCGGCTGCGCGCATCTGCGCGAGCCGCTGCCGGTATCGCTGTGGGAAGAGGGCTGCGCCTGGCGTGCCGGCGCGCTCGACGCGCTTGGCCGCGAGGGCCGCAACTACCGCATCGCCTATATGAGCGCACACACGGCCGGCCAGCGCGCCGCGATCATGTCCGATCTCGCCGTGGCGCCATTGCCGAAGTCGTTCCTCGGCAATGACATGGTCGAACTCTGCCCGAAGGACGGCATGCCCGACATCGGGACCTACAATCTGGCAATGGTGGTGGCGCCGGATGCCAGTGCCCCGGTCAAGGCCGTTGCCGACCACATCCGCGCGACTTTCGAAGTCTTCCGGGAAACCGGCAAGTTCTGACCGGCTGGTAGGACGATAGTATAAAGCTACTCCGCCGCTTCGGCGGGGCGCTGTTCAGGCCTTACTCTCGTATCGTGCACGATCCGGCTCTCCCCGAGAAAGGCGACGATGCGCTCGCGGGCGCGCCGGGCTTCCGGCATGTCAATCAGCGGCCAGACGTGGAACATGCCTTCCTCATAGACAAGATCGATTTCAACGCCGGCTGCGCGGGCTTTTTCGGCGAAGATCAGATTGTCGGGAGTCAAAAGATCGCGCGAGCCGGTCAAAAGCAGCGTTCTTGGCAGCACGGACAAATCTCCATAGACCGGGCTGATGTGCCAGTCGCTGGGATCGATGCCGGCACTGTACAGGCGAATCGCCTCCCTTCCGCCAGCTATGCCCAGCCAAGGGTCGTTGCGTTCCGCCTCGAACACTGCGGGGTTGGTGAGCGACACGTCGAGACCCGGCGAAATGAGCACATGCCGCGACGGCAGGGGCAGTCCTTCTTCGGCGACCATCATGGTCAGCACCACAGCCATATTGCCGCCGGCGGAATCGCCCATGAAGACGATGTCTTCGGCTTCCGTCTCGGCGAGCATCTGCCGGTAGACATCGCCAACCATTCCGAACATGGCATGGAAATCGTGTTCGGGAGCGATTGGATAGATCGGCACCGTGATCCCGTAGCCCAGCCGATCCGCCATCTCGGCGATCAGGTGCCAATGATAGGGTGTGATTTCAAAGACATAGGCACCGCCGTGCAAGTAGAGAATCCGCTTCTGCTCGCCGGTCCTGGGTGCGATTTCGTAGACGGGGAAGCCATCGACCGTATGCATCTCGATGTCGAGACGCTGATGCAACGAGGCGGGCGGGCGGTGGTTCTCGGTCTTGCGCGCGGCCGCGATCCAGCGCTGCAAATTTTCCGGACTGGCAAATGCCTGCTTGCGGCTGTGCCGCAGGACGAAAGACACGACATGGCTTTTCAAACTTGGCATGCGAATACACGAACTTCGGCAAAGCCGACTAAGAGAACCCCCACTATCTTCGAAGATCGTGCCGTGGCCGAAAATGTCAAGATTTGCGCCGTATCTACACGGTGGTGTGATCCGCGCCGCGGTGCTCAGCGACGTGGTAGAAGTGCGGCACGCAGCCGGTTGCTGGTGGTCGCCGGGGACATGCGAGATCCCCGACGCATGCCGAGCAATTTGCATTTGTCGGCGAAGGTCATCAGCGCGCGGCGCTCCAGATCGTGTTGATAAGTGCGGCCTTTTCGCTGGATCGCGGCGATACCGGCCAGCCGATATCCTTCTGGATTTCGGGCGGCAGGCTGTTCAACAGGCGTCGCGCCTTGCTGCGGTCGTGAGCATTCTTGATGGCCGTGCCATAGCGGCCGAGGCTTTCGAGCATTGACATCGTTGTCTCCTCTGGAGCGTTGCGGCGGCTGGAAAGATATCTCCACCTGCCATTCGATGCCGGTTGAATGCGCCTGCCATGTATCTGGCGAATTTCACGAAAACAGCTTTTTGGTTTCCGGATCAGGCGATCCGGAAACATTTGCATGCAAATGAGTTTGGAAAGGCCGTGACCTGGGCGCGGCCGCTTATTCCCGTCCACGCCTGGCGGCGTGGCCTTCGCGCGAACGCCGTCGCGGAGCGGCGTCGCCGGCAACGCCGTCCTCGCTGACCGTCTTGCGCGGCGGCAGTTTTACCGCCGCCGACAGTTTCGGGAACGGATCGACCTTGTTGGGCAGCGCCATGGCGTAGACGAAATGCTCCTGGAATTTGGGCTCCAGCGCCGTCTCGATCTTCTCGATCTTGCTGACCGTGTCCTCGATCTCGCGGCGATAGCCGCGGTTGAGCAGCGCCATGCGCGCACCGGCACCGGCAGCGTTGCCGACTGCCGAAACCTTGTCGAGATCGCAATCTGGGATCAGACCCAGCACCATGGCGTATTTCGGATCAATGAAGGAGCCGAAAGCGCCGGCGAAATGGATGCGGTCGACATGCTCGGTGTTCTGCTTTTCCATCAACAGCTTGGTGCCGGCATAAAGCGCTGCCTTGGCAAGCTGAATGGCGCGCACATCGGTCTGGGTGATGGTGATCTTCGGCCCATCTTCCGTCAATGCGGCAGAGCCTTCCTTCAGCACGTAGGAGAAGGTGCGGCCGTTGGCGGTGACGCGCGGCGAACGGGCCGAAAGCCCGCCGTCGATGACGCCGTCCTCGGAAATGATGCCGGCGAGATACATCTCCGCCACCACTTCGATGATGCCGGAACCGCAGATGCCGGTGACGCCGGTTGCCTGGACGCTATCCAGGAAGCCCGGCTCGTCGGACCACAGCTCAGAGCCGATGACGCGGTATTTTGGTTCCAGTGTATCGGGATCGATGCGCACACGCTCGATGGCGCCCGGTGCTGCGCGCTGGCCGCCGGAGATTTCGGCACCCTCGAAGGCAGGGCCTGTGGGCGAGGAGGCCGCAACCACACGCTGGCGATTGCCGAGTACGATCTCGGCATTGGTACCGACATCGACGATCAGCATCATCTCGTCCTGGCGATGCGGGCCTTCCGACAGCGTCACCGCCGCCGCGTCCGCTCCGACATGGCCGGCGATGCAAGGCAGCATGTAGAGCCTGGCGCCCTGGTTGAGCTTCAGGCCGATGTCGGATGCCTTGATGTGCACAGCGCCCGAAACGGCCAGCGCAAAGGGCGCGCCGCCAAGCTCGGTCGGATCGATGCCGAGGAACAGATGGTGCATGATCGGATTGCCGACGAAGACGCTGTCCAGGATGTCGTTGCGCTGGACATTGCCTTCGGCGCAGACCTTGTCGACCAGCCCGGAGATTGCCTCACGCACGGCGACCGTCATGCCTTCGCGGCCGTCAGGATTCATCATCACATAGGAGACGCGGCTCATCAGATCCTCGCCGAAGCGGATCTGCGGGTTCGAGGTGCCGGAGGAGGCGGCGACGCGGCCCGACAGCAGCGACACCAGATGCATGGCGATGGTGGTCGAGCCGATGTCGCAGGCGAGACCGTAGGCCTCGTTCTTGAGGCCGGGCCAAAGTGCTACGACGCGCGCGGTCTCCGAATCGGCATCCTTGTAGATGGCGGCGGTCGCGGTCCAGTTGCCCTTGCGCAGGATACCTTGCACCTGCGGCAGCAGATAAAAATCGAAATCAAGGCTTTTCAGGCCCCAGTCGTGCATCAGCGCGATCTTCAGCCGGTCGAGATCGCCAAGCGGCTTGTGCATGTCGGGTTCTTCGATCTCGACATAGCACATGCGGATCGCCGCATCGCGGGCGATCACCCTGGTGTCGGCATCCTTGCGGATGGTCTGCGCGTTGATGACCGTGTCCTGCGGCACGTCGATGACGAGGTCGCCGAGAATCTGCGCCGAGCAGGAGAGGCGGCGTCGTTCGGGCAGGCCACGGACGCGCTCATAGCGCTCTTCCTTGGCGCCCTTGGGCGTGATGTGGTCGTTGGAGGAGGTGATCTTGTGCTTGGCGAAATTGCCTTCCTGCACTTCGATCTGGCAGCGCCCGCAGGTGGCGCGTCCGCCGCAGACGCTTTCTACGTAGACGCCGAGCTGGCGCGCGGCATCGAGCACCGGCGTGCCGACAGGAAAACGCCCGCGCTTGCCGGACGGCATGAACAGCACGAGCGGGTCGGTGATGTTGGCAGGTGAGTTCACGATTGCGCGCTTATCCTCGGCCCATCCGGGCTTCACGGCCGCCACGGCGGCGGCCGCCATTGCCGGCGCCGTCGCCCGGCGCATTGACTTGCGTCGGGGCGGCAACGGCCTGGCCGCCTTCGGCCGGCTTGTAATCCTTATAGGTGCGGATCCAGTTGGTGCAGTTCTCGTCGGTGCCGTTCAGCACATTCGCGCCGCGCACGGCTTCCATTTCCTGCGGGCGCACCGGGTTCATGATAGCCGAGGTCATGCCGGCGCCGATAACCATCGGAATGAAGGCAGCGTTGATGCCATGGCGATGCGGCAGGCCGAACGAGATGTTGGACAGGCCACAGGTGGTGTTGACCTTGAGCTCTTCACGCAGGCGGCGCAGCAGCGCGAAGACCTGGCGGCCGGCATCGCCCAGCGCGCCGATCGGCATCACCAGCGGGTCGACGACGACGTCATGCGCCGGAATGCCGAAATCGGCGCAGCGCTCGACGATCTTCTTGGCGACGGCGAAACGCACGTCCGGATCCATTGAAATGCCGGTCTCGTCGTTGGAAATGGCGACGACGGGCACGTTGTACTTCTTGACCAGCGGCAGGATGGCTTCGAGCTTTTCTTCCTCACCGGTGACGGAGTTGACCAGCGGACGGCCCTTGGCAACCTTGAGTGCGGCTTCGATCGCGGCGGTGACGGAACTGTCGATCGACAGCGGCAGGTCGACCAGCCCTTGCACGATCTCCAGCGTCTGCACCAAAAGGCCGGGTTCGGTCTCGTTCGGGTTGACAGATGTAACGCCGGCGTTGACGTCGAGCATGGTGGCGCCGCACGCTGCCTGCTCCAATGCGTCCCTGATGACGGTCTCGAAATTGCCCGCGATCATCTCGGCGGCCAGCTTCTTGCGCCCGGTCGGGTTGATGCGTTCACCGATCACGCAGAACGGCTGGTCGAAGCCGATGATGATTTCTCGTGTCGCCGAGGCGACGATGGTACGGGTCATGGAATTCTCTCCGCCGTGATATAAAGATTTCTTTATATCGTTATCTGGTTTCGTTCAAGCGAATGGGTGGCCGTCCGCGCCGTCAATGCGCGGTCTTCACCATGTCCACCTGCGTTTCGGTAATGTCGTCGTGCAAGATGCTGTCGAGCCGGTCGGCGACAAGCTGATCGTCGCGGCGGATCTCACGTTTCCATGGCTGGCGGCCCTTCAGCACGCCCGATTCATCGACGATCTCGGCGACGTATTCCTCCTGCCGGTAGGCCATCACATGGACGCCGGAAACGCCTGAAATTTCCTTCACTTCGTTGATGATGTCGATGCAGAGCTGCTTGCCTTCCCTTTTCTGGTCCTGGGCGCCTTCCAGCCGCTTGATGACAGAATCGGGAATATGGATGCCCGGCACGTTCGAGCGGATCCACTTGGCCGTCTTGGCCGAGGCCAGCGGCCCGACGCCAACCAGGATGAAGCATTTTTCGGTGTAGCCGAGGTCGCGAACCTTTTGCATGTAGGTGCGGAACATCGGCACGTCGAAGCAATACTGGCTCTGCACGAATTGCGCGCCGGCGGCGATCTTCTTGCCCAGCCGATGCGGGCGGAAGTCGATCGGCGGCGCGAACGGATTGATCGCAGCACCCAGGAAAAGCTGCGGCGGCGTCGTCAGTTTGCGGCCGGACAGAAACTTGCCGTTGTCGCGCATGATACGGCAGGTCTCGAGCAGCGACATGCAGTCGAGGTCGAACACCGGCTTGGCGCCGGGCTGGTCGCCGGCCTGCACACCGTCTCCGGTCAGGCACAGCATGTTGGCGACGCCCATCGCGGCCCCGCCCAGCACGTCGCCCTGGATGGCGATGCGGTTCTTGTCGCGGCAGGCGATCTGCATGATCGGCGCATAGCCCATGCGGGTCAAAAGCGCGCAGATACCGACCGACGACATGTGGCAATTGGCGCCCGAGGCGTCGACGGCGTTGATGGCATCGACCCAGCCGTCGAAGATCTTGGCGCGGTTATAGACGTCTTCCGGATCGGCGCTGTCGGGCGGGTTGAGCTCGGTGGTGACGGCGAACTCGCCGCGCCGCAGGACGCGCTCCAGCCGGCCGCGCGAAGTGTGGCCGGGCAGGGGTTCGAGCGGCAGGTGGATGCCGGCCGGGTTCTCGTCGCGCTGGCGGCCGATCATGCCGACGCCCCGGTGTTTGCGGTCTCATTCTTGGCGGCAGCGGCCGCTTCTCGTGCGGTGGCCGCCTGTGCGGTCACCCGCAGCCAGGCCGAGGTTTCGCGCAGCGACTGGTCGACCGGCTTCTGCACGGTCAGGATCCTGTCGCTGTGCACCATGTTCTGCGAGCCTTCCCAGGCCTTGACCCAGACGCAGGGCATATCGGGCTCGACCTCGCAATTGCCGTTGGCGCGGACGCCGCCGCAAGGACCGTTGCGCAATTGCTTGGGGCAATTCATCGGGCAGGACATGCCGGTCGAGGACAATATGCACTGGCCGCACATGCGGCAGTCGAACATGAAGCCCTTGACGCGCTTCTCGACGAATTTGATCGGCCCTTCGACGCGGCCGTAACCTATGCCCTTCCACAAGGGATGGAGGAGCAGGAACATGTCGGCGAATTTGGCGTAGAACCATTCGAGTAATCGCGAGTGCCGCACAGACCATAATCTGACCGCAAAGGAACGCTGCACGCGCCGCTGCGGCGATACGTCGGCCGGCTTGTAGTCGGATTTCGGCGCTGCCTTTTTGACCAGAGTGGCCTGGGTAACCGGCTGGACAACCCTTTGGCCATCCTTGGCAGGAATGGTTTCAGACATTTTCTTTGCCGCCTGCCTTGACCAGGGCGACCAGCCGCTCGCGGTCGTATTTCGTGTCGATATCGTTGAATGCCTTCTCGACCTCGGCTTCGAGGTCATCGCCGACCGGGACGGGATCGGCCTTGCGCCATTCGGCCAGATAATCGTCGGTGCCGCCGGCGCCAGTGCGCATCGCGCACATGTCGATCGCTTCGGTGAAGCGCAGCGGCAGCTCGCGCTTGGCGTTCTGCCGGCCCTTCTTGACGATGATTTGGGCTGGGATGTCGCGCCAGTAGACGACGATCAGATCGGCCATGAATTCTCACTCCTCGTTCTGCGAGCATTGCCGGAAGCGCAGTGGGGCCGCTTGTTATGGGACGACGCGCGCGCATTCAAAAGCGACGCATTTGGATGTCGTAAAATGAAAGGTGTGATTATTCGTTTCCGGCGTCTGCCGGCGCCCGGTTCGAGGCGTCGGAAAAGCCGGCTCACGGCATGCGGATCCTGACGAGGAATGCGCTACCAGATGCCGGTTCTCAGGCCAGTCCAGAGATAGAACCAGATCGTCGGATGATACCATTGCTGTGATGGCAGACCGGGGTCGACGGTGGTGATTTTTCCGGCCAGAACATCGCTGACCGCCTCGACGCAGATGTCGCGCGAGAACGCGGCCTGGCGCAACGCGTAGCTGGAGATGGTGTCGCCGCGTTTCGGTTGACCGCGCACCTGTTTCAGCACGGCGCCCGTATCGACGCCGGCATCGACCAGATGCACGGTGGTGCCGAAATTCTGCGGGTCGCCTGACGTCAACGCCCAGTAGCCACCGTTCATGCCGCGGTATTTCGGCGTGATGCCGGCGTGATAGTTGAGCACCGGGCAAGGCATCCGGGCAAGCATGTCCTTCGACAACAGCCTGCAGCCATTAAGCAGGACAACGCCAGGCTGGATCTTCTTGATCGCTTCGAGGCATTCCGGCCCGTTGGCTGAGGCGACATGGATGATTTCCTGATCCCGCCGCGGCTCGACCTCGAGCTTTTCCTCGGCAATCAGCCGGGCGGCATGGCTGGCGAGAAGCCGTTTGCCCAGTCTGCTGAGCACCATCGTGCCAAGTTGGCCGATGGCGGAGATCCAGCCCTGGCGGCGAGCCCGGCCGCGAAGCAATTGCTTTTTGGATTCAGGCGTTTCGAGGATGACGCTGACAGGGCCGACGCGGTCGGTGATCGCGTTGACGATAGCCCAGACATGCTGGCCGCCTCCGGTGACGACCACGATCCGCGTACTGGATTCTGATGCTGCCATGGATCTTGCCCCCTCCAAGCAACCCGTTCTTGATAATGGTCGGGATGCTAGGGCGTCCGGGTTAATCCTTGGTGATCAGCCTTCGATACACAGTCAGCGCTTGAATTCGATGATATCGAGCTTCGATTCGTAGTAGGGCGCCGGAAATTCGATGCGCCATTCCTTGGCGCTGTTGCGGAAGGCATAGCCGACCTGGTCGGTTTGCGGGCCGCTGCCGTAGGGCTTTGCCGGATCATCGTTGACATAGAAGGAGCCGAGATAGATCGCGCGTTTCTCGCCATCATCGAAGAAGCGGCCCTTGGTGCGCTGCGAGCCGCTGATCTTTTCCAGCCGCCAGCCGGAACCGTCGTCGGTGACCTTGCACTTGAACCAGCCATAGATGACGAGCGGCAAAGACCCGCCGGCCTTGATGGTGCGGCACCGCCAACTGCCGGTCAGGTCCTTGTCGGAAAAGGCCACCAGCGGTTTTGCCAGCAAGGCGTCGAGTTGCTTGACCTCGGCCGCATCTCCAGCTTTCGCCTCGGCAAGCGCCGCCTTGCGCGTCTCGCCATAATTGTCGAGCCGCTTCTTGTCGGCCGGGGTGATGAGTTTCTGTACGTCGCCATCGGCATGAGCGGGCAGGGCGAAACAGAGGAGACCGAGTGCGGCTATCGAGAGGCGAGGGGTCATCGGTGCGTTTCCACGTTCGAATGGCCTGGAGGGCCTGTTGCCTTATGGCGCACAACTTACCCGTTCTCGGCGGCCTGTCACCCAGGGTTGGAGCATAGCGGGGTCAGGAATTGCTTCAGGCGTGTGCAGCCGCCTGCGCCATTCCGGCCGTCAGGTCGCCATAGCCGGTTGCGCGGCGTTCATAGACGAGACCAAGCATTCTGGCTGCCTTTTCGGCGACCTTGTCGAGTTCCGGATCATTGGTCTGGGCCAGATAGATCAGCTTCTCGTAGTTGCCGAAATAGTCCTTGATCAACTCCGGGTGCTTGTCGAGGCCGAGCGGTTTCATGAAGAAGGCGTCGAACTGCCGGCAGAGGAAGTCGGTCATGTAGAAGGACATCATGTCGTCGTCGGCGACTTTCGCATAGGCCTCCATGCCTTGATAGAAGGCAAAGCAGTGCGGGCCCGCCATGCGCTCGACGCCGTGCTTCTCGCAGATGCGGTCGAGCAGGCCGCCGGTGCCGCAGTCGGCATAGCCGACGAAGATGTTGCTGTAGCCTTCGGCCTTGGCCTTTTCGATTGCCTTGTCCATGGCCGGGGCGATGCGGTCCGGATAGAAATGGAATTCTGCCGGCAGGCAGGTCAGGTCGAGGTGATCCAGTCCGAGCTGTTCCTTGACGGCCAGAATTTCGCGCGCAATCATCCCACAGGCGATAACGAGCAGCCTGTCGTCTTGATTCGGTTTCGTTTTTTGCGTCTTGGCCATGGAACCCGTCGAGCCGGCCTTCGTTGCTGTAGCGCTAATTTATCTATTGAGGGAGACACCGTCCATGAAACTGCTACGCATCACGCCAATTGCCATCTTGACCTGCGCCCTGGCCCTCACGGCTTGTGCGAACACCGTCCGAGGCGTCGGCAAGGACGTCAAATCAACCGCCAATGCGGTCGAGGACACTGTCAACAATCCCTGATCCGCACCCGGCCTTCTTCATCTGGGAACAAAAAAGCCGCGCTGCAAGGCGCGGCTTTTCCTATTGTCCGGCCGAATTGGCCAATCAGGCCGAAGCGCGCACATTGTGCTTGCGCTTCATGAAGTCCTTGGCGGTCTCGACCGCCACTGCCGCGTCTCGGCAATAGGCATCGGCGCCGACGGCCTTGCCGAATTCCTCGTTCAGCGGCGCGCCGCCGACCAGCACGACGTAATCGTCGCGGATGCCCTTTTCCTTCATCGTGTCGATGACGACCTTCATATAGGGCATGGTCGTGGTCAGCAGTGCCGACATGCCGATGATGTCGGGCTGGTGCTGTTCGATCGCATCGAGATATTTCTCGACCGCATTGTTGATGCCGAGATCGATGACGTCGAAACCAGCACCTTCCATCATCATGCCCACGAGGTTCTTGCCGATGTCGTGGATGTCGCCCTTGACGGTGCCGATCACCATCTTGCCCTGCTTCGGCGCGCCGGTGGCGGCGAGCAGCGGACGCAGGATGAACATGCCGGCCTTCATCGCATTGGCCGACAGCAGCACTTCGGGAACGAACAGGATGCCGTCGCGAAAATCCTCGCCGACGATGCGCATGCCTTCGACCAGCGCTTCCGTCAGCACCTTGTAGGGCACCCAGCCGCGCTCGAGCAGGATGTTGGTGCCTTCCTCGATCTCTTCCTTCAGCCCGTCGTAGAGATCGTCGTGCATCTGCTGCACCAACTCGTCATCGGAAAGTTCGGAAAGGATGATCTCGTCGTCGGACATTTGTATCGAGCTCCTGCCGGCATCGCGACCATGTCGCAAGGCACACATCTTCGCGTTCATACCTAACCCGCTGAGGGCATGTATCCATAGCTGATTTGCGACTTCCCGCAAAAGGAAAGCGACCGTAACTCTCTTGGAATTCTTGTCGATTTTGCGACAGGCGTTGGCGCTGGCGGGCCGTTTCGAATAGGGTGCATGGCTACGATCTGGCAAGAAGCGGCGAGAGGCAGCTGCTATGGATTCCAGACAAGAACAGATTCAGGGAAGAACCACCATGAGCGAACACGCGGCAGTCGATCAGGAAGCGTCAAACGCGCGACGTGGGCGTGGCGCCAGTGGCGGGGCAGCAGCCCGGCGGGCAGCACGTTCGGGCGGTGGCCCGGGTACGCAGCTCACCTACATCAAACGCAAGATCAACGTTTACGAGGTGCTGGACGAGGAAGGCCTGGCGCTGATCGAGAAGAACACCGACACGGTGCTCGAGGAGATCGGCATCATCTTCCGTGATGACGCGGAAGCGCTGCAACTGTGGAAAGAGGCCGGCGCCGACGTCAAGGGCGAGCGCGTGCACTTTCCCAAGGGGCTGTGCCGCTCGCTTCTGAAGACCGCGCCGTCCGTCTACACCCAGCATGCGCGCAATTCCGAGCGCTCGGTGCAGATCGGCGGTAATGCCACCGTGTTCGCGCCGGTCTACGGTCCGCCCTTCGTGCGTGACCTCGACGGCGTCAGGCGTTACGCGACGATCGAGGATTTCCAGAATTTCGTGAAGCTCGCCTATATGGCGCCGTCGATCCACCATTCGGGCGGCACTGTGTGCGAGCCCGTCGACGTGCCGGTCAACAAGCGCCACCTCGACATGATCTACAGCCACATCAAATATTCCGACAAGCCGTTCATGGGCTCGGTGACCGCGCCGGAGCGCGCCGAAGACACCGTCGCCATGGCCAAGATCGTGTTCGGTGACGATTTCGTCGAGAACAACACGGTGCTGACCAGCCTGATCAACGCCAACTCGCCGATGGTGTTCGACGAGACCATGCTCGGCGCGCTGAAAGTCTATGCGCGCCACAACCAGGCCTGCATCGTCACGCCGTTCATCCTTGCCGGCGCGATGAGCCCGGTGACGGTGGCCGGCACGCTGACGCAGGTCCTGGCCGAAGTGCTGGCCGGCGCCTCGTTCACGCAGCTGATCCGGCCGGGCGCGCCGGTGCTGTTCGGCACCTTCGCTTCGTCGATATCGATGCAGTCGGGCGCGCCGACCTTCGGCACGCCGGAGCCGTCGCTGGTGTCTTATGGCGCCGCACAGCTGGCGCGCCGTCTCGGCCTGCCATTCCGCACCGGCGGCTCGCTCTGCGCGTCGAAGGTTCCGGATGCTCAGGCGGCCTATGAAAGCGCCAACACGCTGAACTCGACCATCCTGGCCGGCACCAATTTCGTGCTGCATTCGGCCGGTTGGCTCGAGGGCGGGTTGGCGTCCTGCTACGAGAAATTCATGATGGACATCGACCAGCTCGGCATGACGCAGAAATTCTCAGAGGGCGTCGATCTGTCGGAAAACGGCCAGGCGATGGACGCCATCCGCCAGGTCGGCCCCGGCAGCCACTATCTCGGCTGCGACCACACCCAGGCCAATTTCCAGACCGCCTTCTACCGCTCCAACATCGCCGACAACAATTCCTACGAGCAGTGGCTGGCCGAAGGCGAGAAGACAGCGCCGCAGCGCGCCAACGAGCTTGCCCGCCGCTGGCTGGAAAGCTACGAGGCGCCGCATCTCGATCCGAGCATCGACGAAGCGTTGAAGGACTTCATCGCCAAGAAGAAGGGGTCGATGCCCGACGCCTTCACTTGAAAGGAGCCCGAATCAGGCGGGGCTAAAGTCGCCAACATCATCCACAAGGAAGTCTGGCGGAGCGCGTTCTCCGATCCGGTCAAGAAGGGATGACTGCCGCGGGGCGCCGGGTTGAGGACATCGCGACCGTGCTTTCGGCCAATGGCCTAATCCTGCGCGGCGGCTTCAAGTGCGGAGCGAGCGAAACCCCGTTTGCCGACCTCTCAGGTGCTCCCGTCAAATCCGTCTTGCTGGTCGGGCAGGCTGGTGCAGCGCCTTGGCCGCATTTCCTGCGCTGGTTCGACAAGCAATCGCAGACCATCGCCAATCCGCTCGATACGTGGTCGCGCGAAGTGATCGGCGCCGTGGCCGAGGTATTCGGCGCACGGGCGATTTCTCCGTCGGACAAGCCCTATCTGCCGTTCCAGCAATGGGCGATGCGGGCGGAGGGACTGAAGCCGTCGCCGCTCGGCATCCTCATGCATCCGCAATACGGGCTATGGCATGCCTATCGCGGTGCGCTGCTGTTCGAGGACGAGCTTCCGATTCAAGCCGGCGAAGCGGCGCCTCACCTTTGCGATAGCTGCGTCGAGAAACCCTGCCTGAAATCCTGCCCGGTCGACGCCTATTCCGAGCAAGGATTCGCTTATCAATCCTGCCTGGCGCATGTGCGTGAAGCCGGCGGCTCGCCTTGCCGCAGCGGCGGCTGCCTTGATCGCAATTCGTGCCCCTATGGCACGGAGTATCGCTATCCGCCGGAGGTTCAGGCCTTCCACATGGCGAGCTTCGCACGAGCCACCAACTGATCCATTCCAATTGCGTGGTGCTCGTTCGCTTCGCGCATCTTGACGGCAGTTAGACACAAGTCTATTCATCAAGTCATCAGATGACTTGATGAATAGACCGATGCAACCTGCTATCCGAACCAATCTCACCGACAGCGCCACCGAGAGCCTGCGTGCCGAGATCGTCAGCGGCCGCTGGGGCGTCGGCGAGCGTATCCCCAACGAGGCAGCCCTGACCGACCTTCTGTCGGTCAGCCGCGGCACGGTGCGCGAGGCGGTGCGGGTGCTGGTCTCGCAGGGATTGCTGGATACGCGCCAGGGCTCGGGCACCTATGTGCGCTCCGCCGTCAATACCTCTGCCGCGCTCGACCGGGTCAAGCGCAGCGGCTTGCGCGATCAGTGGGAGGCGCGGGCAGCGCTGGACCTCGAGGCCGCACGGCTCGCCGCCTTGCGCCACACGCCAGCCGATCTCAAGCGGATGCGGCAACTGCTTGCCGAACGCGGCACCGTCGCGGACGGCGGAAGCGATGCCTTCATCCGGCGCGATCTCGCTTTCCACAAATCCGTCGTCGCAGCGTCCGGCAACAGGGCGATGATGGAGCTCTACGACTTCTTCACCGCTGCCATCACCGAGACCATCCATGCCACCATCGACGGCGATCTGCCCGAACCGGACCACCAGGCGCATGCGGCAATCGTCGGCGCCATTGCCGCAAGCGATCCCGAGCGCGCGGTTGCCGCCGTCCGCGCCTTCATGGCGCCGGTGCTTGCCCAACTTGAAAGACTGCTTTCGCAATGAACCAGAGTTTTCGTCAGCCTGACCCGAAGGCGCAATCCGCCGCCATCGAGGGTCTGGAACTCATCGACGCGGAAGTCGACAGCCTGCCCGTACCGCAGCCGCCTGAACTGCGCAGCCGTGCCGCGCGCCTCGTGCTTGGCGCGAGCCTTGTGCTGATCGCCTTCAGCCTGAGGCCGCTGTTTTCGAGCCTGTCGGTGCTGTTGCCCGAGGTGATGCAGGCAACCGGGCTGTCGACGACGGGCGCCAGCCTGCTGACGACGCTGCCCGTCCTGTGCCTCGGCCTGTTCGCGCCCTTCGCGCCAAGGCTTGCGCAGCGCTATGGAGCCGAGCGCACCTTGCTCGGGGCGCTCGCCTTGCTGGTGCTGGGAACCGGCCTGCGCTGGTTCGGTACGGTTCCCCTGCTGTTTGTCGCGACCTTCCTGGCCGGCGGCGCCATTGCCATCGGCAATGTGCTGCTGCCAGGCCTGGTGAAGCGCGATTTCGCCGACAGGGCCGCCGTCATGACCGGGCTCTACACCATGGCGCTCTGCGCCGGTTCGGCTGCCGCCGCGGGCTTCACGCTGCCGATCGAGCATTTTGTCACCGGTTCATGGTCCGGAGCACTTGCTGCCTGGTCGGTGCCGACCCTGATTGTGTTGCTGATCTGGATTCCGCAGGCGCTGGGCAGCCGGCGGCAAGTGAGCCATCAAGGCTTTCGCGTCGTCGGGCTTTGGCGCGATCGCCTGGCCTGGCAGGTGACGCTGTTCATGGGGCTGCAGTCGGCGCTCGCCTATTGCATCTTCGGCTGGCTGGCGCCGATCCTGCGCGAGCGTGGCTTCGATGCGGCCACCGCTGGCGCCATGGTTTCGGTGTCAGTGATGGCGCAGGTCATCACGTGCCTCGCCGTGCCATTCTTTGCGATGCGGCTGAAGGACCAGCGCGGCATCAATGTGGCGCTCGTCGCCACGGCGGTGGTCGCGCTGCTCGGCATTCTCTTTGCGCCGACCTCGACGATGCTGTTCTGGGCGGTCCTGCAAGGCATCGGGCAAGGTGGCCTTATCGCGGCTGCCATGAGCTTGATCGTGCTGCGTTCGCCGGATTCGCATGTCGCCGCGCATCTTTCAGGCATGGCGCAAGGCGTCGGCTATGTGCTGGCGGCATTCGGCCCGCTGCTGGTGGGCCTGATCCGCGATTGGACCGGCAGTTTTTCGGGAACGGCGTTCCTGTTCGTCGCGCTCGGGCTTGGCGTAGCCATTATGGGGCTCGGTGCCGGCCGTGCGCTGCATGTCGGCGCGCGAACCGTGCGCGAGGGCGAGCAATAGCGTCCGCAATCCTGCACGAAATGTTGACTGCCACGCCCCGGGAATGCCTTGCCGTATGGCCTTGCGCGGATATGTATCGCGCATCAGTCGAACGGAGCGGGCGATGACGAAACACGACATTCAGATCAAGACCAGGGATGGTGTTGCCAATGCCGGGCTTTTCCGCTCGGCAAACGCATCTCCTGCCAAGGCCGGCGTCATCCTCTATCAGGACGCCTTCGGTCCGCGGCCGGCGCTCGACGGTATGGCCGAGCGGCTGGCGAATGAAGGCTATGCGGTGCTGGTGCCGGACCTGTTCTACCGCAATGCGCCTTACGGGCCGTTCGACGCCAAGACCGCCTTCGCCGAAGAAAAGACCAAAATCCCGCTGATGGCGCTGGTCACCGGCACGACACAGGAGATGACCATTAGCGACAGCGGTGCGTTCCTCGACGCGCTTGCTGCCGAGGGCATCACCGGGCCGATTGGCGCGGTGGGATATTGCATGGGTGGCGGCCGGGCGTTGAACGCCGCCGCTAACTATCCCGACAGGATAAGGGCGGCCGCAAGCTTCCATGGCGGCAATCTGGCCAGCGACGCCGCCGACAGCCCGCATCGCAAGGCAGCCTCGATCAAGGCGCGCGTCTATGTCGGCATGTCGGGTGTCGACAGGAGTTTCCCGCCGGAACAGTCGGCGCGGCTGGCCGAGGCGCTCAGGGTTGCGGAAGTCGATCATGTCATCGAGAACTATGCCGGGATGGCGCATGGCTGGTGCGTGCCCGATCATAGCGTTTTCAACGCCGCGGGTGCCGAACGCCACTGGAAGCGATTGACGACGCTGTTCGCAGAGACGCTGATTTAAGGCAGGAGTCACTGCGCACTGATCGCACACAGGTCGACTCTGAGCAGGACGCTACGCGTCTTTGAACCAGAACGGCAGCCGATGCGGCGAAGAGTGAGCGATGCTTGCCCTTTCGACGGCGGCAGATGACTGTTCACCTTGCCGCCGCCGGATCAGGCTGCGCCTAGGCGTTTGCCTTGCGATAGGCTGCTACGACAAGCCAAATTGCGGAAAGCAGAAAGTAAAACGCGCCGAACCCGGCATAAGGGGCGATGTCCAGAATCGTCGGCGCAGCCGTGCCGAGGGATCGGCTGATCATGAAGCCGCCGGCGAGGGCCGACTGCGCACCACTCAGGATCATCGCCCATTGTGCGCCTTGGTAGCGCCAACGCTTTAGTCCCGTGTTCAGTTGCAGCAGGCCCGAGAGGATCGCCCAGACCCCAAACACGGCCAGAACGGCATACATGCTGTTGGCGACCGCCACGATGACGGCGAGCGTCGTTATCAGGCTGACCACCACATTCAATGCCTGGGACGAGTTGGCCTTCAGGCCGCCATTTACCCTGGCGTCGACCAGATTGGCGAGGGCGTCCCATGCGGGGTAGATCACGAGCAGAAGCGCGGTGGGACCGGGTTGCCCGCCGAACAGAATGGCAGCAGCAACCCAGGCGATAGAGAATATGGCGCGTGCGAAATAATAGGATCGTAGCCAGCTGGACTGGGTGAATGATTGGTTTTGCATCGGCAGATTCCTTGTTGCTGTCTACCTATCAGTAGGTAGGCAAAGCCTTTGAGTCAACCCGATGTCCGGACACGTCCCTGTGAGAATCGGGAACGATGCACAACGTTGACAATTTGCCTACCAGAAGGTAGGCAGCGATATGAAATCAATGGCTTCGACTTCAGAAAAGATTCTCGATGTCGCGCAGTCTCTCATCGTCGCGGGAGGCTACAACGGGTTCAGCTATGCCGATATCTCGGCTGCCATCGGCATCAGGAAGGCGAGTATCCACCATCATTTTCCGACGAAGGCCGAGCTGGTTTCCGTGCTGGTGGATAGTTACAGGCGGCAGGCCGAAGCGGGTTTGGAATCTCTCCGGGGAGAACTCTCAAGCCCTGCTGAACAACTGCAGTCCTATCTGAACTATTGGCGGACATGCATTCGCGATGCCTCGCCGTCCTTCTGTGTCTGCGCGATGCTCGCCGGCGAGATGCAGATGCTGCCGGAAGAGGTCGCATCACGCGTTCGTGCCCATTTCCAAAATCTCGCGGAATGGCTTACGTCGGTGCTGCGGGCTGGAATGGAGCAGGACTTGTTCCGCTTGAACAATCGGCCGGAGGAGGAGGCCCAGATGCTGATGGCATCGGTTCATGGGGCAATGCTGTCCGCAAGAGCTTTCAGCGATCCCGGGTTGTTCACCACAATCGTCACCCCCCAGATCACCAGGCTGCTGGGACGGATTGCTAGAAAACCATCTGACCAAAGTGGTACCAGGCAGCGCAAGTGGCGCGCCCCAAATGAGCCGGTCGAGCGGGAACGAATAGCCTGATGCAATCTTATGATGTCGTGATCATCGGCGCGGGTGCCGCCGGAATGATGTGCGCCGTGGAGACGGCCAAGCGCGGCCGTTCGGTGCTGATCCTCGATCATGCGGCGGCGCCTGGCGAGAAGATCCGCATCTCCGGCGGGGGCCGGTGCAATTTCACCAACATCCATGCCAGCCCGAAGAATTTTCTGTCGGGCAATCCGCATTTCTGCATTTCGGCGCTCAGTCGCTACACGCAGCGCGATTTCATCGCCCTCGTCGAACGCCACCGCATTGCCTATCACGAGAAGACGCTTGGGCAGCTGTTCTGCGACGGCTCGGCGCGCCAGATCATCGACATGCTGGTCTCGGAAATGCAGGGCAGGGGCGTGGAGCTGGCGCTCTCGGCCAGCGTTGAGGATGTCCGCAAAACCGTGGAGGGGTTTGCGCTCACCCTCTCCACAGGCTTGGTTACTTGCCAGTCGTTGGTGGTGGCCTGCGGCGGCAAGTCGATCCCCAAGATGGGGGCGACCGGTTTCGGCTATGAGCTTGCCGAACGGTTCGGCCTTGCCATTGTCGAAACGCGACCGGCGCTGGTGCCGCTGACCTTCGACGCAAACACGCTCGAACGGCTGGCGCCCCTGGCCGGCAACGTCGTCGACGCGGAAGTCGCCTGCGGCAAGACGCGGTTCTCCGAAGCGATGCTGTTCACGCATCGCGGCGTCAGCGGGCCATCCATCCTGCAGATCTCGTCCTATTGGCGGGAGGGCGATGAAATCCGCATCGCCATGCTGCCGGGAGTTGACGTGGCGGACCTCATTCGGGTGGCCAAGCGAAGCAATGGGCGGCAAGCGGCACAGACGGTGCTGGCAAATCATCTGCCGAAGCGGCTTGCGCAGTCGATCGCCGAGCGCACCGGGATCGACGGCAACCTTGCTGATCTTTCCGACGCCCAGATGAAAACCATAGCTGCCGCAGTCAATGACTGGCGCATCAAGCCTGCCGGCTCAGAGGGCTACCGGACCGCCGAAGTGACGCTGGGTGGGGTCGACACCAACGGGCTGGACCAGAAGACGATGCAGGCGAAATCCGTGCCGGGCCTGTTCTTCATCGGCGAAGTCGTCGATGTCACGGGTTGGCTGGGTGGCTATAATTTCCAGTGGGCATGGTCGTCGGGCTGGGTGGCAGGCCAGGCGGCCTAGACTTGCGTCCGTGGCTTCGCCCCGGCAGCCGCTTTCTTCTTCTTTTTGGCCTGATTGTAATCGATCGCTGCGCGGACGAGCTCTTTTAAAGCGCCCTCATTGAGCCTGTCGCCCTCGAACATGTCGATTGCCCGCCACACCTTGCCGCCAAAACCATTGTTGAACAGATTGTCGGGGTCCGGCAGGCTGGCGCCATGGGAAAAGGTGAGTTTCACCTTGTCCTTGTGGGCGTTGCCGACCACGATGTTCCCGTCGAGGCACCATACCGGGCTGCCCATCCACTTCCACTCCTCGACGATGTCCGGGTCGGCTGCAAGGATGGTCTTGCGGATGCCGGCGAGCGTCTCGCCGCGCCAATCGGTGAGGCCGGCGATCAGCTGGTCGATCTGTTGCGAGGGGGTCATTGGGTGTCTCCTGTGCCTCGACGCGTTTCAACCGTCGCCCGTTACCAGCGCGCCAGCTGGGTGATCTGAATGAGGTTGCCGCAGCTGTCGTTCAACTGGGCGATGGTCGAGCCGGTCACCTCGGTCGGCGGTTTGATAACGCGCCACCCTTCGCCTTGATACGCTCGTAGTCGCCCTTGACGTCGTCGGTGAAGAACATGACGGCGGGCTGGCGCTGCTTGAAGATGGCTTCCTGATAGGCCTTGGCGGCCGGGTTGTCGTTGAGCGCGAGCTGCAGTTCGGTTCCATCAGGCTCTTCAGCCGAGGCCACGGTCAGCCAACGATAAGGCCCATTACTGAAATCGGCCTTTTTGGTGAAGCCCAGCACGTCGGTGTAGAAGCGCAGTGCGTTTTCCTGGTTGTCCACATACACGCTGGTCAGCTTGATCTTCATTGCTCTTTTTCCTCTGTCATAGTCGGTCATTACGGGATCCAGCCGGGCAGGGCCGCGGCCTGCTTGATCCATTCCACCATCCTCGCCTCATCGAACGGATCGTCTTCGCGGATGTCGATCAAGCGCACATCCTTGCTCTTGGCCGTGCCGCCAGGCGGAATCGGCCGTAACGACGTGCCGCTGAAGAAGGTCACCTTCAAATAGTGGTTGAAGACATGGAAACTCACGAACCAGCCCTGGCCTTCGACGCCGTAGAAGGGCGAGTTCCAGCGCACGGCCTTGCGCACGTCGGGCACGTTGTGTTCGATGAGCGCGTCGAGCCGCTCGCCGAGGCCACGCTTCCAGCCCGGCATTGCAGTGATGTAGGCCTGCACCGGAGCGTCGCCGTCGCCCTTGGCGATTTTCGGGTTGCCGCCCGAGAGCAGGACCGGTGCGGCCTTGGTCGATTGTCCCAGCGTCTTGGCCATTCTGCCCCACTCCTATCCGCCGGCACGCTGCGCGCCGCGGCCCTTGGCGGCATAGGGCAGCACGAACATGTACAGGCCGCTGAACAGCAGCAGGAAGAGCGGCAGGAGCGGCGAATAGACCACCCAGGCGGGAGGCTGGCCGAATGCCATGGTGACGAAATTGGCGACGACGGTCAGCGTAAAGATGATCGACAGCCAGCGATGAATTTGCCGAACCCACATGTTCCAGTCCAATAGTTCCTCCTGTCAAAACAGCCGACGCGGACCCGTGATCCGCATGTCGGCGGGTTCAATCTATCCGCGCCAGGACCTGACTCAGATTTGTAAAGTACTGCCGCCACCCACTCGTCGCGCCCCGATACGCCTGCTCCTGATCCGGCCGGAAGCCGGACTGTTCCATACGCAACCGGGTTCCCGTGCTGGTCGGCATGAGGGTCCAGGTGACGACACTCTCGAGGCCATAGGCCTGCCACGTGTAGGACAGTGTCTTGTTCAGCTCGACGGCTGTTACCTGGCAGTCGACAACAATGCTCACGTCGGGTTGCGGCTCCTTTCGCAGATTGAAACGGTGGTCCACGACTGGCTTGAAGTCGTTCTTCATCAGCCATTCCTCGATCAGATGCGGTTGGGTCAGCGCGCGCCAGATTTTCTCCGGCGGATAGGGGATCTCACGTTCGACGACGACGGAGCGCGTTTCGGTCGCAATGTTGGTCATTGGTCCATTCTTTTGAGCAAATTTTCGAGGTCGTCGAACCGGCTCTGCCAGAACGCATTCATCTGGTTCGTCCAGTCGGTCAGCGGGGAAAGTGCTGCGAGCTGGGCGCTATAATGGGTCTGCCGTCCTTGATGGCGGTCGCGCACGAGCCCGGCCTGCCTGAGCACGCCGAGATGCTTCGACACCGCCGGCTGCGAGACCCCCGACTGGGCCGTGAGGGCACCGACCGTCTGCTCGCCTTGCCGGCACAGGCGCTCGAAGATCGCACGGCGCGTCGGATCGGAGAGTGTTCTGAAGAGGACATCGTGAGCGTTGTTCATTTTGGATCGATAACCCGGTGGCTATTGATTGACGTATAACCGCCGAGATATGGATGTGTCAAGCGGGGTGCCGGCGGTCACGATCCGGCGGTTTCCAAAAAAATCTTTCCATTGCCCCAAGGATTAGCCATTAGCCTTCGTCCAACAGGCAAATGATGGCGATGATGCTGGATGAAAGCGAAGCCTCCGACGCCGAACTGATCGGGCGGGCGAAGGGCGGAGACAGGGGAGCCTTCAGCACATTGCTGGAAAGGCACTATGACTTCGTCTATCGCGCTGCCTATCGCTGGTGCGGCAGGAAGGCCGATGCCGAGGACATAGCCCAGGAAGTCTGCGTCAGGCTGGGCAAGGCGATCCGCGGCTATCGCGGCGGCGGGGCCTTCACCACATGGCTCTATTCCGTGACCCTGAACGCCGCGCGCGACATGATGCGCAAATCCGCCCGCGAGACAGTCAAGACAGAGGCCTATGGCGTCCATGCACTGATCTCAGGCGAGGCGTCGGTCGAACCGGAAGATCCGGCCGAAGCGCTGTGGACGGCGGTGCGGCAACTGCCGGACAAGCAGCGCGACGCCGTGCTTTTGGTCTATGGCGAAGGATTGAGCCACGCGGCCGCCGCCGAGGCGATGGCGATCTCGGAGACGACGGTTTCCTGGCACATCCATGAAGCGAAGAAACGGCTGAAGACGCTGATGCGCGCGGCCGGGGAAGTGTGACCATGGTCGACGACAACGAACTCAACAGACTGCGCGATATCGCAGCACCGGCGCCCGCCAAGGATGCCAAGGCACGTGCCTTCGAGGCCGCCCTGCGCGCCTATGATCAGGAAAATATTTCTGCTGTCACCCAAGGATCGATTGGCGGGCTTCGTCTCACAGAGCGAGCACAAAAGCTCTGGAGCGAGATCATGCAAAAGAAACTCATTGCCACGCCGGCCCTTGCCGGGCTCGTCGCCCTGCCGATCGCCGGATACGCCACCTTCCATCTGCTGAGGGAACAGCCGCCCAAATTCGGCGGCGACGAGAAAATCACCGAGACGCTGGCCGATAAGCCGGCGACGGTGAAGCCGACGACCGCCGAACCGAAGCCGGCTCGCGGCGAGTTGGAGAAGGACAAGAAGGCAGACGCGGATGTGGAAAGCCGCGGCGCCACCGATGCGCTTGTGGCGCCGGCCTCGCCGCAGAAATCCGAATCGACCGTTGCTTCCGGCGCGGCACAACAAAATGCGCTGGAGCGCGGTGTGCTGGCCGAGCCTGCGCCGCCGGCACCGACAGGTGAATTCGCGCTGGATGGCGCTGCAAGTGTACCCAGCACCTCGCGAGCCCGCATGCCGGCCGAATCCAAGCTGATGGCGCCGCAGCAGCCGTCGATCTTGCCGGCCGACCAGATGCAGCCGCAACCGGAAAACCGCGACCGCATCGAGGATTTCAAGACCAATCCGGTGCATGCGGCACTCGAGGATCCGGTCTCGACCTTCTCGATCGACGTCGACACGGCCTCCTATTCCTTCGTGCGCGGCTCGCTGAAGCAGGGCACCCTGCCGCAGGCCGATACTGTTCGCGTCGAGGAGATGATCAACTACTTCCCCTATGACTGGAAGGGTCCGGAGTCGGCCTCGACACCATTCAACTCGACCGTCAGCGTCATGCCGACGCCGTGGAACACGCAGACCAAGCTGATGCATGTCGCCATCAAGGGTTTTGACGTCAAGCCGACCGAGCAGCCGAAGGCCAATCTGGTCTTCCTGATCGATGTCTCGGGCTCGATGGACGAGCCGGACAAGCTGCCGCTGCTCAAATCGGCATTTCGCCTGCTGGTCAGCAAGCTGAAGGCCGACGACACTATCTCGATCGTGACCTATGCCGGTGACGCCGGCACAGTGCTGGAGCCGACCAAGGCGTCCGAAAAGGACAAGATCCTCAGCGCCATCGACAATCTGACGCCCGGTGGCAGCACGGCCGGCGAGGCGGGCATCAAGGAAGCCTACAGGCTGGCGCAAAAATCCTTCGTCAAGGACGGCGTCAACCGCGTGATGCTTGCTACCGACGGCGACTTCAATGTCGGCCAGACCGATGACGACGACCTCAAGCGGCTGATCGAAAGCGAGCGCAAGACCGGCGTTTTCCTGTCGGTGTTCGGCTTCGGCCGCGGCAATCTGAACGACCAGATGATGCAAACCATTGCCCAGAACGGCAACGGCACCGCCGCCTATATCGATACGCTGGCCGAGGCTGAAAAGGTGCTGGTCGAGGATGCCTCGTCGACGCTGTTCACCATCGCAAAGGACGTGAAGATCCAGGTCGAGTTCAACCCGAACAAGGTCTCGGAATATCGCCTGATCGGCTACGAGACCCGCGCCTTGAACCGCGAGGATTTCAACAATGACCGCGTCGATGCCGGCGATATCGGTTCGGGCCACTCGGTCACCGCGATCTACGAGATCACGCCCAAGGGCAGTGGTGGCGAGCAGATCGACCAACTGCGTTATGGCCAGGCGTCGGTGGACAATGGCGGCGTCGCCAATGCGGACGAATATGCCTTCGTCAAGATCCGCTATAAGCTGCCGAATGAAGACGTCTCGAAACTGATCACCACGCCGGTGACCTCGGCCAACGAGATTTCGTCCTTCGACCAGGCCAGCACCGATCAGCGCTTCTCCGTCGCGGTTGCCGCCTTCGGCCAGAAGCTGCGCGACGAGGATGCGACCGCGAAGTTCGGCTACGACAAGATCATGGAGATCGCCACTGCCGCTCGAGGAGCCGACCCGTTTGGGTACAGGGCCGAGTTCCTCTCGCTTGTGCGCCTTACCTCTGCGCTGGGCGGTAACCGGTAAGTGATGATGACGGCCGGTTTCTTTCAGATGGGATCGTTCTGATACGGGGGAACCGACCGCGGGCGGGTGAGGCAGGCCAGCGAGGGAAACCTTGCCGGCCTTTTTTCGCGGATTTTATGGGTCGTTAAATTGCGCGGCATTTCCGGTACCGGATGGCAACCCCCTCCTTGTTACGCAGGACAGGTGTACTGGGCTTGAGGGAGCCGAAATTGCAGATCAGGACTATCGCCAACTCGATACCCCCAGCGCCAGACGCCTCGGCGGTTTCATCGGCCCCATCATCGGAATCCAGGCGTATCAGTGACGATGTCGCACAGGCGCGCCACACCGCCCTGTCGGCGCTGACCAACGACCGCTTCCGCATCATGCTGGAACAGATCACCGACCCCAGCGCTTCAGGCGCGCTGATGACGATGCGCGGCGACAATGTGGTCGACTTCAAGTCGGCGCAGTCGAGCTACGCCGACAACAGCGAATAACCGAAATCGATGAGGTCAGGCCCGGCTGCGGCGGCGCTCGCGCCGGGCTTCGCTGGTCTCGGCGGTGTTTTCCGTCGCGACCTTGTTGCGCATCGGACCGATGCGCTCGACGATCGCGGCAACCGTCGGACGATCCGCCTTGGTGTGCGCATCGAGCGCCTTGCGCATGGCGGCAAGGTGCTGGAACGAGGTGCCGCAGCAGCCGCCGATAATCTTGGCGCCGCCATCGACGGCGAGGCGTACATAATCGGCCATCAGTTCTAGCGTGCCGGAATAATGGATTTCGGTGCCGCGGAATTCGGGAATGCCGCAATTGCCCTTGACGATCACCGTCGCCTCCGGCTTCGCCTCGGTCATGTCGAGCAGCGAGGCCAGGATGTCGGACGCGCCAACGCCGCAATTGGCGCCAACGCCGAGCGGCGCCTGCGACAGCCCGTCGGTGACGCCGTGGATATCCCTGGGCAGCAGGCCCATCATGGTGCGGCCGGCAGTGTCGAAGGAACCGGTATAGGTGTAGGGCAGGCCGACGCGGATAGCAGCCTCGGCGGCGGCCCGGATCTCGTCTGGAGCCGACATCGTCTCGATCCAGGCGACTTCGGCGCCGCCTTCCTTGAGGCCTTCGATCTGCTCGGCGAAGGCGTCGACCGCCTCGTCATAGGTCATGGCGCCCAGCGGCACCAGCAATTCGCCGGTCGGGCCGACCGAGCCGGCGACGATGACCTTGCGGCCGGCCCTGCCGGCGACCGCACGCGCAAGCTCAGCGGCGCGTTTGTTCAACGCGTGCACGCGATCCTGCGCATGGTGCAGCTTCAAGCGGTGACGGGTGCCGCCGAACGAGTTGGTGAGGATGATGTCGGCGCCGGCATCGACGAAATTCTGATGCAGGCTGGTGATGGTGTCGGGCGCCGTCTCGTTGAGCAGCTCTGGCGCCTCGCCCGCCTCCAGCCCCATGGCGAACAGGTTTGTGCCGGTGGCGCCATCGGCTAGCAGCACGCCCTTTTCAGCCAGCAGCGTATCGATCGGGTTGGTGGTCGTCATCGGATTGGCTTTCATGTTTCGAATTCGAATAAGGATATAAAGAAGTCTTTATGTGTAGTCAATGATTTTGCCGCGACCGCTCGGCCAGATGGAGCCCTTTCCTCACGATCCGGGGGTGATCTCGACGTGGATCTCGGTGCAGATGCCGCCATTGGTCGGGTGATGGTCGACCGAGCAGGCGGTGACCACCAGCAGGAGGTCCTGTTCGGCGCGCAACGTCACATAGCCGCCCGGCGGGTTGATCGACGCGGAAACCACCAGCCGACCGTCGGGTTCCGGCAAGGAGTTCTGAAAGAGATCGACCGGATCGGGGGCGAAAGGCAGCGATATGCCCTCTGTGGCCAGCGCCTGCATCAGATTGTCCCGGCAGTTCGGATGATTGGGAAATCCGGCGCGCTCATAAAGCGCGCTGTCGCAAGCGGGGTAAAGCATGTCGTGCGGACCCGGCGAGCCATCTTCGACCAGCGTCAGCATCGGCTTGGCGGCGGCACTGAAGAAACTGTCGCCGATTGCGGGAAAAAGCCGCTCGGTGATGTCACGGGTCTGCGAGGTGCTCAGCCAGTCAAGCGCCGGGTCGGTGCTGAAAGCCCAGAGATCGGAAACCTGCTGTCCTTTGGGATCGATGATGCGGATGAGGTCGCCTCGTGAGACGCGGATGGCGCGGCCCGACTGGGGTGGAACGACGATGCGGCGCGGATCGGGCATGAGCTGTCCTTCAAAAATGGAAATGGCGTGGCCGGGACGAGGCTCCACCAGAGGACCATGATTGCCAGAGATCAGACAGTGCCTGTTGGGAACGACATGCCGGCCAGCCTGTGCGCGAAGCCGGACGCCTCGTGCGCGTTGATGTCGGCGGCGCGGATCAAATTGTCAAAATGCTGGATCAGCGTCTGGATCGGCTGGGTGGCGTTGAGCACCAGATACATGTCGCCGACATAAATGGCGGCGCGATAGGGACCGAAGATGGTGTAGGGGATGGAATAGCGAATCCGCCCGTCATAGAGAAACAGCCGGAAGGTGGGGTAGAGGTCGTCGAGCAGCGTCGCCATGTGCAGCAATTGGGCGCGGCGGTCGGCTTCCGGGAAACGATCCCAGACACCCAGGCCGCGGGCGAAAATCTCCAGCGTATGGCGAGGCATGCAGACTTCCATGTCGGTTTCCGGCCGCCTGTTGTAGTCGATGCGGTATTGCGTTTCGCCGGCCTGGGCGAGGCGGCTCTTGTTGGTGATGCCGGCTTCGTAGTCGACCAATGCTTCGGTGCGCAGAAGGTCGGGAATGCCGGCCGGTACGTAGCGGATCTTGGTGCCGGCCGCCTCGGCATGCCATTTGGCCAGCAGCGTGCGGTCGAAGCCGTCCGGTGCCTCCTCGATCTCCAAGCTCTCGCGGATTTCGCCGGTGAGGCCCTCGTCCTGGCTGAGGCCGAGAAGCCAATCGAGCGACACCTTGAACTCGGCGGCGATGTTGAGCAGCGTTTCCGCTCGGGGCAGACGCGTCGAGGCGCCCGACAGCAGCTGCGACAGCGCCGAACGGTCGATGCCGACCGCAGTCGCGAAGGCCGACTGGTTCAGGTCGGAGCGTGTCAAGAGTGTTTTCAGGCGCTCGCGGAAGATCGTCGACAGGTCGCGCTTGTCCATGTCCGTGCTCCACCTCGATTGAGGAAAAATTTGCGCCGAATCGCTTCCGAGCGCACCTCAGGCGTAAATGAATCCATAAGCCTGTTTACAATGTGTAACAAGTGCGGTCAAAAATGCGCAATCGCAACAGTTTGTGTACTTTGTCTCGTTGAGTGGAATCACTTCTCCTGACACAATGTTGTCAGGAGCCAATTGGGGCTCCGGCGACTGAGGGGCAGTGGTCGATAGCATGACGAGCAAGAGCATCAGGCGACACAGCGCACCGGCCATAGAGTGGCCGACCGTGGTACTCGCCTTCTTCTGCTACGCAACTTGGCTCGCCACCGGTTTCCTGCTCTGGCCATCCTACCCCGTCCTGGCGCTCGCCATCCTGGCTTTGACCGCCGCATTGCAATCGTCGATCATGCACGAAGTGCTGCACGGGCATCCGACACGCAACGCGCGGGTCAATGAAGCCTTCGTGTTCCTGCCGATCGGTCTGGTCTGGCCATTCCGCCGCTTCAAGACCATTCATCTGCGCCACCACGCCGACGAGCGGCTGACGGACCCGCTGGACGATCCGGAAAGCTATTATCAGGCGCTCTGGCAGCACGACGAACTGCCGCCGACGATGAAATTCCTGCTCAAGATCAACAACACCATGGCCGGCCGCTTCGTGCTTGGCCCGTGGCTGTCCTGCGTCGGCTTCTTCATCGACGATGCCAAGCAGGTGATCGCCGGTGACAAGGCGATCCGCAAGGCCTGGCTGCTGCATGCGATCGGCCTTGCCGTCGTGATGCCGATCGTGCAGTTCGGCTTCGGCATCCCGCTGTGGCTTTACATTCTGGTGCCGGTCTGGCTCGGCCAGTCGCTGATCTCGATCCGTACTTTCGCCGAGCATCAATGGTCGGAACATCCGGAAGGCCGCACGGTCATCGTCGAGCGCTCGCCGCTGTCGTTCCTGTTCCTCAACAACAATCTGCACTTCGTCCATCACAAGACCCCGACCGTGGCCTGGTACAAGCTGCCCAAGCTGTTTCGCGACCGCCGTGAGGAATGGCTGCGGATGAACAATGGCTATGCCTATCCCAACTATTTCGCGCTGATCAAAGCCTATGCGTTCAAGGCGAAGGAGCCGATCGTGCACCCGGTGCTGCGGCGTCAAGCCGAGCCGGGCAGGGCCTTCAAGCCGCGCATCAGGGCGCGCAGCATCAGCGGACTCGGCAGTGCGCCGGTTCCCGCGGAGCCGCCGAAGGAATAATTCCGGTCTACCCGGAATCCGTGTCGGCCAATTCTGATTGGGCGCCGCGTTTTTGCGATCATTTTTCCAGACATGATGATTTGATATCGGCATGAGTGAATTGGTTGCGGCGTTGCCGATGTATGACTGGCCCGAAATGCGCGGCGAGGTCGACGCGCAATGGATGCTGTTGCGCGACGTGTTTCGGCAAAAGGGTATCGACGCACCGCAAACCATCGTGCGGCGCAATGGAGACCTGCCGCCGGTGCCGGGCGGTATTCGTGATGCTGCCGGTGCATTGATCGCACCCGACCCAGTGACATTGCCGCCGGACGAACTCGATTTTCACAGACTGTGGCTGCACCCGGCGCTGCTGTTCGCGCAGACCTGCTGGGGGCCGATGGAACTCGGCCTGTCCAGGCATGTGCAGGTGGTTGCCCAGCCAAGCTACGACGCCTACGAAGGCGGGCAGGGCGAGCTCTATTCCAGCGCCATCGTCATGCTGGCGGATGGCGCGCCGTCGGTTGCCTCGCCCAATGACGGCAGCCCGCTGATCCCACTAGATCGGATCCGCGGCAAGCGCTTCACCTTCAACAGCCTCGATTCGATGTCGGGGTTCCTCGGTTTGACGCGCGACCTGGAGGCGATGGGCGAGAGCCTTGACCTCTTTGCCTCGCGCAGCGAAAGCGGTGGGCACCGTTCCTCGATCGTCGCAATTGCAGAGGGCAAGGCCGATATAGCGGCCATCGACTGCAAGAGCTGGGCACTGGCGCAGCGTTTCGAGCCGGCGGCGAAAAGGGTGGCGGTCGTTGGCTGGACCGGACGGCGCAAAGGCCTGCCCTACATCACCGCCGCAGGGACACCGGAAAAGACGGTTGGGGCGTTGCGCGAGGCCATTGCCGGGCTAGCCGAGCAGTCTCTTATCCAACGGGTAGGTTGAGAGCTGTTCGTTGCCCGTCTCGGTGATCAGTATCTGTTCCTCGATCTTGACGCCTTCGCGCCCGCCAAGCCTGCCGATATAGCTTTCCACGCACAGCACCATGCCCGGTTCCAGCACGCCGTCCGGAGTGTCCGATGTCCAGTCGCTGGCATGCGGCAAGGTCGGGTATTCATCGGCCAGACCGACGCCGTGATAGAGCACGCCGTAGCGCGTCGGGAAGCAGTCGCCGGGCGGCACCGCCGAGCGTTCGACGAGGTCGCGAAACGAGATGCCTGGCTGCATCAGTGCCGTGTTGTGCCCGATCTGGTCGGCAGCGATGCGGAACAGGTCGCGCTGTTGGCTGGTCGGCTTTCCATCGCCGCACAGCCATGTGCGCGACAGGTCGGCGCAGAAGCCGTAGGGGCCGATCAGGTCGGTGTCGAAGGCGACGAGATCGCCAGCCTCGATCTTGCGCGACGAGCATTCCTGGAACCACGGATTGGTGCGCGGGCCTGACGTCAGCAGTCGCGTCTCGATCCATTCGCCGCCGCGCGCGATGTTGCCGCGGTGCAGTTCCGCCCACAATTCGTTTTCGGAAGTCCCCGGCTTCAGCGCTTGTTCCATCTCGCCCATCGCCGCCTCGCAGGCGACGATCGCGCGGCGCATGGCGAGGATCTCGTCGGGTGATTTGATCAGCCGCGCGTTCTCCATCAACGCTTCGCCATTGCCGATGGAAATGCCGAGGCGAGCCAGCTCCTCGACGCCTTCCGGATTGATATGGTCGACGGCGATGCGGCTGTTGCCGCCGCCATGCTCTTTCACCAGATCGGCTATTCCTGCGGCCCAGCGGCGGACCTTTTGCTCGGTCAACTCACCGCCATAGAGATACATCCACGACACTGCCGGTCGCACTTCGTCGACGACGCCGGAATGATCGGACAAATGCTCGCAGGAGAAATAGTCGAACAGCACCACCGGCCCCTCCGCGGCGACAAAGCAATGCCGCGTCGGGTTGTGCGCCACCCACAGCTGCATGTTGGTCGAGTCGGTGGCGTAGCGGATGTTGACGGGATCGTAGAGCACGGCGCCGGCATAGCCGCGGCGCCTCAGCTCGGCGCGGATGCGCTCCAGCCGGTATTGGCGCATCGCCGCCAGATCGGGCGCGGCAATGCCCGCCGCGGCCCATTCAGCCTCGGCCTGCGCACCGTAGCCCAGCACATGCTGGTTGAGCGAAGCCGCCTTCTGGCGGGAGGCGTCGCGCAAGGCTTCGATCGAGTCGGCTTCGAACGGCATGATCTTGCGATGCCGGCCAAAGCTGCCCTTCGGCCCCGCGTTGTCCATGGTCGAAACTCAGGTCCGCATCTTCTCGCCGCTCGGATCGAAGGGCGCTTCGACATTGATGCGGGCCGGGCGCCGGTGACCGAGGATCTCGATCTCGAACAGCCCGGCACTTTCGTCCTCGGCAAGCGCTGCGGGGACGTAGCCCTGCGCCATCGACTTCTGCACATAATGCGCATAGCCGCCTGACGTGACCCAGCCGACCACGCGCCAGTCACCGTCGACGATACCCCGCACGGCGGAAGCGCCTTCGGTAGCCTTGGAGCCACGTATTTCCTTGCCGCCCTCGTCGAAGCGGGGCGCGCCATAACCATGCGGCTTTTCAACCGTGCCATAGTCCTTGCTGACCTTGGCCCAGATCGGCTCATCGCCCATGACATCGGCGTCGGTGGCATCGACGATGAAGGAGACGCGGCGCAGCTTTGGCCCCTCGGCCTGTTCCTTGGCAGCGGCCTCGCGGCCGATGAAGTCGTTCTTCTCGAGCTTGATGAAGCGGTCCATCGCGCCTTCGAACGGTCCATAGATCGGCCGCAACTCGCGGAACCAGGTCGGAAAATTCTTTTCGAGGCGCATGGAGAGCAGCGCGCGCATGCCGAAATCGACAAGGCCGAATTCCTCGCCTGCGTCCTTGATCGCTTTGTAAACCAGGCGCTCGTAGGCCGGTGCCATCCAGATTTCATAGCCGAGGTCGCCGGTGTAGGTGATGCGGTTGACCATGCAAGGCGCCCCGCCAACCGCCATCTCGCGGAAATCCATGAAGCGGAAGGCTTTTGTCGAGACATCGACATCGACCAATTTCTGCAGCAAGTCACGTGACTTCGGCCCTGCGATCGACAGGCCGACCAGCGTCTGGTCGAAGCGGTGGATGCGCACCGTTCCGTCCTTCGGTAGATGCTTCTCGAACCAGCGCATGTGGTATTTCTGCGCCGCCGAGGAACCCCAGATCATGAAGCGGTCTTCTGCCGCCTTGGCGATGGTGAAGTCGCCAATCAGCTTGCCGAATTCGTTGAGCATCGGCGTCAGCACGATGCGGCGGGTCTTCGGCATGCGGTTGGTCATCAGCCGGTTGAGGAAATCCTCGGCTGCGGGTCCCGAGACTTCGTATTTGGCAAAATTGGCGATCTCGGTGACACCGACACGCTCACGCGTGGCGCGCACTTCCTCGCCGATCGGCCCAAAATCGTTGGAGCGGTGGAAGGAGACGATATCCCTGGGTTCCTTGCCTTCAGGTGCGAACCAGAGCGGCGTCTCAAGTCCCCAGCTGTCGCCCATGACGGCATTGTTGGCCAGCATCGTGTCGTAGAGCGGTGTCGTCTGCGCCGGGCGTGCTGCCGGGAGTTCCTCATTGGGGAAGCGGATGGAGAAGCGGCGCGAATAGTTTTCGCGCACCTTGGCGTTGGTGTAGCGCAGGCCGGCCCATTCGCCGAAGCGGGTGACATCCATGCCCCAGACGTCGAAGCCGGGATCGCCATGCACCATCCAGTTCGACAGTGCGAGGCCGACGCCGCCGCCCTGGCTGAAGCCGGCCATGACGGCGCAGGCGCACCAGAAATTGGTCAGGCCCTGCACCGGGCCGACCAGCGGGTTGCCGTCGAGCGCGAAGGTGAAGGGGCCGTTGATGATCTGCTTGATGCCGGCTTTCTCGATGCCGGGGAAATGCTTGAAGCCGATTTCCAGCGACGGCGCGATGCGATCGAGGTCCGGCGGCAGCAATTCATGGCCGAAATCCCACGGCGTGTTGACCGGCGACCACGGCTTGCAGGCTTTTTCATAGGTGCCGAGCAGGATGCCGTTGCGCTCCTGGCGGGTGTAGATCTCGCCCTTGAAGTCGAGCACGCCGATCATCTCGCGGCCCGTCGACTTGTTGAATTCCTCGACCTCCGGCATCGGCTCGGTCAGCAGATACATGTGCTCCATGGCCAGCACCGGCAGTTCGACGCCGACCATGCGGCCGATCTCGCGCGCCCACAGGCCGCCGCAATTGACGACATGCTCGGCCTTCACCGTGCCTTGTTCGGTGACGACGTTCCAGGTGCCGTCGACCTCCTGTGTCAGTTCCACGACGCGGTTGCGCAGCACGATCTCGGCGCCGAGTTTTTTCGCCGCCTTGGAGTAGGCGATGGTGGTGCCGGACGGGTCGAGATGGCCTTCGACCGGGTCCCACATGGCGCCGACGAAATTGGTCTCGTCCATCAGCGGGAACATCGCCTTGGCCTCGGAGGGGGTGATCAGCTCGGTGTCCATGCCGAGATAGCGGCCCTTGGCATGGGCAAGGCGCAGGAAGTCCATGCGCTCGGGCGTGTCGGCCATCATCACGCCGCCGGTCAAATGCAGCGAGCAGGACTGGCCGGATATCTCCTCGATCTCCTTGTAGAGCTGCACCGTATAGGCCTGCAGCTTGGCGACGTTGGGGTCGCCGTTCAGCGTGTGGAAGCCGCCCGCCGCGTGCCAGGACGAGCCGGAGGTGAGCTCCGAGCGCTCGATCAGCATGATGTCGGTCCAGCCGGCCTTGGCCAGGTGGTAGAGAACCGAGCAGCCGACGACGCCGCCGCCGATGACAACCGCTTTTACGTGAGATTTCATCAAGATAGGTCCGTTTTTGCGTAAACTGAATCAGATGGGGTGGTCGGCGGGGAGCCGATCAAAAATCGGTCGGCGCGCCGCCTTCGGACCGGCGCTTGGCGACGAAGGCGTTGAGTTCCTCGCGGATGGCCGGGTCCATGTAAGGCTCCTCATAGGACGCCAGCCGCTCCTTCCAGACCTTGTTGGCCTTTTCGAGCGCCGTCGGCGAGCCGGCTTCCGCCCAGGTCTCGTAATTGCGCCAGTCGGACAGGATCGGCGAGTAGAAGGCGGTCTTGTAGCGGTCCTGCGTGTGCTGGGTGCCGAAGAAATGGCCGCCGGGACCGACCGACTGGATGGCGTCGAAGCCGAGTGCCTCGTCGGAAAGATCGAGTGGGGTCAGGAATTCGGCCACCATCTGCAGCAGGTCGATGTCCAAAATGGTCTTCTCGTAGGAGCAGCGCAGGCCGCCTTCGAGCCAGCCGGCGGCATGCATCATCAGATTGCCGCCGCCCTGGATGGCGCCCCACAGCGAGAACACGCTTTCATAAGCCGCCTGCGCGTCGACCGTGTTGGCGGCGCAGGTGTTGGAGGTGCGGTAGGGAATGTTGTAGCGGCGGGCAAGCTGGCCGCCGACGAGCTGCGCCTTCATGTATTCCGGCGTGCCGAACGCCGGCGAACCGGACTTCATGTCGACATTGGAGGTGAAGCCGCCATAGCCGACGGGTGCGCCCTTGCGCACCATCTGGGCGAAGGCGATGCCGGCAAGCGCCTCGGCGTTCTGCTGCACCAGTGCGCCGGCGATGGTGACAGGCGCCATGGCGCCCGACAGGGTGAACGGCGTCACGACGACGACCTGGCCCTTGCTCGACATCTGGATGATGCCTTCCATCATCGGCACGTCGAGCTTGAGCGGCGAATTCGTGTTGATGATGGTGAAGACGGACGGCTCTTCCAGCATCTGCTCGTGGCTGATGCCGCGCGCGATCCTGGCGATCTCGATGCCGTCGACATTGCGTTCCTTGCCGAGCGAATAGATGTGGAACACCTTGTCGGTGAGCACGCTGAGATCGCGGATGCATTCGAGGTGGCGGACGGACGGATGGATATCGGTCGGCTCGACCGGGTAGCCGCCCGTGCAGTTCAGGATGTTGTGCATCTGCGCGAGCTTTAAGAAATTGCGGTAGTCCTGCTGGTTGCCGGGCCGGCGGCCGCGATCGATGTCGGAGCAATTGGGCGCCGACGCCATCATCGAGATGATCACATTGTTGCCGCCAAAGCGCACATTGTGCGCTGGATTGCGGGCATGGATGGTGAACTCCGACGGGCAGTGCGACACCAGTTCGAGGATCATGTCGCTGTCGAAACGCACCCGCTCGCTGCCGTCGCGCACATCGGCGCCATGCGCCTTCATGATGCTGCGGGCCTCGTCATGCAGCACGTCGACGCCGATTTCCCTGAGCACGCGCAGGGAGGCGAGGTGGATCGATTCCAGCTCGTCGTCGGAGACCAGCCTAGTCGGCGTCAGCGGGTTTTTCAGCTGGCGGAAAGCCGGCTGCTCGAACGCGGCCGAGCCGCCGGCGCGCTTTCCGGCGCGGCCGCCGCGACGGGCGCGGTCGGTGGCCAATGCCGGTTCTGAGGGTTGTAGGGCGGCGGTCATGAATGGTCCTCGTAGGATGCGATAGCGGGCGGCATAATGGACCGGCGGCTGTCCAGCCATTGCGGAGGCGGCGACCACTAGGGCGAGGGAAGCGACATGCCGGAACGGCAGTTGCGCGGCCACGACATCGGCCTGATCCCGCCGCCTCGTTGGCGCAAGCGGATTTCGCCGGGCGGCCCTTCCTTTGCCTGGATCGAACCGATAGCTACTCGGGCTTGCCGGCCGGATGGCCAGCAATTCACATGGATGGCAGCATGGTTGCGACCGGCTCGAACGAAGGCGAAGCAGGAACGCAGTGGGCAGCGCTTGCCGGCGTCACCGCGGCACTTGCGATGTTCGGCGCGGCGCAGGGGTTGAGTTCGCCGCTGTTCACGCTGCTGATGCAGAAACAAGGCATGTCGCCAGCGCTGATCGGCTTGTCGGCGGCGATGATGCCGCTCGGGCTGATCCTTTCGGCTTCTTTCGTGCCCGCGGCTGTGCGGCTTGTCGGTGCACGCAATCTGGCGGTCGGCTGCTCGCTGATCGGCGCGCTCTGCTTCCTGGGTATCGGCTATCTGCAGGACTGGGTGGCCTGGTTCGTCATCCGCTTCATCATCGGCGTCGTCATCAACCCGCTCTACATCCTCGGCGAGGTGTGGGCACTGTCGCTGGCGCCGCCATCGCGGCGCGGCAGGGTGATGGGCGTGTTCAACACGCTGATGGGCGCCGGCTACGCCGCCGGACCATTCGCGCTGACCCTGCTCGGTACGTCGGGCTGGGCGCCCTTCATGGTCGGCGTCGCCGGTTTCGCGCTCTGCGCGGTGATCCTGCACGCGGTCTCGTCTAAGCTGACCGGGTTCGAGGATGACGACCAGCCTGCCAGCGGCCTTGTCGGCTTTGCCAAGGTGGCGCCTGCGCTGCTGCTTGCCGTGCTTGTCTCGGCGGCGGTTCAGCAGAGCACTTATGCGCTGGTCCCGGTCTTCGGCGCCAGCTATGGCCTGGCGGAAGCCGTTCTGGCCTCGCTGGTGATGGCGCTTTCCCTCGGCAACATCCTGCTGCAGATACCACTCGGCCTTCTGGCGGAGCGTTTTGGCGGCCGCGCCATGATCATCGTCTGCGCGCTGGCAACAACCGTTTGCGCGCTTTTGCTGCCTTTGCTGATCACAACGCCGTTGATCTGGGTCGTGCTGCTGGTGATGGGCGCGGTCGGTTACGGCGTCTACACCATGGCATTGGTCGAACTCGGCAGCCGGTTCAAGGGCTCTGTGCTGGTCGCCGGCAACGCTGCCTTTGCACTGATGTGGGGCGTCGGTGGCATCGTCGGCCCACCCGGTGCCGGCGTGCTCATGCAAGGCATCGGCCCGCTCGGGCTGCCGGTCGTGATCGCCGGCCTCGACGCGGTGCTGGTGATGTTCGCGCTGTATCGGTCGTCCGTGCGCCGAGCTTCCTGACGAGCTCAACCTCCTGACCGGCCCAACTTCCTGACAGGCCCAACTTCCTGACAGGCCCAACTTCCTGACAGGCCCAACCTCCTGACAGGCATTGTCTGGAGCAAGCGGTTTTCGCCTGCCAGGGGCTTACCACCGCGTTGCTCAATCGCTAATCCTGCAGCCTCGATAGCGGTGCGCACAATGAATTTGGTTGAATCGAACGAGGACGAGACGATGCAATGGGCGGCGATCACCGGTGTGATCGCGACCGTCTCGGTGTTCGCCATCGCGCAAGGGTTGTCCTATCCGCTGCTGAGCTTCATCCTGCAGCGCCAGGGCGTTTCGCCGGCGATGATCGGCCTGTCGGCGGCCATGACGCCGATTGGTTTCATCCTGTCGTCGCCATTGATCCCGGCGCTGGCCCGCCGGTTCGGGGCAGGGCGCACAGCGCTTACCTGTGCGGCGCTTTCGGCTGTCGTGCTGGCGCTGATCGGCTGGACGCAGAATGTCTATCTGTGGTTTCCCCTGCGCTTCCTGATCGGTGTGGTGACCAACCCGCTCTATGTGCTGAGCGAGATCTGGGTCATCGCGCTGGCGCCGCCGGCGCGGCGAGGGCGCGTCATGGGTGTCTATTCGACGATCATCTCGGCCGGTTTCGCGGCCGGGCCGCTATGCCTGCTTGCAGTCGGCACTGAGGGCTGGCCGCCCTTCCTCGTCGGCATCTCCGCCTTCGTGCTGTGCGGCATCTGCCTGGGCTTGGTGCTGCCGCGCTTGCCCAAGGTCGACGAGGCCGGGCATCAAGTTTCCGTCCTGGGTTTCGTGCCGCTGGCGTGGCTGCTTTTGTTTGCCGTCATAGTCGCCGCCGGCTTCGAACAGGGCGCGCTGGCGTTGCTGCCTGTCTATGGCACCCATCACGGCATCACCGAGACCCGCATGTCGGCGCTGCTGTCGGTGATGATTGCAGGCAATATCGCCATGCAGGTGCCGCTCGGCCTTTTGGCGGAAAGGCTTTCCGCGCGCCTGGTGCGGCTTGCCTGCGTCGCGATCACGGTGCTCGGTTGCGTCCTGCTTCCGCTTCTCATCGAGTCGCCGCTGATCTGGCCAATGA
Organism: Mesorhizobium sp. WSM4808; assembly: GCF_055811675.1. Taxonomy (NCBI): domain Bacteria; kingdom Pseudomonadati; phylum Pseudomonadota; class Alphaproteobacteria; order Hyphomicrobiales; family Phyllobacteriaceae; genus Mesorhizobium; species Mesorhizobium sp. WSM4808. Next base: position 404,154 of record NZ_JBVVQX010000001.1, read on the forward strand.
TCTTTATCTGGGGTGCGGTTTCCTACGGCATCTACACGATGTCGATCATCGAGCTCGGCGAACGCTTCACCGGCTCCGCACTGGTTGCCGGCAATGCGGCCTTTTCCCTGATGTGGGGCGTCGGCGGCATCGCCGTGCCGCCGCTGGCGGGGGGCGCCATGGATTTTATGGGCGCGAGAGGTCTGCCGATCACGCTTGGCTTGATGTGCCTGGCGCTGGCTATTGCTAGCCTCGCTGGTGGGCGGAAAGCCTCTATCGATACGGCCTATCGGCGTTGGCTTTTTCAAAGCAACGCGTTTATCGGAGACCTGATGACCAAGCCTGCCACCCAGACGCCGAATTCGGCCCCCACGACCAACGATCCCTTCCTCTGGCTGGAGGACAGGACAGCCAAGCAGTCGCTCGACTGGGTACATCGCCAGAACGAGATCACGGTTGGCGAATTGCAGGGCGATCCGTCCTATCAGGCGTCGTTCCAGACCGCGCTCGACCTGATGACGGCCGAGGACAACATCGCGGTCGGCGCGGCAAAAGCCGGCCATGTCTACAATTTCTGGCAGGACAAGACCAATGTGCTCGGCCTCTGGCGCCGCACGACCGTCGCTTCCTACAAGATCGAGAAGCCCGACTGGGAAACGATCATCGACTTCGACCAGCTTGCGGCGAAGGAGGGGATAAAATGGGTTTTTGGCGGCGCAAGCCGACTCTATCCGGACTTCAACCGTTGCCTGGTGAGTATGTCGCCGGATGGCGGCGACGCCAGCGAGATGCGCGAATTCGACATCGCGACCAAGTCTTTTGTCGAGGGTGGGTTTCGTGCACCCGCTTCCAAGTCGGGCTTCAGCTGGCTGGATAAGGACACCGTGATTGTTTCCGCCGCTTTCGACGAGGCCGACAAGACCGAGTCCGGCTATCCGCGAGTCATAAAGCTGTGGAAGCGCGATACCAAGCTGGAAGACGCGACGCCGATCTTCGAGGCGCAGAAAGAGGATCTCGCCGTTGGTGCCGCTGTCGAGTACGACGGTGACAGACGCTATCTGGTCCTGGCTCGAACGCTGAATTTCTTCGCTTCGCACATCTTCCTTCGGCTGCCTTCCGGCGAAAACAAACAGCTGCCGCTACCGGACGACATGACCGATTCGGCAATATTCAGGGATCAGCTCGTGTTCGGCGTGCGCAGTCCATGGACGTCGCCCGACGGCACGGTTTGCAAGCCCGACGGCCTCTATTCGCTGGATCTGGCGCACTGGGTCGAGACCGGCGCGCTCGGATCTGTCGAAACCTTGTTCGAGCCGGCATATCGCGTTTCCATCGCCGGCATGGCCCGCACGCAGGACCGGCTGTTCATCAGCCTGATGGACAATGTGCGCGGCAAGGTCGTCGTCTGCGAGCGCAAGGATGGCAACTGGTCGCTGAAACCGGTGGCGCTGCCCGAAAATGGCAATGTCGGCATCAGCCATGCCGAGCAGTTCGGCTCGAGCGTGTCCTTTTCCTTCACCGATTTCCTGACCCCGAGTTCGATCATCTGGTCTGACGACAATGGCGAGACGCTCGCTACCGTGAAGTCGCAGCCGGCGCGTTTCGATGCCTCGCCGCTCATCTCGGAACAGTTCGAGGCGCGTTCCAAGGACGGCACGATGATCCCTTATTTTGTCGTCAGGCGGCGCGATCAGAAGGGGCCGGTGCCGACGCTGCTTTACGGCTATGGCGGTTTCGAAGTGCCGCTGCTGCCCGGCTATGCCGGCGTGCGCGGGAGGCTATGGCTGGAAAAGGGCAATGCCTATGTGCAGGCTTGCATCCGCGGCGGCGGCGAGTTCGGCCCGGCCTGGCATCAAGCGGCGCTCAAGGGCAATCGCCAAAACGGATTCGACGATTTCGCAGCGGTCGCGCAGGACGTCGTCAAGCGCGGCATCGCGACAGCAAGCTCACTCGGCATCCAGGGTGGTTCGAATGGCGGCTTGCTGACCGGCGTTTCCTTGACGCAGCATCCCGAGCTATTCGGCGCCGTCATCATCGAGGTGCCGCTGCTCGACATGCTGCGTTACGCCGAATTGCCGCCTGGCGCCTCGTGGATGGCCGAATATGGCGATCCGTCGAAACCCGAAGACGCGAAGTGGCTTTCAGCCTACTCGCCCTACCAGCATGTCGACGCCGCTGCCGCCTATCCGCCTGTGCTCCTGACCACATCGACCGCTGACGATCGGGTCCATCCCGGCCATGCGCGCAAGATGGCCGCCCGCCTGCAGGAAGCCGGCCATGCCAGGACGCTGTTCTTCGAGGAGACCGAGGGTGGTCATGGCGGGCGTGGCGACCGCCGGCCGCAGGCGGCGCAGACGGCGATGAAATATGTCTTCCTGCAGAGGGCGCTGACAGCCAAGGCCTAGACTCATTCCGTTATGGTCCAAGCAAAGGGTGGTTCTCCTCGACCAGCCTTTGCTCTAAGGTGCCAGCCATGGCTCTCGTCAGGATGTTGGTTGGCGCATTTGAGGCTCGCGCATTGCGGGTCGCGGTGACGCCGTCACCGCGTACGCTGCGCGCCGAGCTTTTGCGGCTGTGCGCCCGCATCGGCTATTCGCCACCGCTCTGCCTCTGAAGCATTCGCCCCGGCTTGCCGGATAGAATCCAGAGGGAAGATCAGACATGACCTATCAGAATTATTCGCTGAAGCAGCTTCAGCAGATCGACGCCGCGCATCATCTGCATCCGTTCACCGACCACAAGGAAATGCGCGGGACCGGGTCGCGCATCATCACCCATGCCAATGGCCCTTTCATCTACGATTCCGAGGGGGCTGAAATCCTCGATGGCATGGCCGGGCTGTGGTGCGTCAACATCGGCTATGGCCGTGACGAGTTGGCCGAGGCCGCCTATGCCCAGATGAAGGAGCTGCCTTATTACAACTCCTTCTTCAAATGCTCGACGCCGACGCCGGTGCTGCTGTCCAAGAAGCTGGCGGAGATCGCGCCGAAGCACGTCAACCAGGTGTTCTATGGTTCGTCGGGCTCGGAGGCCAATGACACGGCACTGCGTCTCGTGCGCCACTATTGGGTGCTGGAAGGCCAGCCGGAGAAGAACCGCATCATCTCGCGCAAGATGGCCTATCACGGCTCGACCGTTGCCGGCACCTCGCTCGGCGGCATGGATGGTATGCACAAGCAGCTCAACGGTGCGGTGCCCAACATCGTCCATGTGATGATGCCCTACGCCTATGAACTGGCGCTGCCGGGAGAGAGCGACCATGATTTCGGCCTGCGCGCGGCCGGGGCTGTCGAGGAGGCGATCCTCGAAGCCGGCGCCGACAAGGTTGCCGCCTTTATCGGCGAGCCGGTCATGGGGGCCGGTGGCGTGAAGATACCGCCGGCGAGCTACTGGCCGGAAGTGCAGCGCATCTGCCGCAAATACGATGTCCTGCTGATGCTGGACGAGGTCATCACCGGCTATGGCCGCACCGGCGAGTGGTTCGCTGCCCAGACGCTCGGTATCGAGCCCGATACGATCACCACCGCCAAGGCGCTGACCTCGGGCTATCAACCGCTGTCGGCATTGCTGGTCGGCGACCGCATCGCCTCGACGCTGGTCGAGAAGGGCGGCGAGTTCAATCACGGCTACACCTATTCCGGCCACCCGGTGGCCTGCGCCGTGGCGCTGAAGAACCTCGAGATCATCGAACGCGAAGGGCTGGTCGATCGCGTCCGGAACGATACCGGCCCTTACTTCGCCAAGGCGTTGCAGGAGCGCATTGCCGGACATGATCTGGTCGGCGAGGTGCGTTCGATCGGACTGATGGGCGCAATCGAGATCGTCAAGGACAAGGCGACCAAGGAGCGGTTCCTGCCGGCTGGAAGTGCGGCGGTAACCGTGCGCGATCATGCCATCGCGCACGGCATGATGCTGCGCGCTACCGGCGACACGATGATCCTGTCGCCGCCGCTGATCTGGACCCGTGATACGATCGATATGGCCTGCGACCGCATCTCGAAGGCGCTGGATCTGGCGCAAGCCGACCTGCGCAAGCGGTAGAACTCGACCCCTCGGCTGGGCGCTCCTCGGCGGGAGCGCCCAGCCTTGAGGCCATGCTGACGCGGGGAGCGAACGAATTCCACCACAAGCGCGTAGTGTGTGGGGCTGCGGCTGATTCGGCCGCGACAAGGGGTTTTGTTTCCATGAGAAAGACCGGCAAGAGCCGACGGACGCAAGAAGCGGCCAGCATCGGCGGTGACCTGATGCTGGCGCCGCTGGTGGCGATGATGCGGCTGCCGTTGATGACCATGGATGGCGGGAGCAGTCAGCCATGGAGCACGGAGACCGCGCGTGCGGTAAACGAGAAGACCGCCGCTATGGCCGAAGGCGTGTTTGCGGCGCAAATGTCCTTCCTGCAATCGGCATCGCGGTTCTGGCCGGAAATCTTTTCCGGCCGCACGCCGTCGCTGTTCAACGGGGTCGCGACGGAGCGCTCGATCAGCGCCGCGCTGAAGCCGGCAAGCCGTGCCGTGAAAGCGAATTTTCGCCGGCTGTCCAACAAGACCTGACAGGAGTTGCAGAACTTTGATTTTGCGCATTGACGGGCTCATGCGCTAGAATCAGTCGGTACGTCACCGATGGGGGACACGATGGCCGGACAACCGCTCAACCAGCCGGCTGAAATTCCAGCCGAACTCGACCGCTGGAACTGGGGCGCTTTCTTCCTCAACTGGATCTGGGGCATCGGCAACAGCACTTTCGTCGCGTTACTGGCGCTGATCCCTGTCGTCAACATCATCATGATCATCGTGCTGGGCGCACGCGGCAGCCGCTGGGCCTGGCAGAACCGCGCCTGGCGCGACGCGGAACAGTTTCGCAAGACGCAACGCAACTGGGCAATCGCCGGCCTTGCCGTCTGGGTGGTCGGGATTGGCGGCTGCGCGACGGTGGTCGGCAGCATTCCCTACGTCCTGAAAGGCAGCGATGCCTATCACATGACGATGGACAGGCTTCGCGCCGACGACCGCGTCAAGGCGGCGTTGGGTGATGATTTGACCGACAGTTTCTGGGTCGGCGGCCATCTCAACGTCAATGCAAATGGGGCCGGCGATGCCCAGTTCGGCATTCCGGTCCACGGCGCCAACGGCAAGGGCACGGCCTATTCGACCGCTGTCCGGACAGCCGGCACATGGAGCCTGCGCCTGCTGGTGGTCAGGGTCGAGGGAACCGATGCGCCGATCGTGCTGATCAACGAAGATCATGTCCCGATCCCGACTGCTGCAATCGGAATATAGCGAGGCAAAACGCAAAAAAGCAGCCTAAACGCGGGCGCGAAGGCTGACAGTTCGGCCGGCTTTGTGGCCCAACAATCGGGTGACCACTGCTGCGTTCCAGACAAGGAAATATGCTGAAAAGCCGGATGCTGTCTGACAGTATGCGCATGCGTTCATGTGGACCGGTGGCAATTTCATACAAGGGCACGCGCATATGGTGAGTTCCTTTCGTGCGGTCGTGGTTGGTGGCGGCTGTGTGGGTGCCGGCATTCTCTACGGCCTGGCAAAGCGCGGCTGGACCGATGTGGCATTGCTGGAGCGAACGCAGCTTACGGCCGGGTCGACATGGCATGCCGCGGGGCTCATCCCTTCTTACGCGCGCAGCCGCAATGTCGGCCGCATGATCGCCAGGTCGATCGAAATCTATGAGGGGCTGGAGGCGGAGACGGGCCAGAACGTCGGCTGGCACAAATGCGGCCAGCTGCGCATTGCCAACACGCGCGACAGGCTGGACGAGTACAGAAGCTACATGGACGTCGCCGAGGTCCAGGGTGTGCGGGCCCGGATCGTATCGCCCACGGAAGCGCGAGAAATCTGGCCGCTGCTCGACAACAACAGCATGCTGGGTGCCCTTTATCATCCCGATGACGGCCACATCGCACCCGCCGATGTCACCCAGGCCATGGCCAAGGGTGCACGCGACCTTGGCGCGAAGATCCATCTCGATACCGAGGTTGTGGGCTTCGAACGCATGCCGAGCGGCGAGTGGAGGGTCAAGACCTCACGCGGCGAGATCGTCTGTGAACATGTCATCCTTGCAACAGGCAATTACGCCCGTCAGACCGGCGCCATGCTTGGCCTGGACATTCCCGCGATCCCGATCCTGCATCAGTACTGGATCACCGAGGCGGTTCCCGAAATTGTGGAACGCAAGCGGCTTGGTCTTCCGGAAATGCCGATCCTCAGGGACGAGGGTTACGAGGGCTATCTGCGCGAAGAAGGCGACGGGCTGATGTTCGGTCCCTATGAGCGCACCGAGCAGCTCAAGCTGTTCGCTGAAAACGGCGTCCCGGAATGGTTCGGCGCCGATCTGCTCGATGAGGATTTCGATGCCGTGTCCTGGAACTGGGAACGTGCGACCGAACTGGTCCCCGCGCTCGGACGCGCCGGCATCAAGCGGAATGTGCGAGGACCTTTCCAGATGACGGCCGATGAACTGCCGCTGATGGGACAGGCGTGGGGTCTGGAGAATGTCTGGCTCGCCGAAGGGGTGCCGGGAGGCATCCTTTGGGGCGGTGCGATTGGCTATTACCTCTCCGAACGGATCGTGGAGGGCGGCAACAGCATCGACACGACGGAGCTGGATCCCCGTCGGTTCGGCCACTATGCAAACAAAAACTGGACCCGGGCAAAGGTCCGGGAAGCCTGGGGCACCCACGCCGCACAGCACTATCCTGGCCAGGACATGCCGGCGGCGCGACCGCAGAAAACGGCCCCGTCCTATGATCGCCTAAGCCAGCTCGGCGCGGTGTGGGATGTGTTGAACGGCTGGGAGATGCCGAGCTGGTTTGCGCCTGCCGGTGTCGAAGCGCGCAATGTCTACAGCTGGCGCTGGACCCCCAAAGGGAACCACGTCGCCGCGGAGGTTCAGGCTGTCCGCCAGGCCGCTGGGCTGGTCGAGATGACTCCCATGACCAAGTTCGAGGTCGGCGGGCCGGGCGCCAAGGACTGGCTCGACGGAATCCTGGCCAACAGACTGCCGCGTTCCGGTCGTGTCGGTCTTGCCCATCACCTGACGCCAGCCGGCGGCGTGCAGGCCGAGTATGTGGTGGCGCGGCTGCACAGCGACCTGTTCTATCTCATATCGACGCCGCGCGCAGAGCGCTGGAACCTTGACGATCTCAGCCGGCTGTTGCCGAAAGACGGCAGCGTGCATCTGCGCAACGTTACCGAGGATCGCGGCAGCTTCACGGTGGTTGGGCCGAAGGCGCGCGACATATTGCAGCCGCTGACGGAGATCGACCTCTCCAATGAAGCCTTTCCATGGTTCAGCGTGCAGTCCGGCACCGTCGGCATGGCCAGCGACGTACGGCTCCTGCGCGTCAACTATTCGGGCGAACTGGGATGGGAACTCTATCATCCTCTCTGCTATCAGCGGCATTTGCTGGATGCGCTCCTGGCATCGGGAGAGGCACACGGGCTGAGGCTGGCCGGACTTCAAGCGCTGGAATCGCTTCGTCTCGATAAATCCTACCGCGCCATGTATCGCGACATGAACCCCGAATTGTCAGCCTGGGAAAGCGGCCTCGACCGATTCATTAGCCTCGACAAAGGGGACTTCATCGGCCGCGCGGCACTGGTCGCAAAACAGAAGCAGGTGACACGCCGGATCGCCACGTTGTCGATCGATACGGATGGTGCGAGCGCGTTCGCCTTCGAGGGCGTTTACCGCGAAGGCGAGCTCGTCGGCCACATCACCTCGGCGGGCTACTCCTACACTTTCGGTCACGACATCGCACTTGCGCTGTTGCCCCTGGCACTTGTGTCGCCCGGCACCGAGCTCGAGGTGTCCATCCTCGGCGAGCGCCGCGCGGCCAAGGTGATCGCCGACTCGCCCTATGATCCGGAAGGCGCCCGCGGGCGCATGTGAGGCATCCCGGAGTACAGTTCCGGGTTATCGATGTCTCAAAACGTGCTGCAGGGCAAAATGCAAAAACCGCGCTCCATCAGGAACGCGGCTTTGCCAGATACGCATGGCGCTTCGCTACGCAAACACTTTGCGAAACTTATGGCACTTTTCGAAACTTACGGGCTCCGGTACGCGAGACCTGATCCGGAGCGCCGGGCGGATGAGATATGTCCGCCTCGCAGTCCGTTTTATAGGGACATCGTTACCGCGGAGTTATCGAGAGCTTAAGCAAATCTAAATTTGCACTTTTTCCACCCAAGGAAGCCGGAAAAATCCGGCAAATCCGGGGGTTACGCTGGGTTACCCCTGAGAAAATTAATTATGCCGGAGAAATCGACCCCGCCATGTCCCTGGGCGTTGAATAAGGCATAGAGCTGGGCTGCTTCGGCACCAAGCGGCGTTACAGCACCCGCACCATACGCGGCTTCCTGGGACAATTTCAGGTCTTTCAGCATCAGTGCCGCTGCAAATCCTGGGTTGTAGTCCCTGTTTGCGGGCGAAGTCGGCACCGGCCCGGGCACCGGGCAGTAGGTGGTCAAGGACCAGCACTGGCCGGAGGAGGTCGAGGCGACGTCGAACAGCGCCTGGTGTGACAGGCCGAGCTTTTCCGCCAGCACGAAGGCTTCGGCGACACCGATCATCGAAATGCCGAGGATCATGTTGTTGCAGATCTTTGCCGCCTGGCCGGCGCCGTCGCCGCCGCAATGGACGATGCGACCGGCCATCGGCTTCAGGATCGGCTCGGCAGTTGCAAAGGCGTCATCGGAGCCTCCGGCCATGAAGGTCAGCGTGCCGGCCGCGGCACCGCCGGTGCCGCCCGAGACCGGTGCATCGATCGACGACAGCCCGTGCTTCCTGGCGACGGCATGGGCCTTGCGGGCTGACTCGACGTCGATGGTCGAGGAATCGATAAAGAGTGCGCCTTGCTTGGCCTTGAGCGCGATGTCTTCGTAGACGGAGAGCACATGCTTGCCGGCGGGAAGCATCGTAATCACCACATCGGCATCCTTCACCGCGGCAACGGCATTAGCCATCACTGTCACGCCATGCTCTCGGGCGACGGTGAGGTTTTCCGGCACAAGGTCGAAACCATTCACCGCATGCCCTGCCTTGACCAGGTTAGCGGCCATCGGATTGCCCATGTTCCCTAGGCCGATGAAGGCGATCGTCATAGTGGTGCTCCGTGATTTGGGCTAACAGTAGGCAGTAGGCAGTAGGCAGTAGGCAGTAGGCAGTAGGCAGTAGGCAGTAGGCAGTAGGCAGTAGGCAGTAGGGGTCTATTCGGGTGCAAGTTTGAAAATAAGCTGGCGAAGCATTTTGCCGATGCCCTCCGTGGATGTCAGCAACTGACTAGCTTGATCATGCGTGGCAAGGCCAATGCGTTCAGCGATCTGGAGGTGTGTCTCGAATTCCTTCAGCCAGCCTTGGGCAATCCTCAGAAATTGCTGATAGGAACCTCTGTTGTCTCGGCCATAACCTTCGGCGATGTTTGCAGGAATAGAGGTTGCTGAACGGCGGATTTGGCTGGTCAACCCATACAATTCCTCTTTTGGCCATGCCTTGGTCAAAGAATAGGTGGCGACAGCCAGATCCATCCCCTGCTGCCACACGATAAGATCCTTGTAGGAATTGATCTTGCCGGTCATCTCACTGCCTAATGCCTACTGCCTACTGCCTACTGCCTTCCAATTAATGCTCGCGCGATGATGACGCGCATGATCTCGTTGGTGCCTTCGAGGATCTGGTGCACGCGCAGGTCCCGCACCAGCTTCTCGATGCCGTAGTCGTGCAGGTAGCCATAGCCGCCGAGCAGCTGCAGTGCGTCGTTGGCGACATTGAAGCCGGTATCGGTGACGAAGCGCTTGGCCATCGCCGACCATTTGCCGGCGTCCGGCGCCTTGCGGTCGAGCTTCGCGGCGGCGGCATAGAGGAAAATACGCGCCGCCTGCAGTTCGGTCTCCATGTCGGCCAGCCTGAACTGCAGCGCCTGGAACTGGTTGATCTTCGAGCCGAAGGCCTTGCGCTCGGCGGTGTAGGAAAGCGCCTTGTCGAGCGCCGACTGCGCGCCGCCCAGCGAACAAGCGGCGATGTTCAGACGGCCGCCGTCGAGCCCGGCCATGGCGATGCCGAAACCCGCACCTTCGCCGGACAAAAGGTTCTCCGCCGGCACCTTGCAATCCTCGAAGATGACCTGGCGGGTCGACTGCATATGCCAGCCCATCTTGTGCTCGTTGGCGCCGAAGGAGAGGCCTGGCGCATCTCTGGGCACGACGATGGTGGAAATGCCTTTCGGCCCTTCAGTGCCGGTCCGCACCATGACGGCGTAGACATCGCTGTCGCCGGCGCCCGAGATGAACTGCTTGGTGCCGTTGAGCACATAGTCGCCGCCGCTCTTCACCGCGCGCGTTTTCAGGGCTGCGGCATCGGAACCGGAGCCGGGCTCGGTCAGGCAGTAGCTCGCCAGCCATTCCATAGAGGTCAGCTTCGGCAGGAAACGCTGGCGCTGCTCGTCATTGCCGAAACGGTCGATCATCGAGGCCACCATGTTGTGGATCGAGATGAACGATGAAAAAGCCGGATCGGCGTGCGACAGCGCCTCGAAGATCAGCACGGCGTCGAGCCGGCCAAGTGCCGAGCCACCGACATCGTCCCTGATATAGATGCCGCCAAGGCCGAGCGGGCCGGTCTCGCGGATCACATCGGCCGGGAAATGCTTGTTACGGTCCCAGTCGAGCGCATTTGGCGCGACACGGTCTGCGGCGAAGGCCTGCGCCATCTCCTGGATGGCGCGCTGCTCCTCGTTAAGTTCGAACTGGCTGGTGCTCGCATCGACCGCGGCGTCCATGGCGTGCTCCCTAATCTTCGACCTGTTGGCCTGTCGTTTTTGGCTTTGCGCGCGCACCAATCTAGACCAATGATGCCGCCGCGCAACCCGACGCTCTGCGGAGCGGCTGTGCACCAATGCATGCCCGGAGCAAGATGTGACGACAAAATTCGATGAACTGCTGGGCCGGTTCCGCGCATACCTTTCCTCCGTGGATCACGCCTTGGTGCGCGATGCCGTGGCGCGCATTGGCTGGGACATGCCGGCTCGCACGCTGGAGCCGCATCCGCTCAACTGCCTGCGTCATCTTGATCGCGCCGCAGAGTTGGCGCCGTCGGATGCCAAGCCGCTGGTGCAACTGCTTGCTGAACGGCGCAACGATCTCCGCTGGGGGCAGACCTACAGCGAGGCGGATTTCGGAAAAGAGTTCATCGATAAATACGGCTGGCTGGAAGTGTTCGGCACCCGAGGCCACTTCGTCAATGACGCTGTCGCCGCCGGCGTGCTGATCCTTGGGCCTGATATCGTCTATCCCGACCACCATCACATTGCCGAGGAAATCTACATTCCGCTGACCGGCGGTACCGAATGGCGCATGGGCGAGAGCGGCTTTTGCATGCGCACGGCCGGCGAGGTCGTCCACCACGCGTCCAACGTCAATCACGCCATGCGCACCGGCCAAGACCCATTGCTGGCGCTGTACATCTGGCGCGGCGGGCCGCTGGCGCAGAAATCCGATATCACCGGAACCTTGGCGCAGGGCAGGGACTGATGGCCAGAGCGATCATGCTGCAAGGCACGGGTTCCGACGTCGGCAAGACGGTGCTGGTCGCCGGCCTCTGCCGCGCGGCAAAGAAGCGTGGGTTGAAGGTGCGGCCGTTCAAGCCGCAGAACATGTCGAACAACGCCGCCGTTGCCGATATTCCCGGCGACAAAGCTGGCGGCGGCGAGATCGGCCGCGCGCAATGGCTGCAGGCGATCGCTTGCGGCGTGGCACCCTCGGTCCACATGAACCCGGTGCTGCTGAAGCCGCAGACCGATGTCGGCGCACAGGTTATCGTGCAGGGCAAAATGTTCGGAGAAGCGCGGGCGCGTGATTACCAGGCGATGAAGGGCCAGTTGATGGACGCCGTTCTGGACTCCTGGGGCAAGGTCGGCGAGGGCGCCGATCTCGTCATCGTCGAGGGCGCGGGTTCGCCGGCCGAGATCAACCTGCGCAGCCGCGACATCGCCAATATGGGCTTTGCCACGCGCGCCGACGTGCCGGTGGTGCTGGTCGGCGACATCGATCGCGGCGGCATCATCGCTTCGGTCGCCGGCACGCATCTGATCCTGCCGGAGGAGGACCGGCGCATGATCGTCGGCTATCTCATCAACAAGTTCCGCGGCGACATTTCGCTGTTCGACGATGGGCTGAAGTCGATCGAGACATTCACGGGTTGGCGCTGTTTCGGCGTGGTGCCGTGGCTGAAGGCGGCGGCGCGCCTGCCTTCGGAGGATTCGGTGGTGCTGGAGCGGTTGGTGTCCGGCGATGCACGCGCGTTGAAGGTGGCGGTGCCGATGCTTGGCCGCATCGCCAATTTCGACGATCTCGACCCGCTCAAGGCCGAACCGCAGGTCGAGGTGGTGTTCGTGCCGCCGGGAAAGCCGCTGCCGGCCGATGCCGGGCTGGTGGTCATTCCGGGCTCCAAGTCGACGATCGGCGATCTGCTGAAATTCCGCGAGAACGGCTGGGATCGCGACTTGCTGGCCCATCGCAAGCGCGGCGGCCATGTCGTTGGTATCTGCGGCGGCTTCCAGATGCTCGGCCGCACAGTGCGCGACCCTGACGGCATCGAAGGCAGCGTCATCGAAGCCGAAGGGCTCGGCCTGCTCGACGTCGAAACGGTGATGGAACCGGAAAAGACGGTGCGCAACGTCAGCGCCCGTTCGGTGCAATTCGACTTGCCGCTCGAAGGCTACGAAATCCACCTCGGCCGCACCACCGGACCGGATACGCTGCGGCCTTCCGCTGTCATCAATGGTGTCGAGGACGGGGCGGTGTCGGCCGACGGCAAGGTGATCGGCACCTATATGCACGGCCTGTTTGGCGCCGACGGCTTTCGCGGGAAATTCCTCGAAAGCCTCGGCATCAAGGGCGGTAGCATCGACTACCGGGCCGAGGTCGAGCGGGCGCTGGACGAGGTCGCAGCCGAGCTGGAGACCCATCTCGACTGCGACGCGATTTTTGCACTGGCGCGGTGATTCGGGGCACTGGTTGGCTCAGGCCTTCTCGCCAGCCTTCGGCCAGTAGGTGCCAAACGACCAGACGTTGCCTTCCGGGTCGCGGCAGATGAACTCGCGGCTGCCATAGTCGCGGTTGGTCAATTCCTGGATGATCGTGGCGCCGGCCTTCCTGGCCTTGGTATAGGCGGCATCCGCGTCGTCGACGGCAATGTAGATCGACTTGCCGCTGCCTGAGCCGGGTTCGCCGACCATCTTGCCGTAGTCGTCGTCGCGGACCGTGCCAATCATGATCATCGAAGAGCCGAAGACCAGTTCGGCATGGTGTACGACATCGCCTTCGCCATAGCGGGCACGGACGCTGAAGCCGAAAGCCTCGCCCAGCCAATCGATCATTCTTGCCGCGTTCTTGTAGCGCAAGGCGGGGTAGAGGCGGGGCGCTTCAGTGGTGGTGGGCATGGGAACCTCCTTCGTTGGGTTGGTCGTTAACCCACTCTGCTCAAAGGCCGGTTCGGCGTCTTGAAGAAATGTTACCTGACGGAGAGCGCGGTTGGCGTCTCGCCGGCGAGGTCGCGAAACTCCCGCACCAGATGGGCCTGGTCGGCATAGCCGCAATCGGCGGCTATATCCGCCCAATCGGCTGTCGGCTGTCTCGACAGGCCGAGCGCCCGGTTGAAGCGGACGATGCGCGACAGCGTCTTGGGGCCGATGCCGATGGCGTTGGAAAAACTGCCGGCGAGATGCTTGCGGCTCCAGCCCAGCCTTTCGGCGATCGATCCAATGCGGGTCCGGCCGCCGGATGCGATGATGCGGTCATAGGCCCAGGCGATTTCAAGCGGCGTCTCGGCGGCATTCTCGAGACGGGCGGTGACGAAGGCTTCGGCCATGTCGAAACGCGTCGTCCAGGCCGGCGCGTTGCCCAGCCGTTCACGCAGCGCCAAACCTTGCGCGCCAAGCACGTCGTCGAGGACGACCATGCTGTCGACCAGTTCGCTCATCGGCAGGCGGAAGAAACGGCGTGCGCCAAGCGGCGTGAAGTTGACCTGGACGCAGCAGGCGCCGCCGAAGGATTCGATCACCACCGGTCCGGCAAAGAGGCCGGCGGCGAAACTGGCGAAGCGGTCATTGTCGCCGGGTGCCTTGCCGAGGCCGATAGCGAAGGGTTCAGCGAAGTTGATGACCAGCGGCACGGTGAGGGACGCGTATTCGACGTTGCGCATATGGCCGGGCGTCATTTCGCGATAGCCGCAAATGTCCGACACAATGCCCTGAAGTCGAGGCTCCGGCAGGCGCCGGCGCATCTCGAACCGCCCGGCGACGGACCGGTCCTGCTCTTGCTGGGGTTGCATCTCGACTGGCATCGGCCATCCTTGCGCCAAGTCAAATCTAGCAGACCCGGGGCCGGAATCAAAAGCGCCCCGCGTTTTGGCGGGGGCGCCGCGTCCCCCCATCAAGGGGAATGGTCAGGCGCCGCGCATAAAGCAGCCGCCCGCAAGCACGAAGAAAGCAAAAATAACAATACCCACCGATGCGAGTGGAATGAACGCAAGAACGCCAAGCGCGGCGAGTGCGCCGATGATGGCGATAACAACGGAAATGATAAAAACGATCTGCGTAGGTGCGCTAAGATTCATGTGTGGCTCCTCCTACATGATTCGAACAGCGGCATTCTATCAGGGCGCGTGATCACACACCAATCAGGGCGCGCAGCGGGTTCGCCGGGTCGGCCAGCAGCTTCACAGCAAGCGCCAGGCACACGATCACCAGCAGCGGCTTGATCAGTTTCGCGCCGATGCGCATGGCCAGGCTGGCGCCGACGCGGGCGCCGAGGAACTGGGCAACGCCCATCATCAGGCCGATCTTCCAGTAGACGACGCCGAAGGCCGCGAAGACGATGAAGCCGCCGATGTTGGAGGCGAAGTTGAGCAGCTTGGTATGCGCCGTCGCCTTGAGCACGCCGTAGCCGGCAAGTGCCACGAAGGCCAGCATGTAGAAGGAGCCTGCGCCTGGCCCGAACAGGCCGTCGTAGAAGCCGATGGCCGGCACCAGGGTCAGCCCGAACAGGAACGGCGACAGCCGCTCGGCGCGGTCGATGTCGTTCATGTTGGGCTTGAACGCGAAGTAGAGCGCGATGGCGATCAGCACGATAGGCAGGGCAGCCCGCAGAATGTCACCCGGCACGATCGTTGCCAGCAAGGCGCCGATGGCGCTTCCGACAAGGGCCAGAAGCGCCGACGGCAATTGCCGGCGCAGGTCGACATGACCCTTCGATGCGTAGTGGATGGTCGCCGAGCCCGAGCCGAACATGCCTTGCAGTTTGTTGGTGGCGAGCGCCTGGACCGGCGTGAAGCCGGCAAGCAGCAGCGCCGGCACGGTGATGAGCCCGCCGCCGCCGGCGATCGAATCGACAAAGCCCGCGGCAAAGGCGGCGAAGGCGAGCATGGCGACGGTCTGGATGCTAAGGTCGATCATCTGATGTATGGCGGTGTCCGGCCGGCTGAAATATCGGGCGTTCGACCACGGCCGCCCTGTTTGCGCAAGGTCGATTCCGCGCTACCTCTATCCAAGCGCATCGCGCTTGGATTTGTATTTGTGTGGTTAACCCGGAAAGAGGCTCCTGATGGCATTCGCATTGCTGGACCAGATACGTCAGATATTCGACGGCGACCCGGGTGTGCGCAAGGTGGCGGACGATCCGGTCCTGTCGGCGGAACTGCTGATGTTGTTTCGCATGATCCTGGCCGACGGGTCTGTCAGCGAGAGCGAGATGGTTGTCTTCCGGCGCATCTGCAAGGACGCCTTCGGCATTGCGGAAAGCAGTATCGACAGCGTCATCGAATATCTCAACGAGTTCGGCTACGAGACCAACGGCTCGCAGGCGATTGCACTGTTCCGCGACCTCGATGTCGAGCGGCGCCGGCAATTGGCCAAACATATGGCGGAGATCGCCAAGGCGGATTCGCAACTTGCCGAGAGCGAGATGCGCCTTCTGCGCCGCACGCTCGACCTGCTCGACATCAGCCCGGTCGATGTGGTGAAGCCGCAGGAGTGATTGGACGCCTTCTCTCCTGATCAGCCTTGCTCTCGCAGCCGCGTCGCGATCGCCCGGTGCAAATCAGGGGCGGCGGTGACAAGCGCCTTGGCCGCCTCGGATTGCGGGTGGTCGAGCACCGCGTTCGTCTTGCCGCGCTCGACGATCTTGCCGTCATGCATGACCAGCACCTCGTCCGTAATGGCGCGGGCGACGGTCAGGTCATGGGTGATGAAGAGATAGGCGATGCCGAGCTTCTGGTTGAGCTCGGCGAACAAATCAAGGATTTGGGCGCGGATCGAGACGTCGAGCGCCGAGACCGGCTCGTCGGCGACGACCAGCTTGGGGCGGGTGATGATGGCGCGGGCGATCGACAGGCGCTGGCGCTGGCCGCCGGAAAATTCATGCGGGTATTTGTCCATGTCGCTGATGCCGAGGCCGACTTCGTGCAGCGCATGCGCCACCATTTCGCGGCGCTCGGTGCGCGTCGGCTTCTTCTCTAGCACATGCAGGGGTTCGGCGACCAGTTTTTCGACCTTCTGGCGCGGGTCGAAGGAGCCGTAGGGATCCTGGAAGACGACCTGCATGTCACGGCGGGCCGGCTTCAGCTCGGCTTCGCTCTTGCCTGTGACGGTCTCGCCTCGGAACCGGATCGTGCCCGAGCTTGGTCGGTCCAGCGCCAGGATCATGCGGGCGAGGGTTGACTTGCCGCAGCCGGATCTGCCGACCAGCGCCACCGATTGGCCCGGCGCCATCGACAGCGAGACATCGTCGACGGCGCGGATACCAGGCGCGCGTTTGAATAATGAGGTGCGTCGGCCGGGATAGTCGCGGGTCACGCTTTGGACCTGAAGCAAAGGTTGGCCCGTCTCGATGTCATGCAGCCTGGCGCGCGCCGGCACATGCATCGAGGCCTGCGCCAGCTGGCGGGTGTAGGGGTGGGTCTGTTCGGACAGCGTGCGCGCAGTGTCGCCGGCTTCCATAACCTCGCCGCGGCGCAGAATAGTGATGCGGTCCGCCATCTCGGTCACCACGGCGAGGTCGTGCGAGATCAAGAGCAGGCCCATGCGGCTCTCGGCGACGAGGTCGCGCAACAGGTCGAGGATCTGGGCTTGCAAGACAACGTCGAGCGCCGTCGTCGGCTCGTCGGCGATCAGCAGCTTCGGCTTCAGCGCGCAGGCGATGGCGATGACGACGCGTTGGCGCTGGCCACCGGACAGTTCATGCGGATAGCGCGACATTGGAAATTTCGCTTCGGGGAGGCCGACGCGGTCGAGCATTTTTCGCGCCCGGTCTTCGGCCTCGGCGCGGCTGGCCTTGGTGTGCCAGCGTATGCCTTCGGCAACCTGTTCGCCGATAGTCTTGACCGGATTGAGCGCCGTCATCGGCTCCTGGAACACCATGCCGATGTCGTCGCCGCGCAGCGCGCACATTTGATCCTCGCTCGCCGTGAGGATGTCGATGCCGTCGAATGTGACGCGTCCGGTGGCGCGCGCGGCATGGGGCAGAAGCTGCATCACCGTCAGCGCGGTCATCGACTTGCCCGAACCGGATTCGCCGACCAGGCCCATCACCTCGCCGGGCGCGACGGAAAGCTCCATACTTTTAAGGATCTGCGTGTCACCGATGGTCAGCGACAGGTTCTCGATGTCGAGCAGGCTCATCGCTGCCGCCGCGATTTCGGATCGAGGATGTCGGCGATGCCGTCGCCCAGGAGGTTCAGCCCCAGCACGGCGACAACGATGGCCATGCCCGGAAAGATCGCCATCCATGGCGCCACCACCATGCGGGTCTGCGCGTCGAACAGCATGCGGCCCCAGCTCGGCATTGGCGGTTGCGTGCCCAGGCCCAGATAGGAAAGCCCGGCCTCGGCCAGGATGCCCAGCGCGAACTGGATGGTGCCTTGCACCAGGAGCAGCGTGGCGATGTTGGGCAGCACATGTTCGATTGTGATTTGCGCGCTGCTCTTGCCGGCGGCGCGTGCGGCGAGAATGAACTCGCGCGGCCAGATCGCCAGCGCGCCGGCCCGGGCGACACGGGCAAAGACCGGGATGTTGAAGATGCCGATGGCGATGATGGCGTTGATCGCGCCCGGCCCGAAGATGGCGGTGATCATGATCGCCGACAGCAAAGCCGGGAAGGCGAAGACGAGGTCGTTCAGCCGCATCAGTGCCTCGTCGACGAGGCCGCCGCGTGCCGCCGCAAAGGCGCCGAGCGGCACGCCGACCCCCATGCCGATGCCGACCGCGACCAGCGCCACGGCAATCGAATTGCGGGCGCCGACCATGACCATCGACAGAATGTCGCGGCCGAAATGGTCGGTGCCGAACCAGTGCGCCAGCGAGGGTGCCTGCGTCTTGTCCGATATCACCAGTTTGGTGACGTCGTAGGGCGTCCAGGCATATGAGACTACAGCCATTGCCAGGATCATGAGGGTAATGACGAAACCGGCCACGAAGGCGGTATTCCTGAATGCCTTGCCCAGGATGCTGCCGAACGTCTCCTCTGGGATGTCGATGTGCAGTGTCATTGCCGGCTTCTCAGGCGCGGATCGACCACCGCATAGGAAAGGTCGACGAGGAGGTTGACGGCGATGACGGCCGCGACCAGCAGCATGACGACGCTTTCGACCACGATCAGATCGCGCTGCGTGATGGCCTGGAACACCAGCCGGCCGAGGCCGGGCAGATAAAACACATTCTCGATGATGATGGTGCCGGCAAGCAGGAAGGCGAATTGCAGGCCCAGAATGGTCAACACCGGGATCATGGCGTTGCGCAGTGCATGCCGCCACAAGACTGCGCGATAGGGCAGGCCCTTGGCGCGGGCGGTGCGGATATAGTCCTCGTTGAGGACCTCGATCAGCGCCGAGCGGGTAACGCGCGCCAGGATCGCGGCTTGCGGCAAGGCAAGTGCGACCGCCGGCAGCAGCAGCGATTTCAAGGCTGGCCAGATGCCGGCACTCCAGCCGGGAAAGCCACCGGCCGGGACCAGCCGCAGCCAGACGGCGAAGACATAGATCAGCATCAGTGCGAACCAGAAATTGGGCACGGCGACGCCAAGCTGTGCGGCGCCCATCGAAATCGTGTCACCGGCGCGTCCACGCCGGCTGGCGGAAAACAGGCCAACGGGAATCGCGATGATGGTGGAGAGCGCAAGCGCAATCAGCGCCAGCGGCAGCGAGACGGCAAGCCGCTCGCGCACCAGGTCGATGACCGGCACCGAATAGGTGTAGGAGCGGCCGAAATCGAGGCTGAGCAGGCCGCCGGCCCATTGCAGGTAGCGCAAGGCCAGCGGGGCGTTGAGGCCCATCTGGTTGCGCAGCAGCTCGACCTGATCGGCACTGGCGTTCAGGCCCAGCATTAGCCGCGCCGGATCGCCGGGCAGGATCTCCAGGACGGCGAACACCACCATGGAAGCCAGCACCAGCGTGGCGAGCGCGACGGCGAAGCGTTTTAGGAGGTAGGCGGTCATGGAAGGTGGGGGATCACTCGCTCCACTTCACCTTGGTCAAATCATTGGCCTGGATCGGGGCGTTTTCCCACAGGCCTTGCAGCTTGGCGTCCCAGACGCCGACCTTGGGCAGTTCGTAGAGGAAGCCGACCACGGCATCGTCCGCCAGGATCTTCTGTGCCTGCCCCAGCAATTCCTTGCGCTTGGCTTCGTCGGAGGTGACGCCGAGATCGGCAATCACCTTGTCGAAGGCCGGGTTGTCGTAGTTGAAGTAATAGTCCTTGCGCGAATAGATATCGATGTCGTTGGGCTCGGTGTGGGAGACGATGGTCAGGTCGTAATCCTTCTTGGTGAACACCTGATCCAGCCACTGCGCCCATTCGACCGGGATGATCTCCAGATCGATGCCGACGTCGCGAAGTTGTGAGGCTATGATTTCGCCACCGAGGCGGGCATAGGCGGGCGGCGGCAGTTTCAGCGTCGCCTTGAAGCCGTTTTCGAGGCCTGCCTCTTTCAGCAATTCCTTGGCCTTGGCGACATCATGCTGGTAGCGGCCGGTGAGGTCGACATAATCCTTGCTGGCCGGCGACATGTGCGAGCCGATCGGCTGGCCGAGGCCGGCCGAGGCGCCGTCGATGATCGCCTTGCGATCGAGCGCGTAGGAGATCGCCTGCCTCACCTGCAACTTGTCGAAAGGAGGCTTCTTGTTGTTGATCGACAGGATGGTCTCACCCTCGGTCGAGCCGATCACAACCTTGAAGCGCGGGTCGTCCTTGACCTGAGCGACGCTGTCGGCATCGAAGAACGGGAAAGCCTGGATGTCGCCGGAAAGCAGCGCCGGCACATAGGCCGCGGCATCGGGCACGATGCGGAATTCGGCCTTGTCGAGGGACGCCGGTGTGCCCCAGTAATTGTCCGATTTGACCAGCGTGATCGACGATCCCTTGGCCCAGCTCTGGAACTTGAACGGGCCGGTTCCGATCGGTTTCTCCTTGTTGGTGTCGGCAGATTCCGGCGCCACGATCACCGCGTCACCCCAGCCCATATTGTAGAGGAAGGATCCCTGCGGGTTCTTCAGCGTCACTTTGACGGTCGCCGGATCGACGACGTCTATCGTATCGATGGCCGCGAATAGGCCCTTTTGCGCGTTGACCGAATTTTCGGCGCGGGCTCGATCGAGCGAGAATTTCACGTCGCCGGCATCGAAGTCGGTCCCGTCATGGAATTTCACGCCGGTGTGCAGCTTGAAGGTGTAGACCTTTCCATCATCGGAAATGGTCCAGCTTTCGGCCAGATCCGGCAGCACCTCGCCATTGGGCCCGATGCGTGTCAGGCCCTCGAACACATTGGCATATAGAACCTCGTCGATTGCCGCAGCGGCACCTGCGGTCGGATCGAGATGCGGGGGTTCGAGCGGAATGCCGATGACCAGGTCGGTCCGCGCGGCAAACGCGGAAGCGCCGGCGGCCAGCGACAGCACCGCGGCCGCCAGGATGGTTTTCCACAGTTTCATCGTGCGACTCCCCATGCGTTTCAGACACGTGCTCGAACCCGGGCGATAGAAGCGTGATTTCGCCACGGAGTAAATTGCGTTTCGTTCTGCCCGTTGGCGTGGCCGGGAATGTTTTTGTCCTGGCCACCGCATCGGCAGGTCGAAGCTTGTCGCGGTGCGCCTTACCCCGCGGCTGTGCCGCGCAGCAGCACATTGAGCCCTATCGCCATCACCTTGGCCGATTCTACCATGTCCGATATCCCGACCCATTCGTCCGGCCGGTGGGCGAGGTCGAGAATGCCCGGCCCATAGGCGATGCAATCATAGATATGGCCGATGCGCGCAATGTGCTTCTGGTCGTAGGTGCCGGGCGAGATGACGTAGTCGGGTTCGCGGTCGAAGATCGCCATGATGCCTTGCGCAACCGCCTTGACCACCGGGGCGTCGCGCTCGGTCATCAGCGGCAGCACTTCCATCAGGTCGCGGATTTCGTAGTCGAATTTTGTCCGCTCGCGCTTTAGCCGGTCGAGAATACCGGTCACTTCGCCTTTGACGGTGTCGAGATCTTCCTCCAGCAGGAAACGACGGTCGATGGTCAGCCGGCAGGAGTCGGGCACGTTGGGCGACGGCAGGCCGGGCCGGAAGTCCTCGGTCTGGCCGCCATGGATCGAATTGATGTTCATGGTCGAGCGTTTTGCCCCTTCGGGCACGACCGGCATGCGCGTCATCTTACGGTCAAGCGCAGGGAACAGCTCGTCCTCGAAAGCCCTCAGCACGGCGCCCATGTGGCGCACCGCATTGTCGCCGAGAAACGGCATCGAGCCGTGCGCGATCTCGCCCTTGGTCTCGATCTCCGCCCACCAGACGCCGCGATGCCCGAGGCAGATGCGGTCCTTGTTGAGCGGCTCGGGAATGATGACGTGGTCGACCCTGGGTTTTGAGAAATAGCCTAGTCTGGCCAGATGGGCGACGCCGCCGAAGCCGCCGGACTCCTCGTCGACGGTGCCGGATATTTCGATGGCGCCGGGAAAGTCGGGGAAGACTTCCAGGAAGGCTTCGGCTGCGATGATCGAGGCGGCCAGTCCGCCCTTCATGTCGCAGGCGCCGCGACCATAGACCTTGCCGTCTTTGACGATGCCGGCAAAAGGATCGACGGTCCAGCCGTCGCCGGCTTCGACCACGTCGATGTGCGAGTTGAAGTGGACGCAGGCGCCTGACGATCTTCCGTCGAAACGGGCAACGACATTGACGCGCGGGTAGCGGTCGGTGTCGCCGGGCGTGCCTTCGGCGCGGATGAATTCGGTCTCGAAACCACTCTTCTTCAGCCGCGCGCCGAGATATTCGGCGCATGGCCGATAGGCCTCGCCGGGTGGATTGATGGTCGGAAAACGGATCAGCTCAGTGGTCAGCGCGACGACATCGTCGCGCCTGTCATCGATTGCCCGGAGGAGTCGCTCGTTCATGCCCAGAGTTGAGCAGCGATCTCGGCGGTTTTGCAAGCCCGTTGGTGATCGAGCCTGTGCGGCGTGTCGTTGCGGCAACTATTGCGGGAAATCGTTCAAATTCGCTGCTTTGGATTGGCGAATTGGTCAAGGTGTGTGTGTTAGCCCGTTCATCTGCCATTAAAAAGATGAGAGACAATTTGAGGGCAGGCAGGTTAGGGGCAATCAAAGGGGTTTGATCGCATGAAAAAGACAGTTCTCATGGCAGCCGTGTTTGTTGCGATGCTGTTCGGTGCTTCGGGGCAGGGCTGGGCAGCCAGCCTCGTTGCAAATATTGACGTGTCTTCGCAGACGATGACCGTCAGATATGGCGCGTCGGTTTACCGGTGGAGCGTCTCCACCGCGCGCAAAGGTTACATTACGCCGCGCGGCAGCTATCGGCCGCAACGGACGGCGCGGATGTGGTATTCGCGCAAATACGACATGTCGCCAATGCCTCATTCGGTGTTCTTCCGCGGCGGCTATGCCATTCACGGCACCGGCGCTGTGAGGCAGCTCGGGCGCCCGGCATCGCATGGCTGTGTGCGCTTGCACCCGACCAATGCCGCCGCCTTCTATGCGATGGTTCGGCAAGCCGGTTTCGGCAATACGCGCATTGTCGTCACCAACTGAAGAGATTCAGGTTCGCTGTTGTCGGCTGGCGCAGGGCTAACACCCTCGCCAGCAGTTCCGTTTAAGCGTTCGGGACCGCTTTTGCCTGCGAGGGCCGCTTTCGACGCCCGCCGCTGATCTCCCACCTTTTGTGGAACCACATCCACTGGCCGGGATCTTCTCGCACCCAGCGTTCGACGACATCGTTGAGACGCTGGGTGGTGGCGTGGACATCGACGCTGCCGTCAGCGGTGCGCGGCAATGTCAGCTTGTCCTCGATTTCGAGCCGGAAGCGGTTGCCTGGCAGCCTGATGCAGCGAGCCGGATAGACGTCGCAGTCATAGTGACGGGCAAGGGTGGCCAGCACCCGATTGCTCTGGCACGGACGGCCGAAGAATGTCGTCTCCAGTCCGTTGGAGAATTTCTGGTCGACAAGGATGCCGATGTTGCCGCCGTTCTCCAGGACCCCGGCCAAGGCGAATGAGGCACCGGCCATCGATGGCAGCAACGAGCCCATGGTCGAGCGGCGCGTCGAGAGGATGTAGTCGGCAAGATAAGGATTGTTGGGTGGGCGAAACAGCGCCGTGATGTTCATGCCGAAGGTCGCCGCCGCCACCGGCAGCAATTCGAAATTGCCGAGATGGCCGGTAAAGACGATGTGCGGCTTCACTTCGCTGGCGATTTCGAGGAAGTGGTCCGCTCCTTTGACCTCGATGCGGCCGGGCTTGATCGCTGTAGGGTCATAGTCGAAGAGGGCGTCGAGAAAGATGTATTCCGCGGCGAGACGGGCCATGTTGCCCCACATGTCGGAGGCGATCGCCTGGATCTCGGCTTCGCCCTTTTCCGGATAGGCCTTGCGCAGATTGTCGACGGCGACCTGATGGCGTCCCACCCGGGGGCCGACCATGCGTGCGGCGCGGTCGGCGAAATTCAACGCACTGTCGGCCGGCAGCAGGCGCAGGACCGAGATGATCATCATTGCGGCGCGCGCCACCAGCCAGTAATTGAGCTGGCGCAGTTGCCTGCCGTAGCGAAATTTTAGATCCCGGCGGAACTTCTTGAACACAGAGGTCAAGGCTCTAGCCGACGCGCAGGATGATCTTGCCGAAAACGTCGCGGCCTTCCATGCGCTTCAGCGCGGCGTCGATACCGTCGAAGCCGACTTCGGTGTCGATGACGGGTGCGACCTGTCCCGCCGCCATTTTCTGCATGGCGTTGGCCATGTTTTCCATGCGGCAGCCAAACGAGCCAAGCAGTTTCAATTGCTGCTGGAACAGCTGCATCAGATTGATCTGCGTCGACACGCCGGAAGTCGAACCGCAGGTCACCAGGCGGCCGCCGCGCTTCAGGCACAGCATCGAGGCGGCAAAAGTGTCGGCGCCGACATGTTCGAAGACGACATCGACGCCCTTCTTCTTGGTCAGCTTGCGCACGACGCCCTCGAAACGGTCGTCGCGGTAGTTGATGACATGGTCGGCGCCGAGCGCCTTGGCCTTGTCGATCTTGTCGTTGGAGCCGACCGTGGTGATGATGGTGCAGCCCATCCGCTTGGCCAGCTGGATGGCCGCAGAGCCGATGCCGGATCCGCCGGCATGGATAAGGATCGTCTCGCCGGGCTGTAGCCTGGCGTTGTCGAACAGCATGTGCTCGACCGTGCCGAAGGTGACGGGCGCGACCGCCGCGCCGATGTCGGTCACGCCGGGCGGGGCGGGGATCAGCAGGCGAGCCGGCAGGTTGATCTTCTCTTGCGCGAAACCGTCGAGATGGAAACCGTGCACACCCGAAACATGTTCACAGAGGTTGTCGCGGCCTTCGCGGCAGGCTCGGCAGAGGCCGCAGGTGCGCGCGCCGTAGATCGATACCAATTGTCCGGGCAGCAGGCTGGAAACGCCGGAGCCTACCGCCTCGACCTCGCCCGAGGCTTCGGCGCCGACGACCAGCGGCAGCTTGCGCTTGGCGAAGGCCATGCCGCGCCAGCCCCAGACGTCGATATGGTTCAGCGCCACCGCCTTGATGCGCAGCGTGACTTCGCCAAGTGCCGGCGGTGGGGGAGGCGGCAGGTCCACCGTTTCAAGACGGCGGTCCTCGATAAGTTGCAATGCGCGCATTGGGCCTGTCGGTTTCGGTCTGGCTGAAAAAGGTCGCTTAGACCGGTTCCCGCGCCATGACAAGGCAAGTGTTCTGGCCGCCGAAGCCGAAGGAGTTCGACAGCACGGTGCGGACCTCGGCATTGCGCTTCTTGTTCGGCACCACGTCGAGCACGATCGCGGGGTCGGGATTGTCATAGTTGATGGTCGGCGGGATGACGCTTTCGCGCATCGTCATCAGCGAGAACGCCGCCTCGACGGCGCCCGCCGCCGACAGCGTGTGGCCGATCATCGATTTGTTCGACGAGACCGGCATCGAGCCGATCCGCTCGCCGAACACCGTCGACAGCGACAGATGCTCCATCTTGTCGTTTTCCGGCGTCGACGTGCCGTGGGCGTTAACGTAGTCGATCTCGTCCTGGCTCAAGCCGGCATCGGCTAGCACAGCACGAACCGCCGCGATCGCCGGCGAAGCGTCCGGCTTCGAGCGGGTGCGGTGGAAATCGTCCGCCTTTTCGCCGCAGCCGCGCAGGATGCCAAGAATCGTGGCGCCGCGCGCGAGTGCGGTTTCCAGTGATTCCAGCACCAGCGCGCCCGAACCCTCGGCGAGGACAAAGCCGTCGCGGTCCTTGGAGAAAGGTTTTGACGCCTTTTCGGGAATGTCGTTGTGGGTCGACAGCGCCGACAGCAGCGAAAAGCGGATCAGCGCCTCGGCGGTCGCCGAACCGTCGGCGCCGATCGACAGCGCGCGGTCGCATTCGCCGCGGCGGATCGCCTCGACGCCGAGCTGGATGGCGGTGGCGCCGGAAGCGCAGGCGGTCGACAGCGTGATCGGCAGCCCGCGGGTGCCGAAACGGTCGGCAAGCCGGCCGGCGATCGAGCCGAACTGCGTGGTCTCGAAAAAGTCGAGTTCTTTCAATCCGCGCGCCACCCGCAGCAGCCGTTCGCCGCCGGAGTCCAAATCATTGGAATTGTAGAGCGCGAAGCGGTCGTGCCAGTCGAGTTCGACCGGCGGTGAAGCGAGGAAGAGAGGACCACCAAAATCACCGGAATCGAGGCCGGACTCGGCCACGGCTTCACGCGCGGCGGTTTCCGCCAGTTCATAGGTGAGGTGGCTGGAGCCCTTCGAGCTCGACGGCAGGAAGTCGACCATGCCGGAGATGCGGGTGTTGAGATGATCGACCGGAAAACGGGTAATCGGATGGATGCCCGACTTGCCCGAGGTCAGCGCCGCCCAATTATCGGCCTTGCCGACGCCAAGCGAGGTCACCACGCCGATGCCGGTGACGGCAACGATCGGCCTGCCCATATGATCGTTCAGATTGGCCATGCGGTAGCCCTCGATCGTCTATCGTTGCGGCATGGATCGTGGACCACCGCCTCAGGCGGCGTTGACGAGCGCCATGCCCTCGAATTGGTGATAGCCGATCGCCGTTGCAAGGACGGTTGCGGGAACCCCTTCGAACGGCTTCTCGGCTGCGGCATCAAAAACAGGGTAGGCGGCCTTGCGATCGACGGCCAGCGCCGCCAGTGCCACAGCGAAGGGAAACTGTGCTTCCTTCATGTGTCCGGTCAGCGTCGAGAAACCGCGCGCGGCAATCGCCGGATTGGCATCGAGCGCGGCTTTCTCGGCGATGGTTGCCGTATGGGCGCCCGACGCGCCCGACAGGGCCAGCAATTTGCCGTTCGGCATTGCAGCCTGCTTGAGCAGTGCGGCGATCTCGGCGTCGAGTTCTCCCCGTGGGCGCCTGGCGCGGCCGGAGACGACCGGCCCAAGCTCGGCATAGATCTTGCGGCCGCGGCTCATCGCGTGTTCGCGCTGCTCCAGCACCAGGAAGGCACCGCCGGATCCAGTCACGACGCCGCCGCCCTCAGCCCCCTGTCTTTGCCAGACCGGCTTCCATGGGCCGCGATGCAGATAGCCGGCGAGTTCATAGCCGAGCAGCATGTCGGAATGTTCGGTCTGGAAGGCGCCGCCGACCAGGATGTGCGTCGACTGGCCGGAGCGGATGCGCGCGGCTGCTGTCTCGACGGCGGCGACACCGGCACCTTCCTCGCCCATGAAGGTTCTGGATGAGCCGGTCACCTTGTGGACGATGGAGATGTTGCCGGCGAGCAGATTGGAAAGCTGCGCCAGGAACAGTGTCGGCCGCAATTCGGTGGTCAATTTCTCGTTGATCAGCACATCGCGGTCGTTGCGGCTTTCCGACGCGGCGAGAATGGCGGCATCGACCGCCTCGTCGCGTTCGCCCCCGCCCGCGGCCACGACCATGTCCATGGTCGTGCAGAGTTCGTCATTGCCCTTGATGCCGGCGTCGTCCAGCGCCAGGCCTGCGGCATAGGTGCCGAGCCTCTGCCAGGTTTCCATCTGGCGCTGATCGCCACGCTTGGCGATCTGCAGGTTCCAGTCGATCTCCGGCAATGGATGAACGGTATAGGGTGCAAAGCGCGCCGCTTCGAGCACCGGTTCCAGCCCCGGCTGCACGAGCTTTTCCCAATGGGCGTCCGGACCTTCCCCCAGCGAGGAGACAAGGCCGATACCTGATATGACGACGTCGCGGGGGCTGCTCATGTGCGGCTTTGTGGGTCAGGCGGCAGAGCGCGTCAAGATCGAACGCTCAACCGATGTCAGGCGGTCTTGGCGGCAACCAGCGCGTCGATCTTGGCGCACAGGTTCTTCATGACGAAGTAATCGTCCGTCGAAGCCTTGCCGTCATTGACCTCCTGGGTCCACTTTTCCAGTGGCACCTTGATGCCGAATTCCTTGTCGATGGCAAAGACGATGTCGAGGAAATCGAGGCTGTCGATGCCGAGATCGTCGATCGTGTGGCTCTCGGGCGTAATCGTGTCGATATCGATCTCGCTGGTGTCGGCAATGATCTTGGCGACTTTGTCGAACGTGGTGGACAAGGGCTTTTCCTTCGGTTGCGGGCGGAATCTGTCCGCATCTTGTTTGGGCGCTGTCTAATCGGTTTTTCCCGGCAGGAAAAGGCCTGATGCGCCGGGCGCAGATGGGTAGGGCATCCAGGAAACGCAAGAAGGGCTGCCGGTTTACCCGGCGGCCCTTCTGTTGACGTCACGTCAGCCTTTGTTTCGATGCAGGTCGTTTTTCCAAAACCGGAACCACTTTGGGCGACATGCATCAGCTGTCGCGGAGCTTGACCAGATCGTTCAGCAGCCCGCCGGTTCCGTTGTGGACGGTCAGCCGCTCGATCTTGCCGGCGATGGTTTCCAGAGCCTCGAGCTCCTTCAACCGCAGCATCACCGGGTTTTCCGCCATCACCTTGGCCGTGTTGAGGAGGGAACGCGTCGCGTTCGTCTCCTCGCGGCGACGGATGATGTTGGCCTCGGCCTGCTTTTCGGCCGACACCACCTGGTTGAGGATCTCGCGCATCTCGCCCGGCAGGATGACATCCTTGAGCGCGATATCGCTGACCTCCACCCCGATCTCGGCCATATCGGCGCGGACCTTGCCAGCGGCCTCCTCGTCGATCGTCACCTTCTTTTCAAGGATCTGATCGAGTGTCAGCGCGCCAAGGGTCTTGCGGAAGGCGTACTGCAGGGCGCGGTAAAGGGCTTCGGAGAAGTCCTTCACCATGCTCACCGCCTTGACAGGATCGACGACCCGGTATTCGGCCGCGATGTTGACGCGGATCGTCACGCGATCCTTGGTCAGCACTTCCTGCCCGGCAACGTCGAGCGACTGGCGCTTGAGGTCGACGACCTTGATCTGCACCATGCGTCCGACGTTCCAGAAGCCATGCACGCCCGCCGTCAGCGTCCTGACCAGGACACCGTCGATGAACAGCAGTCCGGCCTGACCGTCGACGACCGGATGGACGGACATCAATTCCGCCTTCCGGGCTTGGCCGAGCCGGCGCATGACCGCCGCATCGATGGCGAGATCGACTGATGTGTCGATCAGCGTCACCTTCCACGGGCCGGCATCCGTCCACAGCACCAGCTTGCGGTCCGGCGCCAGCACGGCGTGCAGATTGCCGTCACGCTCGATGATGGCGACATCCGTGCGCCCGGTGCGAACGACGGTGAAATGACGCGCGGCTACATCCGGGAGCTTGTCGAACAACGCCTTCTCGTATGCCGAAACGAATCCCGGGTTCTTCAGATCGTGCCGGGACACTTCGAGGCTGCCGCGCCGGTTGGCGAGCCAGTGCTCGCCCGGCAGCAGGACAGTCTTGATTTCCCCCTTGTGGAGGGTGAGGGCACGTTCGTTTTCCTTTACGAGGACGCGCTCGCGCCCAAGAACCTTGTCGAGAATTGTCATTGTCTTACTCCTGTCGGGCATGGCCCCATGCGAGGCGTCAAGTCATGCGTCGATCGTTCCTTTCGTTTCTCGTTTCACGTCGTCTCTTGCGTCATAGCCCGGGCACGAATGATCCGGGGACTGGTGGCATCAATCCGTGGCGGGCCTTCGGGAGCGGATCGCGGGGCAGTGAAGCGGGCGCCGGAGGCCTTGGCCTCCCTTGCCGGCGACGCTGCGCCTTGATCGTCACCGCGGGCCTGGCCGCGAGCCGATGGCGAAAGACGCTTGGGATGATCCGCGCCCGAGGGCTTGGGCCATCCGTCCAGTCTTTCGCATTCCAGTCCCCGGACCGTTTTTCGGATGGCTTTTCAGGCCAATGGAGAAGGAATCGAACCTTCGACAGTCAGATTAACAATCTGATGCTCTAACCAAACTGAGCTATCCGTGGTGCAGATGAAGGGAATTGAACCCCCGACCTCCGGACCCAAATCCGGCGCTCTCCCGCTGAGCTACATCCGCGATCCCAATCCCCAAAGCAGCGCCGTATACAGGGCGGCAAAGCCGCCTGCACGGGCGGAGGCGAAAGCTCCAACCGTTGTGCTCACTTCGGTTCTCGTGACCGGGAGCGCGCCTATAGCCCCTGCGACGGGTTGTCGCAAGCGGCATTGTCGTGGCGGATTTGCGGCTTCTTGCGGCGGTGGCATTTAGGCAACACCGCTTTCGACGTCAGCGATCGCGCGCAGGGCGCTCAGAAGGTGACGCGGCCGAGCACGCGCAGGCCACCGCCCTGCGGCTCCACGACCACGGCCTCGCCTTCGCGCGGTGAGATGCCGGTCAGCGCCACGATGTCTTCCAGATGGGTAACCATGACCAGATTGTCGGAGCCGGAATAGGCGCGGATTTCTTTCAGGATCGCGGCGATCTGCGCGGCTTTCTGCGCCTCGTCGCCCTTCAGGAGATCGAGCGGAGCAAACAGCTCCGGCTCGGCCTCGAAGGCGATGCGGGCAGTGTCGAGGCAGCGGCAATAGCGGCTGGACAACACGCGCTCGATCGGTGCCGCACGGGCGGCAAACAGAGCGCCGATCTTGCTCGCCTGTTGCTTGCCACGCGCCGACAGGTTCATCTGGGTGGCACAACTGTCGATGTCGAAATTGGCCGGGTCGGTGGTGCCGGTGACCATGGCATGACGCAGCAGCACGACGTGTCCGCCATCGCGCAGCAGTGCCCAGCCTGCATCCGTGGCGTGGGCTACGCCGGGAATAAGAAACAGGAACAACGCCAAGGCAAATCGAATCATCCGCTATCCTTCTCCGGTTCCCGGCAATGGGTTCCGGTGACGGGACATATAGGGACGGTAAAGCCAGCCGAAAGACAAGGCGCGGTCGGCGGGATGCGTAGACCTACTTCTTCGCCATCTGCTTCTTCACCAGATCGATCTTCTGGTCGGTGAGCGGGATTGGGATCGTGTAGCCGGCTTCGGTAAAGCCCTGCTTGGCGTTCTCGAAGAATTCGATCGCCTTTTGATATTCGGCCTTGCCCCCGTCATAGCTGGCTCGGTTCCAGCTGACGTCACCGAGATTGTTCTGCGCGAAGGCCCATTGCATGGGCAGGCCTTCCCTCGAGAATACCTTCAGCGTCGCCGTGAAGGCGGCCTCGGCGTCACCGAGATATTTGCCGGTGCGTTCGAGATTGCCGAGGTTGAGCAGGCTCATGCCGATGCCGTTCTGGGCGTTGGCCCAGTCGACCGGTGCCGCGTCGACGGTGAGTACTTCGAGGGCTGCCCGGCGGGCCGCTATGGACTCAAGCAGGGTCCTGGAGTCGGCATTGCTCATGCTCAGCCAGTGCAGCGTCGAGCCGAGGCCGGCCTGGGCCAGCGCCCATTGGCGGGGATTCGTCTCGCGCTTGTACTCGCGCAACGCATCGCGGTAGGCGGCAATGGCTTCACCATAATGTTCCGGCTTGTCGGTCACGCCGCCCAGAAGCTGCAGCGTGTTGCCGAGATTGTAGTGGCTCATTGCCCAATCGCGAGGGAATTTCCGTCTGACATAGACCTGCCGGGTCGCCCTGAAGGCGCTCGCCGACTGCTCCAGCTTGGCCGCGTCGCGGGCGCGCTGGCCAAGCGTCTGGTAGATCGAACCGAGATTGTTCTGCGCCGACGCCCAGTCCATCGGGAAACGCTGCCGGGTAAAGACCGTCAGTGCGTCATCATAGGCGGCCGCGGCCTCTTCAAGCGCGCCGGTGCCCATATCGAAGCGGGCGACACCGCTCAGCGCGTTGCCGAGGTTGAGCCTACTGGTCGCCCATGAGACGGGGAAGGTTTCACGGGTTCGCACTTCAAGCGCGGCACGGAACGCGTTGGCCGCCTCGTTTATCTTCGCCTTGTCGTTGAGCTGAATGCCGAGCGACACCAGGGTGTTGCCGAGATTGTTCTCGACCATCGCCCATTCCACCGGCGCCTTTTCGCGTGTGTATTCCTCAAGCGCCAGCCGGTAGGCCGCCTCGGCTTGCGTCAGATGTTCGCCGGCGGCCTCGCGCTCGGAAAGCGCATAGAGCGCCAGGCCGAGATTGTTCTGCGAAGCGGCCCACTCGAGCGGCACTTTTTCGCGCGGGCGTTTCTGGAGCGTCGCGCGCATCGCCACCACCGCCTCGTTCAGGCGCTTCGGGTCGCTCTCGCGCTCGCCGATCTTCAACAGCACATTGGCCAGATTGTTCTGCGCGGCGGCCCAGTTGAGGTCGTCCTTCTCGCGCTCGAACACGACAAGGGAGGCGCGAAAGATCTGTGCGGCCACTTCAAGGCGCGCGGTCTCCGTCTCGCGCTCGCCGATGGTCTGCAGCACCACCGCCATGTTGTTGCGGGTGATGGCCCAGTCGCGATTCTGTTCGCCATTGGGGATGAAGTTCAGGATGGTGCGATAGGCATCGATGGAGTGCTGCAGCGCATCGAGGTCGCCGGTGGCGTAGCCGTAGGCGTTGAGCGCCTCGGCTTCCTGGTTCTTATAGTTCCAGCGCAGCTTGTCGTCCCATTTTTCGGCCAGCGAAAACGCCTTGGCGTAGTCGCCGGCGGCGGATTTGTAGTCGAACACCAGCCCCGAGGCATCGGCACGCCTGGCATAGATCGCGGCATCGGCAAGACGCTTCTGCTTGACGAGATCCTCGGCTTGATCGACCGCATGGTTGGTCTGCTCGACCCGGCCGACCGCATCGTCGAGGAATTTGCGCGCCGTCACGATGGCGCCCTGGCCGATCGCCTTGTCGGCGGAAGCGACAAGCCGTTTGATTTCCGGATCGTCGGTGCGCAGTGCTGCACGCTCGGACATCATCTTCCTCAGGCGCTCGGCCTGGGCGTCGAGCACCTTTTGCAGGTCGGTCGGGTCTTCGGGGATCTTTTCCGTGCCGAGCGCCTTCAGCACGCCATAAAGCGCGTCGAGCGGCACGCCTTCCTGCAGCGAGGCCAGTTCCACCTGCGCCCGTTTCGGATCGGGCAGGTCGGAAATCGTCAGCAACAGCTGGCGCCGCTCGCCGGTGATCAGCCCATCGTCGCCGGTCGGCTCCGTTGGTGCGACGCCGAAATAGAGCAGCCGGCGCAGGCTTTCATTGACCCAGGGGCGCTGTTTTGCCTTTGTGTCGAGATAGACCTCCTCGGTCACCATGCGCATGACCGAGCCGAACTCGGTGCCCTTCATCGCCGCGAGGTGGCGCAGCAGGGCGGACGCGTAAGGGCTGTTTTCGCCGGCGGCGCCATCAAGCGCCGGACGACCCGGTTCTGCGGCAAAGCCGACCACCGTACCCAGGCTCGCGTCGGCCGCCGGTGCATTGCCGAGCGCCTTGGCGCCGCGCACCGGCTCCAACCCGCCGGCGCCTATGGGTGAGGCGGAAGCGGTCGGTGAGCGCCGGACCATGGCATCCGCGGGGAATGGATTGGTGCGGCAGGCGTCGAGCAGCATGATCGTCACCGGCACTGTCTTTTTCAATGCCTCCATGACGGCAGATATCGGCACAAGGCTGGTGCGGGCGTCCTTCAGAGACGAGACGTCGGCATCGACCGGAACCAGATAGTTTTCGCCGCCGGCCTCGATGCCATGACCAGAATAGTAGATGAAGGCGACATCGGCGCCGTCGGCATCTTCGGTGAACCGCTCCAGGTCGCGCTTCAGCTTGGTGGCGTCACGGTCGGTGACGCTGCGCGCGTCGAAGCCAAGGTCGGTCAGCATCTTGGCCATGTCGCGGGCGTCGTTGGCGGGGTTGGGCAGGGCGGCGATGTGCAGGTAATTCGACTGGCCGATGATCAGCGCCACGCCCTTGAGGCTTTTCGTCTCGGCAACTGCAAGCGCGGTCGCGGCAAGGCAAAGCAGTGCGGCGACGATAGCCGTCAGCCATGCCCGCCGCAAACGACTAAGTTTCGAGAGTCCGACAAAAGCCATTTGTCGTTCGTGTCCGCCCTGATGATCCAAACCCTCTATAACGCTGCCAGCCGACGATGATCAAATTCAGGCGCGATTGCGTCGCGGTCGTGGCTCGCCTATCACGGGAAATTCGCCCGTCACGGTAAAAATGTCTCCGCTCACCGAAACCGTCCTTTTCGTCTTCAGCCTTGTCGCGCTCGGCTATCTCGCCGGGTTTACCGGCTATTTGAAGCCAGCGAGCGGCGAGGGGATATCGGAATTTGCCATCAACGTGGCGATGCCGCTGCTTCTGTTCCAGACAATGGTGAAGTCCGATTTCCACGGCGTGGCGCCATGGTCGCTGTGGGGCGCCTATTTCGCCGCGGTCGCCATCACTTGGGCCGCCGGCCATCTGGTCACCACCCGTATCTTCGGCAGGGATGCCCGCGCCGGCGTCGTCGGCGGGGTTTCGTCCGCCTTTTCCAATATCGTGCTGCTCGGCGTTCCCTTCATTCTTGGCATCTTCGGCCCGAGCGGCTTCGAAGTGCTGTCGCTGCTGGTCTCCGTGCATCTGCCGATCATGCTGATGGCCTCGATCGTGTTGTTCGAAGTCTTCGGCCGCGGCAGCGGCGAACCCGTGCATCCCTTGCGCGTTATCCGGAGCTTCCTCAGGCGGCTTTTCATGAATCCGTTGATCATCGGCATTCTGGCAGGCCTTGCATGGCGCATCACGGGTGCGCCGCTGCCTGATGTCGCCATGCGCCTGGTCGATGCGCTGGCCGATACGGCCGGTCCGGTGGCGCTGTTTGCCATGGGGCTCAGCCTGCGCCGCTTCGGCGTTTCGGGCAATGTCAGGCCGGCGTTGGTGCTTTCGGTGCTGAAGCTGTTCCTGATGCCGGCGCTGGTCCTGGTCTTCGTCTGGCTGCTCGGCCTGCCGCCCTTGACGGCCAAGGTGGCAGTGATGGTGGCCGCGATGCCATCCGGCGTCAATTCCTATCTCATCGCCGTTCAGTTCAACACCGGCCAGGCGCTGGCGTCGAACCAGATGACCATCGCCACGGCCTGTGCAGCCATCACCACCGCTTTCTGGCTGACTGTTGTCTTGCACGTTTTCGGGTAAGGCATCGGGGTAAGCACGTCGCCTGCTCTCGTCTCGCTGTGGCCCAAGCCCTATATGCCATCTTGCGATTGCTTGCGTGCCTTGCCCTCGGTAAAGAGCAGTGGCTCCGGCGTGCCGGCCTCAGTCCATGGCGCACGCTCACCGAAGATTTCACAGACCCGCCCGTCAGGGCGCCGAACGGAGGATAGACCATGCTTCAGAAAACCAGCCATTTCATGCGGCAGGCCAATCTCATCAATGGCGAATGGGTGCAGGCCGACAGCGGCCAGACGGTCGACGTCAACAACCCGGCCACCGGTCTCAAGATCGGCACCGTGCCGAAGTCGGGCAAGGCCGAGACCCGCCGCGCCATCGAAGCCGCCGCCGCCGCTTTCAAGACATGGCGCAAGACCACCGCCCTCGAGCGCTCGAAGCTGCTGCGCAAGCTGCATGACGCGATGATGGACAATCAGGACGTGCTGGCCGAACTGCTGACCATCGAGCAGGGCAAGTCGCTGTTCGAATCGAAGGGCGAGATCGGCTCCGCCGCGGCCTACATATTGTGGTTCGCCGAGGAAGGCCGCCGCACCTATGGCGACGTCGTGCCCTCGCCGTGGGCGGATCGCCGTATCCTGGTGACCAAGGAGCCGGTCGGCGTCATTGCCGCCATCACGCCATGGAATTTCCCGTCCTCGATGCTGGCTCGCAAACTCGGCCCGGCGCTCGCCGCCGGCTGCACCGCGGTGGTCAAGCCGGCGTCGCAGACGCCATATTCGGGCCTCGCCTGGGGTGCGCTCGCCGAGGAAGTCGGCTTCCCCAAGGGCGTCGTCAACATCCTGACCGGTTCGGCCAGCGAGATCGGCGACGAGATTTGCGCCAATCCGCTGGTGTCGAAGATCACATTCACCGGATCGACCGAAGTCGGCAAGCTTCTCATCCAGAAGTCGTCGGTCACCGTCAAGAAGGTATCGATGGAGCTCGGCGGCAACGCGCCGTTCATCGTTTTCGACGACGCCGACCTCGAGCGTGCGGTCGCCGGTGCGATCACCGCCAAGTACCGCAATTCCGGCCAGACCTGCGTTTGCACCAACCGCTTCCTTGTCCAGGCCGGTGTCTATGACAAGTTCGTCGAGAAGCTCGCTGCCGCCAGCAACGGGCTGAAGGTCGGCTCCGGCCTCGAGGACGGCGTGCAGCAGGGGCCGCTGATCGACGAGAAGGCGGTGGAAAAGGTCGAGGAACTGATCGCCGACGCCACATCCAAGGGCGGCAAGATCGTCGCCGGCGGCAAGCGCCATGCACTCGGCGGTTCGTTCTTCCAGCCGACGGTCATTGCCAACGCGACACCCAAGATGCGTTTCATGAAGGAAGAGATCTTCGGCCCGGTCGCACCGGTGTTCAAGTTCGAGACCGAAGAGGAAGCCGTCGCCCTCGCCAACGACACCGAATTCGGCCTCGCCTGCTACTTCTACACCGGCGATCTCGGCCGGGCGTTCCGCGTCATGGAAGGGCTGAAATACGGCATGGTCGGTGTCAATGAAGGCCTCATCACCACGCCGGAGGCGCCATTCGGCGGCGTCAAGGAATCGGGTCTCGGCAAGGAAGGCGGACATCAGGGCATCGAGGACTACCTCGACACCAAATATGTCTGCATCGGCGGCCTCGGCCTCTGATAGGCTATCCCTGAGATGAGCAGGCCGATAGCCTGCCCATCTCTCGTGGGAAAACCAGCCGAAGTCTTCTGGATCAACTGGCATTTACGGGCATGGCGATGAAGGACGGCGAGGTTTTCGGCACGACGCAGGCTGGCGAGCAGGTGCGTCGCTTCACGATCAGGGGCGGCGGCATCACAGCCAACATCATCGGTCTGGGCGCGATCATCCAGGATCTGCGCCTGACCGGGCACGATGCTCCGCTGGTGCTCGGCTATGACAGTCTGGAAGGCTACGAGACGGATACGGCGTTCTTCGGTGCTGTCGTTGGCCGCTACGCCAACCGCATCCGCGACGGCCGCTTCACCATTGGCGGCAGCCGCTACCAGACCGAGCAAAACTTCCTCGACAAGCATACGCTGCATGGCGGCTCGCAAGGTTACTCCCACCGGCCGTGGACGGTTTCCTTGCATGGCAGGGATTTCGTCACGCTGACCCTGCACGATCCCGACGGCGCGATGGGTTTTCCCGGCGCGCTTGATGTCACCTGCACCTACCGGTTGAAGATCCCCGGCACGCTTAGCGTCGAGCTGACAGCCACCTGTGAGGAGCCGACGCTGTGCAATCTCACCCAGCATTCCTACTTCAACCTGGACGATGGCGGCGCCGGAGACATTCTCGACCACAGGATGATGTTGAATGCCGGCGCCTATCTGCCGGTCGATGGCGACATGATCCCGACCGGGGTGGTCAAGCCGGTTGACGGCACGCCGTTCGATTTCCGCCAGGCGCGGCCGTTGCGCATGGAGACCGAGGGCGAACAGCTGCCCTACGACCAGAATTTCTGCCTCGCTTCGACACGCGGGCCGCTCAAACAGGCGGCGTGGACGCAAGGCGCCAGTTCCGGTGTCGAGATGGAGGTCTGGACCACTGAGCCCGGCGTCCAGCTCTATACCGGTCAGTATGTGACGCCGCGCACCGGGCTGGAAGGGCGGAACTACAAGGCCTTTTGCGGTTTCTGCCTCGAGCCGCAGATTTGGCCGGATGCGCCGAACCGGCCCTATTTCCCGCAGGCGACGCTGTGGCCGGGCGCGATCTACCACCACGTCACGGAATACAGATTCCGGCTACCTTAGCCTTCGAACGCCGCCCGCAGCGTCTCGAACGGCGCCAGGGCGCCACGTACCTGCACCACGGCGGCGGCGACACGATGGGCACGGCGTGCGGCTTCCAGCGGGTCGTGACCGGCAAGTCGAGCCGCAAGATAGCCGCCGTTGAAGGAATCGCCGGCGCCCGTCGTATCAGCGGGAGCCGCGACATGGATCGCCGGCACGTCGCGCAGCGTTCCTCCTTTGGCGATCAGCGCCGGCGCTTCGCCATTCTTGACGACGACCTCGCCAACCAATTTCCCGATCCGTTTAGCGGTCGCTTGCGGCGTTGCATCCTCAAACAGCATCTGCTCGTCGGGAAAGGTTGGTAATGCGATATCAGTGACAGCAAGGGCTTCGACGATCGCTGCCTGCGCCTCCTCGCGCTCACGCCAGAGCCGCGGCCGGTAGTTGGGGTCGAAGGCGATAAGGGAACCAGCCGAACGCGCCTTGGCGACGGCGGCCAGCAACGCAGCGCGCGCGGCTTTGTCCAGAATTGCCAAAGTGATTCCGGAAAAATAGACAAGTTCCTGATTTTCCAGGTTTTTCGATAATGCGGCCGGGTCCGAGGCAAGCTGCCGCGCGGCGGCGTCGCCACGCCAATAGGTGAAGGAGCGTTCGGCTCCCGTCAGCGTGATGGCATAGAGGCCGGGCCGCGCGCCCGCTATGAGCGGGCTGGAGCCGATGCCAATGCCGTTTTCAGCGAAGAAATCGATCTGCCCTTGCGAGAACGGATCGTCGCCGAAGGCCGAGACATAGGTTGCCGGCCGCTCGGTGCTCAGCGCGTGCAGCGCCCACAGCGTGTTGAACGTGTCGCCGGCAAAGCCCATGCGCCAGTTCGGTCCCGTCTGGCCCGACAGTTCGAGCATGCATTCGCCGATCGAGGCGACGCCGTTTCCCGCCATCTACAATCCTCCAGTGATCCCGGTGCTGTAGCTTTTTGCCACCGGCAGCGCCATGCTTGGCAAGCAGGGTTTTTTCCGTCACAGCGTTTTCCCACAGGCTGGCGGGATGCGATCCGTCCGGCAGAGCGTTGTCTGCGGAAGAGGAACCGGTTTGGCATCGATATGGCGTTATCTTCTGGCGGGTCTTGGTCTGGCTGCCTTGCTGGTCGGCATTCTCGCGGTCGTCTTCCTGACGGCGCCGCGGTCGTCGCTGCCTGCCGGCCCGGATGTCTCGCGGACGAAGAACACCGCCACCGCGCTGTTCGTGGCCAGCTTCGCGCCGGAGCGGGGTGTCGTACGGCAGGGCGAACTGCAATCCTGGCTGCTGACCTTGAAGACAAAGGCAGGTGTTCCGGTGGAAGGTGCCGCGATCGCGATTTCCGGCGGCATGCCACTGCACAGTCACGGCCTGCCGACCAGCCCGCAGGCAACCGACTATCTCGGCGACGGGCGTTATCGAATCGAAGGAGTGAAATTCACCATGAGCGGCTGGTGGCAGTTGCATTTCGCCATCTCGGCCACCGCCGGCTCCGACACGGTGCTCTTCAACGTGGTGCTGTGAGCAGGACATGAGGCGGCTTTCGCGTTTTCTGGCGCTGATGATGGCCGTTGTCCTTGCCGGTTGCACGAAGCCGGATTTTTCCGACGCCGAAAAGACGACCATCGCCTCGCTGGCGCTGTCGTCGCTGCCGGCGCTCAAGCCCGACACCACCAATCGTTTTGCCGACGTGCCGGCGGCTGCCGCACTCGGCTCGACGCTGTTCTTCGACCAGGGCATGAGCGGTGACGGGTCAATATCCTGTTCGACATGCCACAAGATCGACCGCCAGTTCCAGGACGACCTGCCGCAGGCGGTCGGGGTCGGCCGTACCAGCCGGCGCACCATGCCACTGGCCGGCGTGGCGCGCGATCCCTGGTTCTTCTGGGATGGCCGCCGCGACAGCCTGTGGGCGCAAGCGCTGACGCCGCTCGAAAACCCGCTGGAGCAGGCGGGAAACCGCACCGCCTACGCGCATTACATCAAGGCGCGCTTCGGCGAACGCTATGAGCGCATCTTCGGGCCGCTGCCTGATTTTTCCGGCATGCCGTTGGATGCCAGCCCGCTTGGAAACGATGTCGAGAGGGCGGCCTGGAATGCGATGAGCGGCCCGCAGCGTGACGCTATCAACGGCGTCTTTGCCAATCTAGGCAAGGCAATTGCCGCCTTCGAACGCTCGATCGCGCCGGCGCCAACGCGCTTCGACCGCTTTGCGCTGGACCTCGCCACCGGTGCCGAGCCGAAGGGCGATGCTGTCTTTTCCAAACAAGAAATCCTTGGGCTTAAACTGTTCATCGGCAAGGCCAATTGCGTGACCTGTCACAACGGCTCGCGCTTCACCGACAACAGCTTCCACAACACCGGCGTGCCATCCGTTGCGGGCCTGCCGCCGGATCGCGGCCGTATCGATGCCGTGCACCAAGTCGAGGCGGACCCGTTCAACTGCTTCGGCGCCTATCGCGATGGCCACGCCAGCGCCTGCGGCGAGTTGCGCTTCATGGTCAAGGATGCGCCCGAACTCGTTCGCGCCTACAAGACGCCATCGCTGCGCGGAGCGGCAACGCGGCCGCCCTATATGCATGCCGGGCAGTTTTCGTCGCTCGACGAGGTGGTGGCGCACTATGCGAAGGCCGCGCCCAGCGTTGAGGGGGTGTCAGAAGTTCACCCGCTGGAGCTTTCAGATCGAGAGCGTGCGGCGCTGGTGGCGTTTTTGACGACGCTGGCGGAGTGAGGTTGCCGGCGATAGGAATAGTTGAGCGAAGCGAGGCGAGTTGGTGCTGAAGCGAGCAAAGGAGGTTCTATGAGCCGGAGTATGATTCCCGTCGAGGAAGCCGCCAAGGAATGGTTCAAAGATTCAAAATTCGCTGCCCAATATGAGCATTGGAAGAGGAATTCGCAATCGCAGAGGCTTCGATCAAGGCTCGGTGCGAGAAACAGGAAGCCAAAGTCGTGGGGCGACCGCTGAGCGCCTAATTCCTTAAGCACGGACCGCATGCTTCGGCGATTGGCGCAAACATCCATCGCTTCGTCATCCTGGGGCGTAGCAAGGAGCGAAGCGACGCGGCGCAGACCCCAGGATCCATGCCGGGACTCGGAAGCGCTGCTGCGGTGCGGAATTCTGCTCCGCTGCATTCTTCGGCCGAGGTCGCGGCATGGATCCCAGGGTCTCCGAGACGGAGCTTCGCTCCTGCTTCGCCCTAGGATGACGAAGTTGGGGAGGCTTCAGCCATCCCTACGCTCTACCGATCCTTGACCGTCTCCATGGCCACGAAGGTCGAAGTCTGGGCGACATGGGGCAGGGCCGAGATGCGCTCGCCCAGGACGCGGCGATAGGCGGCGATATCCCGGGTGCGCACCTTCAGCAAATAGTCGAAGCTCGACGCCATCATGTGGCACTGCTCGATCTCCGGCACGGCCTGTACGGATCGGTTGAAGGCATCGAGCGCGGCGGATCGGGTGTCGGACAATTTCACCTGGACGAAAGCGACATGGCCTTCACCCATGCGCTCGCGGTCGATGATCGCCTGATAACCCCTGATGTAGCCGTCCTTCTCAAGCCGCTTCACGCGCGCCTGCACTGGAGTCTTTGACAGGCCGACCTTTGCCGCCAGTTCTGACATGGAAAGCCGGCCATCGCTTGCCAGCGCCGACAGGATGTTCCTGTCAATGCGGTCCAATTGGTCTTCTATCATCGAAACTGCAGTCCATATGTCAAGTCTGAGCTGCCAGGATAAATCGAATGACCTGTAATGTCGATTTCTTCGGACCGACTGAAAATTCACACCTGTGCTAGCTTGCGCCATTCGGTCCGGTGACCGCCGCCGGCCCGATCCCCTTTGCTCGATCCACGGGACCGCCATGCCAGCGCTTGATGCCATCCGCCAGCAGATCCGCGCCAACTACCTGCCCGACGAAGACGAGGCCGTGAAGCGACTGGCCGAGACGACGGGCCTTTCAGTGAAAGACCGCAAGGCGATCTCGGCACGGGCCGCCGATCTGGTGCGGGCGGTGCGCGGTTCGTCGGATCCTCGGCTGATGGAAGTCTTCCTCTCTGCCTATGGTCTCTCCACCAAGGAAGGCGTGGCGCTGATGTGCCTGGCCGAGGCACTGTTGCGCGTGCCCGACACCGAAACGATGGACGACCTCATCGCCGACAAGATCGCGCCGCACGACTGGTCGGCGCATTCGGGCGGTTCAAGCTCCATCTTCGTCAATGCCTCGACCTGGGCGCTGATGCTGACCGGCCGCGTCCTCGATGAGGGCGAGGGCGGCATCGAGGGCACGCTGCGTTCTATGGTGCGGCGGCTGGGCGAGCCGGTCATCCGCAAGGCGGTGGCCGCCGCCATGCGTGAAATGGGCGAGCAGTTCGTGCTCGGCCGCACCATCACGGAAGCCGTCAAGCGCGGCCGGCCGATGACGCAGAAGGGCTACCTCTACTCCTTCGACATGCTGGGCGAGGCAGCCCGCACCGAGGCCGACGCCTTGCGCTATCACAAGGCCTATGCCGACGCGATTTCGTCGCTCGATTCCGGCTCCAACGGTCCTGACATCAGGCAGAACCACGGCATCTCGGTCAAGCTTTCGGCGCTGCATCCGCGCTACGAGGTGGCGCAGAAGGACGAGATGCTGCCTGTCATGGCAGACCGGCTCTTGTCGCTGGCGCTGGCCGCGCGCCATTCGCGCATGGGCCTCAACATCGATGCCGAGGAGGCCGACCGCCTCGATCTGTCGCTCGACGTCATCGAGCGGGTGCTGGCCGAGCCGGAGCTCGCCGGTTGGAACGGCTTTGGCGTGGTGGTGCAAGCGTATGGGCCACGCGCGGCCTTCGCCATCGATTGGCTCTATGCGCTGGCCAGGAAATACGACCGCAACATCATGGTGCGGCTGGTCAAGGGTGCCTATTGGGACACCGAGATCAAGCGCGCGCAGACGCTCGGACTGTCAGGCTATCCCGTCTTCACCCGCAAGACCAACACCGACGTTTCCTACATGGCTTGCGCGAAAAAGCTGCTATCGATGACCGACCGCATCTATCCGCAATTCGCCACCCACAATGCCCACACCGTCGCCGCCATCTTGGCGATGGCGGACAATCGCGATTCCTTCGAGTTCCAGCGCCTGCACGGCATGGGCGAGGCGCTGCACGAGACGGTGCGCCGGTCCGAAGGCACGCGCTGCCGCATCTATGCACCGGTCGGTGCGCATTCCGATCTGCTGGCCTATCTGGTCCGCCGGTTGCTGGAGAACGGCGCCAACTCCTCCTTCGTACACCAACTGACCGACGAGGACGTCGAGCCGGAGGACATTGCGCGCGATCCGCTCGAAACGGTCGAGAGCCAGGGTCCGGCCGCCAATCCGGCGATAGCCCGGCCTTCCCAGATCTTTGGAGCCGGGCGTCGCAATTCGAAAGGATTCGACATCGCCGACACGGTGACGCTGGCGGCGATCGACAAGGCCAGGGCGGCCTTCGCCGGGCCGGATCGCTGGCATGCCAAGCCGATCACCCGTGCCGCCGGCTACGGCAAGCTGCGTCCGATCGTCAACCCGGCAAAGCCTTCCGAAGTGGTCGGCACGGTCAGCGAAGCCGCCGCAAAGCAAGTCGCGACCGCCGTGCGCTTTGCGGTGGAAGCGCAGCCGGCCTGGGCAAAACGTCCCGTTGCCGAGCGCGCTGCCATCCTCAATCGTGCCGCCGATCTCTATGAGGCGAATGCGGTCGAGTTCTTTGCACTCGCCACCCGCGAGGCCGGCAAATCGCTGGCCGACGGCGTCGCCGAAGTGCGCGAGGCCGTCGACTTCCTGCGCTACTACGCCACCGAGGCGGCCAATGCGGAGGCGGGCACGCAAGCGCGCGGCGCCATCGTCTGCATTTCACCGTGGAATTTTCCGCTCGCCATCTTCACCGGCCAGATCGCGGCCGCGCTCGTCACCGGCAATTCGGCCATCGCCAAGCCGGCCGAGCAGACGCCGCTGATCGCCTTCCGCGCCGTCGAATTGCTGCGCGAGGCCGGCGTGCCGGAAGATGTCATCCAGCTCCTGCCCGGCGACGGCCCGTCGGTCGGCGGGCCGCTTACATCGGATCCGCGCATCGCCGGCGTTTGCTTCACCGGCTCGACCGAGGTTGCCAAGCTGATCGAGAAGCAGCTGGCCGAGACGGCCGAGCCCGACGCCATGCTGATCGCCGAGACCGGCGGCCTTAACGCGATGATCGTCGATTCCACCGCGCTGCCCGAACAGGCGGTGCGCGATATCCTGGCCTCGGCCTTCCAGAGTGCCGGCCAGCGCTGCTCGGCGCTGCGCGTGCTCTACGTGCAGAAGGACGTCGAGAAGAAGATGCTGGAGATGCTGAAGGGCGCCATGGAGGCGCTCAATGTCGGCGATCCCTGGCGGATTTCGACCGATGTCGGCCCGGTCATCGACGACGAGGCACAGAGCTCGATCCGCGAGTACTGCACGAAGATGGGCCTGCAGGGCCGGCTGATCGCCAAGCTCGAAGCGCCGAAGGAAGGTCGCTTCGTCGCGCCCCACGTCTTCCGCGTCA
This sequence comes from Mesorhizobium sp. WSM4808, assembly GCF_055811675.1. Classification (NCBI taxonomy): domain Bacteria; kingdom Pseudomonadati; phylum Pseudomonadota; class Alphaproteobacteria; order Hyphomicrobiales; family Phyllobacteriaceae; genus Mesorhizobium; species Mesorhizobium sp. WSM4808. The sequence goes on from NZ_JBVVQX010000001.1 coordinate 448,342, forward strand.
AGGGTATCGAGGATATGGAGCGCGAGGTGTTCGGGCCGGTGCTGCATGTCGCCAGTTTCGACGCCGACGAGATCGACGCGGTCATCGCCGCCATCAACCGCAAGGGCTACGGCCTGACCTTCGGGCTGCACACCCGGATCGAGGGCCGCGTCCAGCATTTCGTCGACGGCATCCATGCCGGCAACATCTATGTCAACCGCAACCAGATCGGCGCCGTCGTCGGTTCGCAGCCGTTTGGCGGCGAGGGGCTTTCAGGCACCGGCCCGAAGGCCGGCGGCCCGCACTATCTCCGCCGCTTCCGCAAGGGGCTGGAGGCTGGTACCGATTTGCAGGATGGCCATAAGGTGACGGCGACCGAACTTGCCGACAATCTGCCCGATCCCACACTTGGCGGCTGGTCGACCCGTCCGGACCGGATCGCCATTCTGAGGAAGCATCTGCGCGGCAAGGGTGCTGCGGCCATAGGTGCGGCCGCCGGCATCGATTTCGGCCAGATCGACCTGCCCGGGCCGACCGGCGAGGCCAACACGCTCTCGCTGTCGCCACGCGGACGGGTGCTGTGCCTCGGTCCTGACGGCGATACGCTGCTGGCGCAGACGATCCAGGCGCTCGCCGCCGGCAATGCCGTGCTGGCCGTTGCGCCAGGTGCACCGGCAGCCCTTTCTGCGTTGACCGGCAAGGGCCTGCCGCTGGCCGCCATCGACGGCCGGCCGGATCCGGTCGAGGCGCGCGCGCTACGCGTCGACGTCGTCGCTTTTTCAGGCACGTCCGAGGCCGCGCGCATCGTGCGCAAGGTCATCGCCGACCGCTCCGGCCCGATCGTGCCGCTGGTCACGGAGGTGCTCAACCCGGCGGCTTATGCGCATGAACGGGCGGTCTGCGTCGACACCACCGCCGCGGGCGGCAATGCGAGCTTGCTGGCCGGGGCCTGACCCCCGGTCAACTTTTGTTTTTATGCATGTCGTTGTCCCAAAAATCGGGACCACTTTTGGCCGACATGCATTACGCGCCTTCGACGACCGAAAAACCCTCGAACTGGGGGTGGCCGAGATAGTGGACCTTTGGCGTGCCGACATTCCTGTGGGCGGCGCGGAAATTCTCGGACTTGGTCCAGGCGATAAAATCGTCGTGGCTGGCCCACACCGTGTGCGACGCGAAAAGCGTGTAGCCTTCGGTCTCGTTGACCGGGCCACGCAGCAGATGGAATTCCCTAAACCCCTTCATCTCAGCAAGGCTGGAATCGCGGTTCTTCCAGACGGCTTCGAAGTCGTTCTCCGAGCCGGTCTGCACCTTGAAGCGGTTCATTGCGATGTACATTGCGGTTCCTTTCGTGCGGATGTTGATGATTGGCGGCTGCAGCGTTTGTTCTGCGCACATTCAAAATGGGCCGATTTCGGTCTCGAACTCCAAATTTGCGCTTGCTGCCTGTGGTGGAATCGGAGGGAAGGGGGGCTGCCTTGCGGACAATGCCAAGCGCTGCCTGATCGAAAGCCGCCGATCCTGAGGTTTCCAGAATGCGCAACTCGTTTATGTTGCCCTTCTTGCCTATGACGAATGTGACAACCGCATTGTTGCGTGCCGCCAGCTGTAGGGAAGGCGGGAGGGTGCGATTGACGCTGCCGAGCTTTCTAAAAACATCGCCGCGGTAGTTGTCTTCCGCGGCCGTGCCTGCCTCCTTTTGCCTTTTGCCCTTGCTGGCTGCTTGCGCCGACCGGTCCTCGCCATCCGCCGCGCCGCGCTTCTCATCCGCCGTCTTTGAAGGGACAGCTGCCGGAGTTGGCCTGGCTCTAGGGATCGGAGGCCGCTCCGGAACGGCGACAGGCGCTTCCGTGCTCTCGGCCTGAACGGTTGGCTCCGCTGGTGTTTCGGCCTTCCTATCCACGGTCTGATCATCGGAGCGCGGGGCGCCGGCCACCAATTGTCGGCGTCAGCGTCTGCTGTTTGACAGCTTCCGGCAAAGGCTTGAGCGGCTTTGCTGCGTCCTTCACGGGTTGCGAAGGCTCCGTTGGCGGCGACGGCTTGGGCGGCGTTGCCGGCTGTGGTTTGGCCGGTTGCGGGCTGGGCACCAGTGCAACGTTTATTGCCGCCGGGTCCTTGTCCAGCGCGCTGCCGGCCACGTTGCTGCCCGACTGTTCACTACCTTCCGGCTGCTCGGCGTCCTGGAAACTGGAAATCCCCGTAGGGGAGATCAGAAAGGCCGCCGCCACCGCGACATGGAGCAGGCAGGAGACGACGATCGCCGCCGTCCATTTGCGGCTCCAGGCCGATGGCCGCGGCAGCGCGAGCGGCTCGGTTGGCTCTATGGTCAGCTCGGCGCCGGCCTCGGGGAGGGGATTGATGTCCTGCATGTCTCGCCGCGAGACCTGCAGCGACAAGAGCAGAGTTGTCAAATCAAGATCGTTCGCCGGCAGTCTGCTATCGCCGGCCAGAGGCTGCACTACGGTGTTTCGCGGCAATGCATGATGCAGCCCCACCTCAGACTCCGAAAGCGATCCCGGTCTTGGTGTCCGTCTTCAGCTTTCGCATGCAGGCGTTCGGTTCGACGCCGGTACCGGTGCATTCGGTCGCGCTGTTGATCAGCACGCGGCTGACTTTCGAGCACTCGGTGCCGGCCAGATCGAAACGCGTCACCTTGGTCTTGCCTGCCGGCAATTCCTTGAAGTCGAGCACGGTCAGCCGGTCGACGACGCCGGCCTCGTTGAACAGGGCGATCTCGAACGCCGCCTTGGACAGGTCGGCGCCGAGATTGTTGTTGACCACGAACGTCAGGCGGCAACCCTTGTCGGAAGGTTGCGCACCGTTGAGTTCAAGGGTCAGCGCAGGGACCGGCGCGGACTCTTGTGCCCACGCCGGAACCATCGCAAGCGACATCGCCAGCATCGAGGTCAGCAGACGAAGGGATGTCATCAAGCTCGTCATGGTCATCAGCCTCCAAATCGCATCGTCGCCGCCAGCTTCAGGGTGACGCCCGGCTCGTAGGCCGCGAAAACCGGCTGCGGCGGCTGGCCGGCCGTGGTCAGGTTGAGCGGGTTGGCGTATTTTACATCGAACAGATTGTCGGCGCGGAAATCAATCTTCAAATTGTCCGTCGCCTGGTAGCTGGCGAAAGCATTGACCAGCGTGTAGTCCTCGGCGATCGGATTGCCCTTGGGCTTGCCATTGTATTGCACTTCGCCGCCCACGGTCAGCTTGTCCTCGAGGAAGCGCAAGCCGAGCTGCGCGGTGACCTGGGATGAGGGGATGGTCAGCAGGTCGGCCCGAACGTCCTTGTAGGAAATGGTATGACCATTGGTGATTGAGGCCGAGAGCCCGGCATAGCCCCATCCGGCATCATAGACGCCCTCAAGTTCGAAGCCGTCGATCTTGGCCTTGGCAAAATTCTGGTACTGGAAGCATATCGGGATACCGGGTCCGCTCGGGCAGCCGGCTGTCGGGTCAAACCGCGACAGGGTAACGCCATCGATGTAGTCTTCGACATCGTTGTTGAAATAGGCTGCCTTGATGCGCAGCGCATCGCCGACTTCGAGGATGTCATCCTGCTTGTAGTTGACGCCGAATTCGACGGTCTTTCCGGTTTCCGGCCGCAGATTGGGATTGGGCAGGAACGGGAAGGTGACACCTGCCGGATGGCGACCGCTGATCAGTGTTTCCGACAGGGAGGGTGACCGGTATCCTTCCGCATAGGTGCCGTAGAATTGCAGGCCGGCAAGGCTGGCGCTGTCAAAAGGCGAGACGCCGACGGTGATGCGTGGCGACAACCGGTCCCCCGACGTTTCGTGTGTGTCATCCTTGAGGCTGTAATTGTCGTAACGCAGCCCGGCGATGACTTCGAGCCACTCCCAGGTGAGCTTGTCCTGGACATAGGCGCCGGAGACGTTCCGCTTGCCGGAAGGCGTATAGAAGCTGTCGCCACCGGCCGTGCCGCCGGTCTCGACTTTATCGCCGGCCCAGTCGCCGCCATAGGTCAGTTCGTGCGCGATTCCCGCAGTCTCGAATCTGGACGTGTTCCAAATGTCGATGCTGGTCGTGCCGATGTCGAATGTCGATGTCGAGCCAGCCGGCAAAACAACTGGAAGGCCGGTGCTCGGGTCAAACCGGTTGAGAGGCACGAGGCTGGTCAGATCGAGATTGGTCTTGTTGTAGGAGGTGTTGATATGGAGATCGAGCCAGCTCTTGTCCTCATCCGTAATGTTGTAGCGGGCGGTGAAGGTGTTCGACTTCAGGTCGACGTCATTGACCGGCACGCCGCCGCTGATCTCGTTCCAGCCGTCGCTTGAGCCGACCCAGCCGAGCTTCAGCTCACTGTTGTCGGTCGGCCGGATGGTTGTCTTGAGCAGGCCGCTAAGCACATCGAAGCCGGTGCCCTTGACGGTGTCGCCACCGCCATCCTTGTAGTCGTCATAGTTGCGGTAGACGATGTTGCCGAGCACATCCCAGTTCTCGTTGAGGCGGTAGGCACCGGATGCGCTTGTTGTCCAGCCCTTGCCGTTGCTCTCATAGCGTCCCGTGACGGAGCCGGCCCATGTTTCTTCCGGCTTAAGGAAATCCCCGGCGTCCTTGGTGTCGAAGAAGACGACGCCGCCGATGGCGCCTGAGCCATAGGTGTTGGCGACAGGACCACGGATAACATCCACGGATTTGACGAGTTCGGGGTCGATGTAGAAGGTCGACTGCGTGCCGTGGTCGGAACGCTGGAAGTTCTGACGGGCGCCGTCGACGATGACCGCGACGCGACCAAAATCCTGCAAGCCTCGGATGTTGATACTGGTGCTGACGCGTCTGGCGTCGGCCTGCGCCGCGACGCCGGGCACGCCAAGCAGCATCTCATTCGGCGTCGTCGCCATGCGGCGGTCGAGCTGTTCCTGGCCGACATGGCTGGTCGATGCCAGCGATTCGATCGCCGTCTCGCCGGTGCGGCTGATGACGAGGATCTTGTCGAGCAGCGTTGCTCCCGCTGGTGCGGCGTTTTCTTCTTCAGCCTTCTTCGTTTGCTCTGTCGGCTGCGCCGCTTGCTGGGCGTTAGCCAATTGCGCCGACAAGGCGATAGCCGCCACGCTTGCCAACAATGCCGCCGCGCCGTTCGCCGCCGACCGGCCACGCCATTCCCAAGTCACCAACCCCATGCCCCAACTCCAAAGTCCAGGTTTCATGCTGGCTGGCCCGGGGCTGGCTGGCATTTTTGATCGTCTCCGGCGTCTTAAATGTTGACTCATTTAATCCGGTATTGCACTGACTAGTAAACATGACTATTCAAGTCAAGAAATGAATCGGATTACGCAACGCCTAGCCAGACGCCCGGCACAGGAAAGGGATCGACAGAGATGAACACCCACAATCCCAACGATTTTCGCTATCGCGTCCGCCGTTCCGACGATGCCTCGGCCCCCACCCGTTTCGACCGGGTTCCGCTGGCGGTGCGAACCCTGTCCAGCAACACCCTGTTCCAGGGCGAGCACGAGATCGGCATTGAGCATCACGGTGCGCTCTACCGGCTGAAGATCACCCGTCAGGGCAAGCTCATCCTCAACAAGTAGGGCTAGAGCGGTTCACCGTTTCACGGAAACGCCGAACCGCTCTAGCTCTTTGTTTTAACGCAATTCCGGACGGAAAACCGTTTCACACTTTTCCCGGAATTGCTCTAGGCAGCAGGGACGAAACATGGATCAGCGCGTAAAACCCGCCCCGCATGAAATCCGGCGGGCACGGACAGACAATCCGAAGACGCGCGAGCGTGATCTGGCTGCCCAGCTCGGCATTTCGGAAGCCGAACTGGTCGCCGCGCATTGCGGCGACGGCGTCGTGCGCATCGAGCCGCGCGTCAACGATCTTCTGACCGGCCTCGAGGCCGTCGGCGAGGTCATGGCGCTGACCCGCAATGAGAGCGCGGTGCACGAAAAGATCGGCGTCTATGACAAGGTCGTCACCGGCAACCACAATGCCATGGTGCTTGGCGAAAACATCGACCTGCGCATCTTCCCGAAGGTCTGGGCACACGGCTTTGCCGTCGAGAAGCGAGACGGCGACGAAATCCGCCGCAGCCTGCAGTTTTTCGATGCGGCGGGCGAGGCCGTGCACAAGGTGCATTTGCGTCCGGCCTCCAGCCTCTATGCCTATCAGAAGCTGGTTGCCGCGCTCGAATCGTCCAATCAGGAGCCGACCGTCGACATTTCGGGACCACTCCCCGATGACGAGAGCCATGGCGACGAAGCGGCCGCCAATCTCGACGATCTGCGCGACCGCTGGAGCCGGCTGACCGATGTGCACCAGTTCTTCGGCATGCTGAAGACGCTGAAGCTCAGCCGCCGGCAGGCGGTGCGCCTGGTCGGGCAAGACTATGCCTGGCAGCTCGACAATGATGCCGTCCGTGCCATGTTTCATCACGCTGCGGAGGGCGAGATGCCGATCATGTGCTTTGTGGGAAACCGCGGCTGCATCCAGATCCATTCCGGTCCGATCAAGTCGATCAAGCCGATGGGGCCATGGATCAACGTGCTGGACGAAACCTTCCACCTGCATTTGCGGACCGACCACATCCAGGAGGTCTGGGCGGTGCGCAAGCCGACCAAGGACGGTCATGTCACCTCGCTTGAGGTCTATGATTCCGACGGCAAGATGTTCATCCAGTTCTTCGGCAAGCGTCATGAAGGCGAAAGCGAGCGGGACGACTGGCGCTTCCTGGCGGAAAACCTGCCGCGCATCCCAAGCGCGACCGCAGCCTGAGGAAAATGCGATGCGTTTTTTCCCAAGATTGTCGACCGTGCGCGGATCTATTTTCCGGCCGGTGATCGGTATCTCCATGGCTGTTATCGCACTGCAATCCGCCAGCGCCATGGAAGGCACGGCCGTGTTTGCCGATCCTTCGAAAATCGTGGCCGTTGGCGGCTCGATCACCGAGATCGTCTATGCGCTCGGCGAGGAAAAGCATCTGGTGGCTCGCGATTCCACCAGCCGGTACCCAAAGGCGGCGCTTGAGCTGCCCGATGTCGGCTATATGCGTGCGCTGTCACCGGAAGGCGTGCTCTCGGTCAACCCGACCGGCATCCTGGCGTTGCATGGCAGCGGTCCCAAGGAAGCCGTCGACGTCTTGAAGAAGACGAGCGTGCCGTTCATCGAAGTGCCCGAGCACTATAGCCACGAAGGCATCCTCGAAAAGGTCCGTATCGTCGGCAAGGCGCTCGGCGTCGACGCCAAGGCCGAGGTGCTCGCCGGGGAGCTCGATGCCAAGCTCACGGCAGCCGAGAAGCCGACGACGTCGATCAAGGAACGCAAGCGCATCCTGTTCGTGCTGTCGATACAGGGCGGCAAGATCCTGGCGGCCGGCAGCGAGACCGCGGCCGACGGTATGGTCAAGCTGGCTGGCGGCGTCAACGCGGTCGAGGGCTTTTCCGGCTACAAGCAAATGTCCGACGAGGCGATCATAACCGCCAGACCGGACGTGATCCTGATGATGAGCAATGCCGGGCCTCCGGTCTCGGACGACGAACTGTTCGGCAATCCGTCGATCGCCTCGACGCCGGCCGGAAAGGCGCGCAAGCTGATCCGCATCGACGGTGCCTATCTGCTCGGCTTCGGGCCACGCACGGCCGATGCCATCCACGACCTCGCTGTCTCGCTTTATGGCGGGCAGGTCACGGACTGAACGGGCGGATCATGGTCGATCAATCGATCGCCGGCCCGGTGATGGCAAGCGTATCCGAAGGCGACAGGTCGGGCCGCGCCCGCATCGTCATCCTTCTGCTGTGCCTGGGGTTGGCGGCTGCCGTTTTTCTGTCGCTGACATCGGGGGCTTCGGACGCTTCGGCCGTCAACGTCATCGGGGGCTGGCTGTTCGGCACAGTGCCTGATGACGCCGCGGTGAGCGCCCGCGACAGCCTGATCGTCTATGACATCCGCCTGCCGCGCATCATCCTCGGCATGCTGGTCGGCGCGGCGCTCGCGGTCTCCGGCGCGGTCATGCAGGGACTGTTCCGCAATCCGCTGGCCGACCCCGGCCTGATCGGCGTCTCGGCCGGCTCCAGCCTCGGCGCGGTTGCCGTCATCGTGCTCGGCGCCACGATGTTGGCTCCGGTGACCGCCTTGCTTGGCACGCTTGCACTGCCGCTGGCGGCCTTCTGTGGTGGGCTCGCCACCACGCTGGTGCTTTACCAGGTCGCGACGCGGCGGGGGCAAACCTCGGTTGCCACAATGCTGCTTGCCGGCATCGCGCTGGCGGCGCTCGCCATGGCGCTGACCGGCATCCTCATCTTCATGGCCGACGATCGCCAGTTGCGCGACCTGACCTTCTGGCAACTCGGATCGCTCGGCGGCGCGACTTGGGCGAAGATCGCGTCGGTAGGGCCGATCATCGTGCTGGCGCTGGCGGCGATGCCGTTCCTGGCACGCGGCCTCAACGCGCTGGCGCTTGGCGAGGCGACCGCCGGTCATCTCGGCATTCCGGTGCAGCGGCTGAAATACACGGCCATCGTCGGCGTCTCTGCCGCGGTCGGCGCATCCGTCGCCGTCAGCGGCGGCATCGGCTTCGTCGGCATCGTGGTACCGCATCTGCTGCGCCTGCTGATTGGTCCGGACAATCGCTATCTGCTGCCGGCGTCGGCGCTGCTCGGTGCCTCGCTGCTGCTTCTGGCCGACGCGGTCGCACGCACCCTCGTTGCGCCGGCCGAACTGCCGATAGGCATCGTCACCGCGATAGCGGGCGCGCCGTTTTTCCTTTGGATCCTGCTGCGCAAGCGCGGCGTGGTTGATTTGTGAGGCTTGATGATCGAGGCCAAGGATGTTTCGGTTGATATCGCCGGCAAGCCTATCGTCAGCGGTATCGATTTCCACGCGCGGCCCGGCGAGATCGCCGCCATCGTCGGCCCCAATGGTTCGGGCAAGACGACCTTCCTCAAAGCGCTTTCCGGCGAACTCGCCTACACCGGGCGCGTTGCCCTCAACGGCCGAGATCTCTCGACGATGAAGCCGGTCGAGGTGGCCGTCCATCGTGCGGTACTGCCGCAGGCGACGACGCTGTCGTTCCCGTTCACCGTGCGGGAAGTGGTCAAGCTCGGCCTTGTCGGCGGCCGCTCAGGCGTCTTGCCGGGCGAGGATGCGCGGCTGCCGGAACGGGCGCTGGCGCGTGTCGATCTCGACGGCTTTGCCGGCCGTTTCTACCAGGAGCTTTCGGGCGGCGAGCAACAGCGCGTTCAGCTCGCACGCGTGCTGAGCCAGGTCTGGGCACCGGTGCTCGACGGCAAGCCGCGCTTTCTGTTCCTCGATGAGCCGGTTTCCAGCCTCGACATCAAGCACCAGCTGATCATCATGAACATTGCCCGCGACTTCGCCAGAAGGGGCGGCGGCGTGGTCGCCATCCTGCACGACCTCAATCTGACGGCCATGTATGCCGACCGGATCTTCGTCATGCATCGCGGCAGGCTAGCCGCCACCGGGTCGCCGCGGGATGTGCTGAGCGATGACCTGATCGAAAAAGTGTTCGACTGCCGGCTCAGGGTCGGCGTGCTGCCGGCCGGCAATATGCCGTTCGTGCTGCCTCAGTCAGCGGCCTGATTGCAGATCTAGCCCGCGCCCCTGCTGGGTCAGGCAGCTGGTGCGCGGCGCTCCAGCATGTCGATTCCGAGCAGGTTGCGCACATTTGGACGTGCCGCCACGAGGTCGGCGATCGTATAGCGCTCCAGCACGGCGAAGAACGCGTTCAGCGCCTCGCGCAGCGCCGAGTTCAGCGCGCAGCTATCGACGAGCGGGCATTCGGCGGCATCGTTCTCGAAGCATTCGGCCATAGCGAAGCTCTCTTCTGTCACGCGCACGACATCGAACAGGCTGATGGCTTCGGCCGCCCGGCCAAGCTTGACGCCGCCATTCCTACCGCGCACGGTCTGGACGAGGCCGTGCTCGACCAGGGGCTGCAGGATCTTGAACAGGAAAAGCTCCGACACCGAATAGGCGGCCGCGATCTCGGGGATGCGGCTCAATCGGTCATCATTGGCCGCGCAATACATCAAGATGCGCATGGCATAGTTGGTCTGGCGCGTAAGCCGCATTTTGTCCTCACAAGGCACTGGTGCGGTACGACCACGCCAGATCTGGAAATTTTGCTGATATGGCTTTGACCCGAATTTCCGGATTCGCCACATTGGCTCGGGCGGAATATGGCCTATACCTTGGAATAATTCCAGACTAGCTTCGTGCGATAGATGAATTTTCTCCTCAACTTTGTGTGCGCGGCCGGGGAAAGTTCCGGACGAAACCCGCTGTCGCGGGTATTTCGGCCATCGGAACACTAAATAGGCTGAGATCGACGAGGAGCGGCTCACCCATGTCACAATCGGCTTCGCCCCTGGCGCCGGTCCGTTTCGATGCCGAGGCGGATGCCAAGCTTTCCGCGTTGCGGCGGACAAAATTCCTTGCGGCGGCCGCACTGGCGCTTTGCGTGCTGGTGTTTGCGCTCGCCAAATCCTTCGAGCGCACCTATCCATGGCTCGGCTTCGTCGCCGCCTTTGCCGAGGCCGCGACCATCGGCGGTCTGGCCGACTGGTACGCGGTGGTGGCGCTGTTCAGGCGGCCGCTGGGGCTGCCGATCCCGCACACGGCCATCATCCCGGAGAACCAGAACCGCATCGCCGACAATCTCGGTCGCTTCATCGAGGTCAACTTCCTGGCGCCTGAACCGGTGCGCGAAAAGCTCGCCGAGGTGGATTTCTCGGCACTCGTCGCCGACTGGCTGGCCGATACGGAGCGCGCCGCCGGCCTGTCGCGCTTCGTCGTGCGGCTGGTGCCGCAGACGCTGGCCGCTGTCGAGCAATCCGGCCTGCGCGGCTTCGTCACCAGCCGCATGCTCGAACAGATCGAAAAGGTGCCGCTGGCGCCGCTGGCCGCCGAGCTGTTGTCAGCGCTTACCGACGACCGCCGCCACCAGAAACTGTTCGACGAGTTCACCAAGGTGATCGGCAGGTTCCTCAATGACGAACAGGCGCTGGCGACGATGCGCGAAAAGATCCGCGAGGAACTGCCGTCGCTGTTCAACCTGTTCCGCGCCGACGCCTATCTCCTGAAGAAGATCGTCGCCTCGGCCGGCTCGCTTCTCGACGAGGTGAGGGCCGATCCCGACCACCCGATGCGCGCCGAATTCGACCGCTTCGCCCAAGGCTTCGTCGAGAAGCTGAGAACATCGAAGCAATACGCCAAACGGGCCGAGAAGCTGAAGCGCGACTTCCTGGCCCGGCCGGAGGTCAAGGGGTTGGCCGGCGAGATGTGGGCAAGCCTCAGCCAGTTCATCGAGCAGGACGCCAAGGCGCCGAATTCGGTTGTCCGCGCGCATCTTGCCAACATGTTCGTCGAGGTCGGTCGCCATCTTGCCGGGGATGCGCAGATCCGGGCCGACATGAACCAAGGGTTCGTGGTGGCTCTGGCGTCGTTCGTGGAGAGCCAGAAGGCCGGCGTGTCGACATTCATCGCCGACCAGGTCAAGCGCTGGGATCTTGCGCAGCTGACGCGGCTGATCGAGATGAACATCGGTCGGGACCTGCAGTATATCCGCTTCAACGGCATGATCATCGGCGGGCTCGCCGGTGTCGTGCTCTATGTGGCCGAGCGGCTGTTCCTCGTGAATTGATGCGCGACCAGACTGGCGCTCACTCCTCCGTGTCCGCATGCGAGTGCTATTCTCCCGCCGAGGGTGCCCGCATCATGCGGCAAAGGGGAGCAAACGAGCATGGCGAAACAACCGGAATCCGATTCCTTCATGGACATGTTCGGCAGGTTCGGCCGCGACCTGAAGGTGCCCAATGTCGATGTCGAGGCGATCCTCGCCCATCACCGCAAGAACCTCGAAGCGCTAGAGAAATCGACACGAGCCAGTGCCGCCGGCGCGACCTCGCTGTTGTCCAGGCAGCGCGAGATGCTGGAGGACACGCTGCGCGAGGTCACGGACATGGCGCAAAGCTACAGGGCGCCGGGCAATCCGCAGGAACTGATGACCAAACAGACGGAGTTTGCCAGAAAGTCTTTCGAAGTCGCATTGAAGAATGCGGGCGAAGTGGCTGAACTGGTCAAGAAATCCGGCGCCGAATCGGTCGACATCCTGCGCACGCGCATCAAGGAGGCGATGGAGGAAATCCGCGCCGGCTACGAGAAGAAGTAGCGGAAATGGCCGAGGCTGGCTCGTTGCTGCCAGCGGCCCCTGAAGCCTGGAAATCCCGATTTAGCCTGCGACTGCGCTCGCGGCGTGGCACGATTGCGGCCGAAACCGGCGGAACGGATTCGCGCCGAGCGAATTGACAGAGGCCGTCAGTTCGTGGTCCGGAGGCTCTGGAAGCGATCGGGAAACCAGGAATGAACGAAATACGGCCTAAAGCGCCGCCGACCTACGAGCAGTTGAGGATGATGGCCGGGCAGGAGCTTGGCGTATCGGAGTGGACGACGGTCGACCAGAACCGCATCGACCAGTTCGCCGAATGCACCGGCGACCACCAATGGATCCATGTCGACCCTGAAAGGGCGCGGCGGCAAAGCCCGTTCCGCACGACGATTGCGCATGGCTATCTGACGCTGTCGATCATCGGCGCACTGGCGCTCGGCATGGGCATCGTGCCCGAGAACACCCAGGCTGCCTTCAATTATGGCTTCGACAAGGTGCGCTTCCTGGCGCCGGTCAAGGTCGGCGCGCGCATCAGGCTGCGCATCACGCTGCTGTCCATGGAGGACAGGGGGCCCGGCCAGTATCTCATGAAGGCAGCCAATACGGTCGAGATCGAAGGCGAGGAAAAGCCTGCCTTGACGGCTGAAACGCTGGTCATGCTCTATGAACGCCGCAAGCGGGCAGGCGCCTGAGCCTGTTTGGAAATTCTACTCTCTGAGCGGTATGGCGCGTCACGAACCCCTGGATTCCGTGCGGCCTGCGGCGCGGGCAGAGAGCAGCGCGAGGACCAGCGCGATCAGCGCCAGCACCGTCGCCGTCTGAAATGTGACCTGCATTCCCCGGGCGGCGGCCTCGGAACCCAAAAGACCAATGCCTTCGTGCCCCTTGGCCGATGCGACGGCGAATATGGCGCCCATCAACGATGCGCCGGTGATGAGGCCGAGATTGCGCGCAAGGTTGAGCAGGCCGGAGACGACGCCGCGCTGGCCGGCACTGATGCCGGCCATGACGGCTGCATTGTTGGATGTCTGGAACAGCGCGTAGCCGATGCAGGTGACGGTGATCGGAACGACATAGCCGGCAATGCCGAGCGTCACCATGGCGAGCGACAGCAGGAACGTGCCCGTGGCGAGGCTGAGCAGGCCGGCGACCATCATCCTGTGGGCGCCGAAATGATCGGTCAGGCGTCCGGCGACCAGCGCCGACAGGGCCGAGACAAGCGGGCCGGTCGACAGCACGAGGCCGACCATTGCGGCATCGAGCCCAAGTCCGCGTGACAGGTAGAATGGAGCCACCACGAGGGTCGCCATCATGACGGTGGCGACAACGAGGCTCATGGCGAGGCTGGCGCTCAGTTGGAAGTCGCGGAAGCTGGCAAGCTGGATCAAGGGGTTTTTCACACTCGCCTGCGCGGCGGCGAAAAGAAAAACACCGATGCCGGCAGCGACCAGCAGGCCGACGTTGAGCGGTCCGAAATTGCCTCTACCAAGCGTCATGGCCAGCGCATAGGCGGCCAATGTCAGGGCCAGCAGGGCAGTGCCCATGACATCGAACGTGCCTCGGTCGGCCTGCGCTGTCTTGCTGCGCGCCGGCAAGGCACGCCAGGCGAGAGCGAAGGTGAGCACACCCAGCGGGACATTGACGAGGAAGATCGCGCGCCAGCCAAAGCCGGCGATCAAAAGGCCGCCGAGCGAGGGGCCAAGTGTCGTACCGATCGCGGACATTGCGCCGAGCAGGCCCATGGCGCTGCCAATTCTGTCTTTGGTCACGGTTTCGGCGACAAAGGCCAGCGTCAGCGCCATCATCAGCGCCGCGCCAAGTCCCTGCACGGCGCGTGCGGCGATCAGCAGCCACAGCGTCGGCGCCAGGCCGCAGAGCACCGATGCCGATGTGAACAGCGCGATGCCGCCAAGCAGCAACGGCCGGCGTCCAAACATGTCGGCCAGCCGGCCGGCGCTGACGATCAGTGTGGTGATGGCGAGCAGATAGGCCAGAACAACCCATTGCACGGACTGGAACGTCGCGCCGAAATTCTGCATCAGCGACGGCAGCCCGACGCTGGCAATGCTGGTTCCCAGCGAGGATAGCAGCGTGGCGAGCGACAGGCTTGCCAACGCCCAGCCGGCGGATTGCATCTGTGGCGGTGCCGATGTCAGCCCGTCCCGATTTTGCTCAGCGATTGCCACGGCGATCTCCTTCCATCAGTCCCACAACCGGAACTGCTGGAGATCTAGTTCCGTGGCCAATGTGGCGGAAGGCGCAGCATTTGCATCTTATTCATGCGTTTGGCGCCATATCATGCCATGATCTGCCGATGACATCACCCGATCTCAACCTATTGTTCGCTCTCGACATCCTGCTGACCGAAGGCAGCGTGGCGCGTGCCGCCAGCCGCCTGCGCCTCAGCCCCTCGGCGATGAGCCGGACGCTGGCGCGGTTGCGCGAGGCTACGGGCGATCCGCTGCTGGTTCGCGCCGGTCGCGGCCTGGTGGCGACGCCGCGTGCGGAAGAACTGCGACAACAGGTGGGCCGTGTCGTCCAGGATGCGGAGGCGCTGCTGCGCCCTGCCACCTTGCTCGATCTCCCGAGCCTGGACGGGGTCTTCACGCTGCGCACCAATGAGAGCTTCGTCGAAGAATTCGCGCCGCGTCTCGTCGCCCGTATCCAGGCCGATGCGCCCGGCGTGCGGCTGCGCTTTGCGCCGAAGTCCGATAGAGACGTCATGTCGCTGCGCGACGCGGCGATCGACCTGGACATAGGCGTCGCTGGCGAGACCGGACCGGAGGTGCGCATCCAGGCATTGCTTCGCGACCGCTTCATCGGCGCCGTGCGAATGGGCCATCCGTTGAGCGAGGGCACGGTGACGCCAGAGCGCTATGCGGCAGGCCGGCACATCAGCGTTTCACGGCGTGGCCGCGAGAAAGGGCCGATCGACGAGGCCCTGAACCGGCTCGGGCTGCAGCGGACAGTCGTGTGCATGGTTTCCGGTTTCTCGGCAGCCCTTGCCATGGCGCGCACGTCCGACCTGATCGCAAGCGTTCCGGAGCGGCACACCGAGGGCGCACGCGCAGGCATGCACAGTTTTCCCCTGCCGGTTGCCACCGCGGAGGTCACCATCTCGATGCTGTGGCATCCGCGCCTCGATGCCGATCCGGCGCAACGCTGGTTGCGCGACCGCGTGCGGGAAGTCTGCGCGGCGTCTCGCTGACAACGATGAGAAGCCTGCGCCAACGGCCGAGGCTTCTCATCTGTCCCGTCTATTCGGTTTGGCGTTTCTGCAAATGCCTCAGTGCGCCTAGTGTGAGCGTCGCCATGACCGAACAGTAGCCCACCAGCGGCCACGCCGTGTCTCCATCAAGCAGGATGACGAACAGCGTGCCGAGGATGCCGACGACAAGGCTCTGGATGCAGAAGTAGAGCGCGACGGCGGTTCCCGCGACATCGCCGAACGCCTCGAGTGCACCGTTCGCGGTGACTGAGACAGTGAAGACGATACCCGCGGCAACGACCCACATCGGTAAGACGAATGTCGCGAAGGACGGCGCCGCGAACAGCTGCCCGGCCGCCAGCAGAGCCGCGCCGAGCAGCAACATCGCCATGCCTCTGATAGCACTGCCCGCAATGCCCCGACGTGCAATGAACTTTTTGGCGAAGCGGGTGGTCACGATCATCACCAGCGCCGCGGTGGCGAAGGCCAGGCTGAAACCGAGCTGTGAAAAGCCGGCGCGGTCCATGAGCACCCGCGGCGCCGTCGAAAAGAACACGAAGAAGGCGCCCATGGCGGCACTGAAGCCGAGCGTGTACGCCCAGAAGGCGAAGCTGGAGAGAATGGGACGAAACGCCATTCGCCTGTCGTTGCCATTGGTGGGCCGTGTTTCATGCCATCTCGGCCATGCGTTAAGGGTGGCGGCTATTCCCAGACCGCCGAGCGTCAGGAAGATCGCGCGCCAGCCAAGATTTTCGGCTATCAATGCACCGGCAATCGGCCCCAACGCCGGCACGAAGGCCAGCATCGAACTGAACAGGCCGTAGATGACGGCACTTTCAGGCCTCTGCGCATAGACGTCGCGAACCGTTGCAAATGTCGCAACGAGAACGGCGGATGCCCCGATGGCCTGCACGACCCGCAAGGCGACGAACACCATGGCCAGCGAGGTGCAGGCGAGCAGGACGGAAGCGCCTGCAAACAAAAGCGCGCCGCCGATCAGCACCGGACGCCTGCCGATCCTGTCGGAAATTGGGCCGAAGACGATTTGGCCGAGCCCAAGGCAGATCATGTAGAGGCTCAGTGTCAGCTGGATGACATCGGGCGATGTCTTGAGGATCTCCGGCATCGCCGGGACAATCGGGAGGTAGATGTCCATGGCCAGCGAGGCCAGGATGTCGAAGGGCGCCATCAGCACCATGGCTGCTGGCAGGGAAGTCCATGTCGGGTTTTTTGGACAAGGCATGATTGAACATCCGCTCAAATGGCTACATTTGGCGGCGATCTGCCGTTCTCACTGAAGATGGGAAATGACGGGCCGCCGCAACAACGAAGTGCTATTGCGGCCTACTTGTCTGCTGACTTGCTGGTTCCCATAGTCGCTATCCCGGATCGCGCGGATATTCTCTCGACGCGCAGATCCGTCCCTTAGCAGCCGGAGGTTGTCCAGGCAACAGGATCAGCTTGGTCGCGTCATCGCAGCCTCGATCACCCTGAAAATCCGCTCGTCCGCGCATTGGGCAGCGTTGAAGCGCAGGAAGCGGCCAGCCATCCCGGACAGGCTGAATGCGTTGCCCGGTGCCAGCACGATGTTGTCGGCCAGCGCGCGGCGGGCGACTTCGGCCGCATCGACGCCATCCGGCAGACTGCACCACAGGAACAGGCCGGCCGGCTGGTCGATCCAGGGTGAGATGCCGATCGCCTTCAGACGAACGCTGGTCTCGCCCATGGCGCGCGCAAGCCGTGCGCGCAGCAAATCCATGTGCTTGCGGTAGCTGCCGTCCTTCAGCAGGGTCAGCACCAGTTCGGCCGCAAGCCGGCCGCCGCCAAAGGTGGTGGCGATCTTCAGGTCGGTCAGGGGCTCGATCCAGTCGCGGGGGGCTGCGATGAAGCCGCAGCGAACCGACGCGGACAGCGTCTTGGAGAAGCTGCCGATGTGGACAACGCGGTTGAGACCATCGAACGCCGCCAGCCTGGGGGCGGGCGCATGTTCGAAATCGGCGAAGATGTCGTCTTCGACGATGGTCAGATCCGATTGGTCGGCGAGCTTGAGCAGCCGATGCGCGGTGACTGGCGACAGCACCGCGCCGGTCGGGTTGTGGATGGCGGAATTGGTGATGTAGAGGCGCGGCCGATGCTCGGCCAACGCCTGCGCGAACAGATCGATATCCGGCCCCGACGGCGTGTAGGGAACGCTGACGACCTTGGCCCGGTGGGCGCGCAACAAAGCATGGAAGTTGAAGTAGCAGGGGTCGTCGACCAGCACGGTGTCGCCGGGCTCGATCAAAAACCGGCACAACAGGTCGATAGCCTGCGTGCCTGATTCCGTCAGCATGATCTGCTCGGGAGAGGCCTCGATGCCGTGCCCGGCCATACGCCGCGCCAGCAATTGCCGTAGCGGTGGCAGCCCGAGCGGCGTGCCGTAATCGGCCAGTGCGACATCGTCGGCACGCGCCACCGTGCGCAGCGCCCGGCGCAAACCGGCCTGCGGCATCCATGAAGCCGGCAGCCAGCCGCAGCCGGGTTTCAGCATCTCGTCGCTGGCCTCCAGGGACTGGCGTGAGATCCAGAGTGGATCGACCGCGCGGTCGAGGCGGGGACCAATCTCGGCCAGCGACAGCGGCGCCAGCGAGCCGGCGGCATAGAAACCCGAGCCCGGCCGCGAGCGGATCACGCCTTCGGCGGCGAGCCGCTCATAGGCTTCGACCACGGTGGATTTGGACACTCGCATGGATTTGGCAAAGGCGCGGATCGACGGCAATTGCGCTCCCGGCGTCAGGCTGCGCGCCGCGATCCGCTGGCGGATCGTCGCCATGACACCTTCGACCAGCGTTCCGCTGCTCTCGCTTCCTGTGGTCTGTTTGTCCATCCGTACTGCTCTGCTAAGCATGACAGTTTTGCATAATTGTACCGCATTGTCTCTGGCGATACTACCGGCCCCGCGCGATACGGAGCCGACAAACGGAGCATACCATGGACAAGACCGCGAGCGGCTGGATGAATGGATTCATCGGCGTGTTGATCTTCAGCGGCTCGCTGCCGGCAACGCGCGTGGCGGTGAAGGATTTCGATCCGACATTCCTGACGTCGGCCCGGGCGGCGATTGCCGGACTGCTTGGCCTGGCGCTGCTGCTTCTGTTCCGGCAGAAACGCCCGGAGCGCGGCGATCTGCTGTCGCTGGTGATCGTCGCACTTGGCGTGGTTGTCGGCTTTCCCTTGCTGACCGCGTTGGCGCTCAAGCACGTCACCACGGCCCATTCCATCATCTTCGTCGGCCTGCTGCCGTTGGCGACCGCGATCTTCGGCGTGCTGCGCGGCGGCGACCGTCCGCGCCCGGCGTTCTGGCTGTTTTCATGCATCGGCAGCGCGCTGGTCGCGGGTTTTGCCCTGACGCAGGGCGTGACGGCCTCGCCGGTCGGCGATGGTCTGATGCTGGCTGCCATCATCGCCTGCGGCCTGGGCTATGCCGAGGGTGCCGCGCTGTCACGCAAGCTCGGCGGCTGGCAGGTGATCTGCTGGGCGCTGGTGCTGTCGCTGCCGATCATGCTGGTGCTGACGCTGATGACCATGCCGCCGTCGTTCGACGGCGTCGGCGTCAGTGCGTGGATAGGGCTTGCCTATGTCTCGCTGTTCAGCATGCTGATCGGCTTCGTGTTCTGGTATCGCGGGCTGGCGCAAGGCGGCATCGCCGCGGTCGGGCAGTTACAGCTGCTGCAGCCATTTTTCGGACTGGCACTGGCTGCGACGCTGCTGCACGAGCAGGTCAGCCCGCTGATGGTGGTCGTCACGCTTGGCGTCGTGCTTTGCGTCGTAGGCGCCAAGCGATTCGCGAGGCAGGAATTGCCACGACGCGCGATCGCCTGACGACGGTGCCGTCCTCGCCTAAAACTTCGTCACCACCCCAATACCAATGCCCTCGAAGCCGCCCATCGCCATCAGGGCCGCGGGCGCCTCGTCGAGACTGATTCTCTTGCCGACCAGCAGTTCGGGCTTCAGCTTGCCGTTGCGGATCATGTCCATCATCGCCTGGTAGCGATAGGCCTGCATGCCGTGGCTGCCGAGGATTTCGAGTTCGAAGGCGATCACCTTGTCCATCGGCACCTGCGGCCGGGCATGCTCGCCCAGCATCAGGCCGACCTGCACATGGCGGCCGCGCCGGCGCAGATTGGCGATTGAGTTGAACGAGGTGGTGGGGTGGCCGAGCGCGTCCATCGACATGTGCGCGCCGCCATTGGTGATCTGCTTGACCGCCTTGACCACGTTCGGCGTCGTGGATGCATTGATGGTGGCGACGGCGCCGATCTTTTTGGCGAAATCCAGTTTCTCGTCCGTGAGATCGATGGCGATGACATTGGCGCCCATGGAACTGGCGATCATGATCGCCGACAGGCCGACGCCGCCGCAGCCATGCACCGCGACCCATTCGCCCGGCTTCACCCGGCCCTGGTCGACAATGGCTCGAAACGAGGTGACAAAACGGCAGCCGAGGCTGGCGGCGGTGGCGAATTCCATCTCGTCGGGCAAGCGCACGAGATTGGTGTCGGCGTGCTCGATGGCGACATATTCGGCAAACGAGCCCCAGCCGGTGAAGCCAGGCTGCGTCTGGTGCTCACAGACCTGGTGATTGCCCGAATTGCATTCGAAGCAGCGGCCGCAGCCAACGGCGAACGGCACCGTGACGCGCTCGCCGGCCTTCCAGCGGGTGACCTGCTTGCCGGCGGCGACGACGATGCCGGCCAGTTCGTGGCCCGGCACATGCGGCAGCGTGATGCCGTCGTCATGACCCATCCAGCCATGCCAGTCGCTGCGGCACAGACCGGTCGCCTCGACCTTGATGACGACGCCATCGGCTGCCGGCTTCGGATCGGGAACGGTCTGGATCGTCGGCGCTTCGCCGAATTTCTCGAAGACGACGGCTTTCATTGGTCACTCCACCCTCTGTGCTGCAGGAAACGATAGCCGATTCCCTGTCTGGTCGAGCGGAAATCGATTCCGCCACGCCTGTTGGCAGGCAGCAGCTCTTAACCGGTTTCGCGGTTGCGAAAGTCGGCAAGCCGGGTTTCGCCGGGGGCAAGCTGCCGCCCGTCCTCGGCATGGACTTCCAGGCGCTTGATCGGCCGGCCGGTGAGATTGTCGACCATGAAGGTATAGGGTTCGCCCGGTCCGGCGAAGTAGGTCTCGCCCCATTGCCGCAGGGCAACCAGGACATAGAACAGGCCGCGTCCCTTTTGCGTCAGCACATATTCATGGTGCGCGCTGCCGTCGGGTGCCGGGACCGTTTCGAGGATGCCATGCGCGACGAGATTGCGCAGCCGCGACGACAGGATGTTCTTGGCGACGCCGAGGCTCTTCTGGAATTCGCCGAAGCGCCGCAAGCCGTCGAACGCGTCACGCACGATGAGCAGCGACCACCAGTCGCCAATCGCGTCCAGTGGTCGCGCTATGAGGCAATCCGCTTCGTGGTGGCTCGTTCGTTTCACCATGGCAGTCGTTGGTCCAGCATTCGATTTTCGGTTGCAACATAAAACTGTTCTGCCTATCCAGCAAGAGGTTTCAAGTTGAAACCTTTTATGGAGAGAGCAGACATGAACATGCAGGTGGTGAACAGCGGCGCAACAAGCCTCGAGCAATCCAATGGGCCGCCTCGGGTGGCGCCGCCGCCTGCGGGATTGTCACGATTGACCGCGCTGATCTTCGCCATCGCCTGCGGCCTGAGCGTTGCCAATGTCTATTTCGCCCATCCGCTGCTCGACGCCATGGCGCATGATTTTGCTATCGCGCCGGCTTCGGTTGGCATGGTGGTGACGGTCACGCAGATCGGCTATGGGCTCGGCCTGTTCTTCATCGTGCCGCTGGGCGACCTGTTCGCTCGCCGCAAGCTGATTGCCGGGCAGGCGATTCTGTCTGCCGTGGCGCTGGTGGCGGTCGGGGTCGCGCCCAACGCAGCGATGCTGCTGGCGAGCCTGGCGGTGGTCGGGCTGCTTGCGGTGGTGGTGCAGGTGCTGGTCGCCTTCGCTGCCGACCTCGCCGTAGCGTCGCAGCGGGGGCGGGCGGTCGGCACCGTCACCAGCGGTGTCATCCTGGGCATCCTGCTTGCCCGCTTCGCTTCAGGGGTCGTCGCCGATTTCGCCGGTTGGCGCTGGGTTTATCTTGTCTCGGCCGGGTTGACGCTTGTCATGGCGATGGTTCTCTACCTGATCCTGCCGCGCCACGAGGCGGAGCGGCCGCGCACATCCTATCCGCGCCTGCTCGCTTCGGTGCTGCTGCTGTTCGCGCAGGAGCCGCTGCTGCGCGTGCGGGCGGTGCTGGCCATGCTGATCTTCGCCAGCTTCAACGTGCTGTGGGCGCCGCTGGTGCTGCCGCTGAGCGCTGCGCCATTTTCACTTTCGCATACCGAGATCGGGCTTTTCGGCCTTGCGGGCGTCGCCGGCGCGCTCGGTGCGCGCTGGACCGGTGGCCTCGTCGATCGCGGCCGCGGCCAGTTGGTCACCGGCCTCAGCCTGCTGCTGATGATGGCGGCCTGGCTGCCGATCGCCTTCATGGGCATGTCTCTGTGGCTGCTCGTCGCCGGCATCGTCATGCTCGATCTGGCGATCCAGGCCATCCACGTCACCAACCAGAGCCTGATCTTCGCCCGGCGCCCGGATGCGCGCAGCCGACTGGTTGGCGGCTATATGATCTTCTATTCGGTCGGCAGTGCCCTGGGCTCCATCGCCTCGACCATGGCTTACGGTGCAATGGGTTGGAATGGCGTCTGTGTGCTTGGCGCCGGCATCGGCCTGTTGGCGCTGCTGTTCTGGGCGTTGACGCTGCGCGTCGGCAGATAGGCCTATGGCGACGGCGCGGTGTCGAGAAGCGGCTGCCAGGCTCGGAACCAGTCGCTCGCCTGGGCCTGCCACGGCCAGATGCCGTCCACAGTGGGATAGATCAGCTGGAGAACACCGAAATCCAGGCCGTCGTAGAACCAGAGGTCCCAGCCGAAATGCTCGCGGTAGTGGTCGATATGAACGGCGCCGAATTGACAGTCGAAACCTTCGATAAAACCGGACGATCGCTGCCCTGGTTGGAAAACCTCGCCGGAGCGGACGCGGCTGCAATACTCGCTGATGATGAACTGGGAGATTTCCGGCTTCAGGCCGATGACGATGAGTTCCGGCGCCTTGAAGTTGTGCTCTATTCCAACCGAATAGGTGAAAGGCGGATCGTCGCCTTCCTCCAGCACATGCAAGATGTGGCAGCCATAAGCCTCTATATCGGCCAGCGCCTTGGCTTCACCTGGGTCGGTGGCTTTTCTACTCGGCATCGATCTGATTCTGCGGCGCGGCTTTCTGGAAGGCCGGCAGCGCCATGCAGGCGGCGTTGATGCGCGCGATCGTCGGGTAGGGGGTCAAGTCGACGCCGAAGCGGGCGTTGTTGGCAATCTGCGCGGCGAGGCAGATGTCGGCCAGGCCCGGCGCATCGCCATGGCAGAATGTACCCGTCTCCGCCGCCGACGCCATGATCTTTTCAAGCGGCTGAAAGCCCTCGTTCACCCAGTGACGGAACCAGTTGGTGATGTCCTCGTCGCCGGCGCCGAACAGGGTGCGCAGTGAGGTCAGCACGCGCAGATTGTTCACCGGGTGGATGTCGCAGGCGATCATCTGCGCCAGCATTCTCACGCGGGCCCGTCCGGCCGGGTCCTTCGGCAGCAGCGGTGGTTCCGGTTTGGTCTCGTCGAGGAATTCGATGATCGCCAGCGATTGCGTCAGCAGCGTGCCGTCGCCGAGGATCAGCGCCGGCACCAGCCCTTGCGGATTGACCGCGAGATAGGCTGGTTCCAGATGCTCGCCATGGCGCAAATGATGCGGGACGTAGTCGTAGCTCAGCCCCTTCATCTCCAGCGCGATCCGCACCCGATAGGAGGTGGAGGAGCGATAGTAATTGTGCAGGACGAGTTCGCTCATGGCCTCACTTCGGCTGGCCGATGGTCACTTCGATGGTCCCGATGCCGTCGACGCCGCCGGTCATCGTGTCGCCGGGGCCAACCGCGCCGACGCCTGCCGGCGTACCGGTGAAGATCAGGTCGCCGGGCGCGAGCTCCACCGCCTCGCTGCAGATCGACACGATATCCGATATCGGCCAGATCAGTTCGGCGAGGTTGGCATCCTGCCTGACCTTGCCGTTGACGGCGAGCCAGATGCGGCCTTTCTGCGGGTGGCCGGATTCCTGCGCTTGCACCAGCGGGCCGCAAGGCGCGGAGCGGTCGAAGGCCTTCGACCAGTCCCAGGGCCGGGCGGCCTTTTTGGCTTCGTCCTGCAGGTCGCGGCGGGTGAGGTCGATGCCGACACCATAGCCCCAGACATGGTCCAGCGCCTTGTCGCGGGGAATGCGGAAGCCGGCTTTGCCGATCGCGGCGACCAGTTCGATCTCGTGGTGCAGATTGGCCGTCAGCGGCGGGTAGGGGATAGCGGTGCCGGAATCGACCACCGCGTCGGCCGGCTTGGTGAAGAAGAAGGGCGGATCACGCTCGTCATTGCCGAATTCGCGGGCATGCGCCGCGTAGTTGCGGCCGACGCAGTAGATACGGCGCACCGCGAAACGATCGGACGAACCCGCAACGGCCACCGATGCGGTTGCGGGCAGGGGAAGGACGAACTCTGTCATCAAGGGTCTCTGCTTGGTTGCCGGAACATCCGACCGATTTGGGGCCTGGACAAGGCGATTTGGTCGAGAAAGTGCCGGCGGCACTTTCCGCCGGAGATGGCGATATACTATTTGGCAATAATCTGGCCATGGTGGAGAGGTTATTCTAATCGCTCACGAACTGAAATGAACCCCATGACCGCAACCCACGATCGCGCCCGGTTCCTGATCATCGACGACCATCCGCTGTTTCGCGAGGCGCTGCACAGCGCCGTGCAGATGGCCTATCCGGAAGTCGACACGGTGGAGGCGCGCTCGATCACCGAGGCGCTCGATCTTCTGGCCGATGCCAAGCCGTTCGACCTCGCGCTTCTCGACCTCTCGATGCCCGACGTGCACGGTTTTGACGGGCTGCTGCAACTCCGGACCCGCTATCCGCGCCTGCCCGTGGTCATCGTCTCAGGCTATGAGGAGCCGAAGATCATTTCCGAGGCGCTGTCCTACGGCGCGGCCGGCTTCATCCCGAAATCGGCGCGCAAGAGCGACCTCGCCGCCGCCATACGCTCGGTGATGGAAGGCGCGATCTATGTGCCGGAAACCTATGAGGGCCGCACGCCGGACGCCGAAAGCGTCGACCGCGCCGACATGGTGCAGCGCCTGTCGACGCTGACGCCGCAGCAACTGCGCGTGCTGCAAATGCTGCGCCAGGGCCTGCTCAACAAGCAGATCGCTTACGAGTTGCAGGTGGGCGAGACGACCGTGAAGGCGCATGTCTCGGAGATACTGCGCAAGCTCAATGTGTATAGCCGCACGCAAGCGGTGATCGAGGTGTCGAAGCTGGACAATGCGGAGCTTTTCAGGGATCAGGCGGGGTTTTGAACTTAACCCTCCCATCAATGGGAGGGTATGAAGCTAAGCCAGCAAATGCGCCAGCAGGGCCCTTAGCTGCGCCGGTTTCAGCGGCTTGCGCATCAGTTCGATGCCGCCGGAGCGGGCGGCTTTGGCGACTGCTTCCGAACTGTCGGCGGTGACGATCAGCGCCGGCACGGCGCGGCCGAGATAGTCGCGGACTTCGGCGATGGTCGTGGTGCCGAGATCGCCGCCGTCGAGATGCTGGTCGGCAATGACGATGTCGGGCACCCAGTCGGTGTCGCCAAGCATGTCGAGCGCATCGTCGGTCGAGGTCGCGGCCCGCACCAGGCATTGCCAGCGTTCGAGCAGGAAGGTCATGGCCTGCAGCACTTCGATATCGTTCTCGACCAGCAGCACCTTGGTGCCGAACAGGCCATAGCCGCGCGGCCGTTCCATGTCGGCAACCCTGGCGATGGCATCGGTTGGCGCACCGATGCCGACGGGAACATCGATGTGGAAGATCGTGCCGCGTTCGACCTTCGACGAGAATGTCACGGGATGGCCGAGCGCGCTGGCCATGCGGCGCACGATGGCAAGCCCGAGCCCGAGACCGCCACCGTCCAGTTCGGCATTGGCCGGCGAGGTGCCGCGGTGGAACTCCTCGAACACCGCCTCGCGCTGGTCGTCGGGAATGCCGCAGCCAGTATCGGCGACGTCGATGCGGATGGTGTCGCCGCGATGCCTGGTGCCGACAAGCACGCCGCCCGAGCGTGTATAGCCCAGCGCGTTGGAAAGAATGTTCTGCAGGATGCGGCGCAGCAGCGTGCGGTCGGAGCGGACCACCGCATGGACCGGCCGGAATTTCAGCGACAGGCCTTTCATCTCCGCCACCGGCAGGAAATCCGAGCGGAGCGACGAGAACAGCGCCTCCAAGCTGACATCGCTCATGTCGGGCTGCACCACGCCGGCATCGAGCTTTGATATGTCGAGCAGGGTTCGCAGCAGGTCCTCCATCGTCTCCAGCGAGCGCTCGACCTGCCGCACCAGTTTCTTGCCCTCGTCACTGGTCTGAACTTCGGCGAGCGCCGAAACCGAGAGATGGGCCGCGTTCAGCGGCTGCAGCACGTCGTGGCTGGCAGCGGCGAGGAAACGGGTTTTCGACAGGTTCGCCAATTCGGCGTTTTCCTTGGCGGCGCTGAGGTCGATGTTCGACTGCTCCAGCCGCCGCAAGGTCGAGTGCAGTTCCTCGGTGCGGGTGCGCACCCGGTTTTCCAGCGAGATCGCGGTCTGAAACAGCGAAAAGGCGTTGCCTTGCTGGTCCATCGAGCGCTCGACGCGGCTGACCAGTGCCGCGTTGATCTTCTTCAGCTTTTCAAGATCGTTTATGTCCCTCAGCGGCATCTTGTTGCGCCGTCCTATTCCGCCGCCTGGCGCTCGCCAAAGGCGATGCCGGTAAAAGTCTGATTCAGATGCATCGACCGGTACTGTTCGCCATAGGTGCCGAAGCCGATGACATTGTTGACCCGGTAGAGTTCCGAGATCTCGCGAAACACCTGCCGATTGCGCGCGTCCAGCCGGCGCAGCACGCAGTCGAAGCCGAGGATCATGTCGATACCGCCAAGCCTCTCCTCGACATCGCGCAGGGCGGCGCGCGTCGATTCGACCATGTCCTTGGGTTGAGCGATCGACAGCACGACGCCATCATCTATGGCGCAGAAGAACGACAGCGAGCCGTCGGCATGCATCTTCTGGATCGACCGGCAATAATATTGGCCGCCCACCTTCACCACCACGGGATGCGAGGCGAAGCTCAGTGGCGTCAGCATCTGCGCGACGATGCCGACGGACGCGGAATATTCCTGCGCCGCATTGGTGGCATTGAACTCGCGCACGATGCGGTGATCGGGATCGGAAGCCGTCACCACCAGTTTTTCATCGGTGGGAACGAAATTGTCGGTCTTGAAGACATGGAAGGGAATTTCGGTCGATATCAGCACGATGATGGCGCTGTCGGAGGTGACCTTGCCGTTCGAGATCAGGCGCGTCGTCTCGAATTTCAGATCGTCGCCGGCGGAGCCGCCAAGCAGCGGAATGTCATCGAGGCCCCAGTGGATGGCTGAACTCACCGCTTCTTCGGCATAAGAGAGCCCGTCGATGAAGCAGAGCGCGAAAGTGCCTTTGGTCCGATCGCAACCAAGGCGCGCGCGCAGCGATCGCCGCAGGGTCTCCACCTCGCCGGTGATCCTGTCCATACCCGACGAGGACAGATTTTCGACCATCACGCTGACGGCGGTGAACGCGGTGGACGGAAGCAGCATGGCCAGCACATGGCCATCCTCGAGACCTTGCGGCGTGATCTCGCCGGCAGTCGAACAGCCGGCGTGGTGGAGCGCCGGTGCGTGGGTCATGAGCGCCTGGGAAAGGGCGCTGGCTTCGACCAGGCTCTGCGAAAAGAACAGCAGGGCAAAGCCTGCGTCGATGGCGGCTGCTTCCAGTGCGATCGCCTTGGCGAACGCCTCCATGTCGGGCTCGTCCGTGGTGAGCGCCGACAGGCCGCATGCATAGCGCGTCTGTGAATTGGCCAGCGATGTTCTCCGCATTTCCTCCGACGCTTTTTTGTGCGCGGCTGTTTTTAAATGCTTCTGGCGCGCGGGCGTCGACCGACATTGTTGCCTTCAATCGGCGGTTTGGCAATGGGGCCACCGGCACCGCATGTTTGGGCGCGGCCATGACCGAAAGTACAATGTTCCGCGTTTGCGACGTGCTGTTTTTTGTCCGATGTGCGGTGTACGAATAATGCACCACCGAAGCGCGAATACCGCGTCGGCAGCGTGGATACCAAGGTTGATACCCAGGGAGGGACCATGTCGGACGTTTCGTTGATGGTGAACGGAAAGCGGGTCAGCGGTGCTGCCGAGGACCGAACACTTCTGGTTCACTTCCTGCGGGAAAATCTCGGCCTTACCGGCACGCATGTCGGTTGCGACACCTCGCAATGCGGTGCCTGCGTCGTCCACGTCGATGGCAAGGCGGTCAAATCCTGTACGATGCTCGCGGTGCAGGCCTCCGGCTCCACCGTGCTGACGATCGAGGGCCTGGCCAATGGCGCCGACCTGCATCCGGTGCAGGCCGCCTTCAAGGAACATCACGGGCTGCAATGCGGCTTCTGCACGCCGGGCATGATCATGACGGCGACCGACATGATCAGCCGCCACCCCGAAGGGCTCGACGAGGCGACGGTGCGTGCCGAGCTCGACGGCAACATCTGCCGCTGCACCGGCTACCACAACATCGTCAAGGCGATCCTCGCCGCATCGACGACGATGAAGGGGTCCAAGGGTAAGGCGAGACAAGCTGCTTAGGCAAGGGAATAAGGGAGTAGGGCAGTAGGGGAGTAGGGCAAAAGGCCAACGCAACGAGGCCCTTTTTCCCTAGTCCCTTACTCCCTACTGCCCTACTCCCATAAATTCCGGAGGAATTTCTGATGGGCATTGAAGGTGTTGGCGCTCGGGTCGCGCGCAAGGAAGACAAACGGTTCATCACGGGCGCCGGCCGCTATGTCGACGACATGGTGGTTCCCGGCATGAAGCACGCCGCCTTTGTGCGCAGTCCGCACGCGCATGCGCAGATCAAGAAGATCGATGTGAAGAAGGCTCAAGGCATGCCCGGCGTCATCGGCGTGCTGACCGGCAAGGAACTCAAGGCCGACGGCATCGGCAATCTCATCTGCGGCTGGATGATCCACTCCAAGGACGGCTCGCCGATGAAAATGGGAGCGTGGTCGCCACTCGCCTTCGACCGGGTCCGTTATGTCGGCGACGCCGTCGTCATCGTCGTCGCCGAGACCAAGGGGCAGGCGCGTGATGCCGCCGAGGCGGTCGAGATCACCTACAAGGAGCTGAAGGCCGTCGTCGATGCCTCCAAGGCGATGGACAAGGGTGCGCCGCAGATCCACCCCGAAGCGGACAACAATCTGATCTTCGACTGGGACATCGGCAACGCCGACGACACCGCGGCGGCCTTCGGGAAGGCGGCCCATGTCGTCAAGATGGACATCATCAACAACCGGCTGGTGCCTAATGCCATGGAGCCGCGCGCCGCACTTGGCCATTACGACAAGGCCGAGGATCACTATACTTGCTGGACGACCTCGCAGAATCCGCATGTGGCGCGGCTGGTGATGAGCGCCTTCTACAATGTGGCGCCGGAAAACAAGCTGCGCGTGATCGCGCCCGATGTCGGCGGCGGCTTCGGCTCGAAGATCTACATCTATCCCGAAGAGATCGTCTGCCTGTGGGCGTCGAAGAAGACCGGCGTGCCGGTCAAATGGGTGGCCGACCGGACTGAGAGTTTTCTGACCGACGCGCATGGCCGCGACCA
Organism: Mesorhizobium sp. WSM4808; assembly: GCF_055811675.1. Taxonomy (NCBI): domain Bacteria; kingdom Pseudomonadati; phylum Pseudomonadota; class Alphaproteobacteria; order Hyphomicrobiales; family Phyllobacteriaceae; genus Mesorhizobium; species Mesorhizobium sp. WSM4808. Next base: position 477,531 of record NZ_JBVVQX010000001.1, read on the forward strand.
TCACACCCATGCTGAAATGGCCTTCGACAAGGACCACAGGATCCTCGGCCTGAAGGTGGAAACCCAGGCCAATCTCGGCGCCTATATGTCGCTGTTTTCATCGGCGACGCCGACCTATCTCTATGCGACGCTGCTGTCGGGCCAGTACAACATCCCGGCCATCCACGCCAATGTGAAGGCGATCTACACCAACACCGCGCCCGTCGATGCCTATCGCGGGGCAGGGCGGCCGGAAGCGACCTTCGTCATGGAGCGCATGATGGAGACGGCGGCCCGCCAGTTCGGCGTTTCGCCGGCCGAGCTGCGGCGCAAGAACTTCGTCACAGCGTTTCCGCATCAGACGCCGGTCATCATGTGCTATGACGCCGGCGACTATGCCGCTTCGCTCGATGCGGCAATGCAGGCGTCGGACTATGCCGGCTTCGCCAAGCGCAAGGCCGCCGCCGCCAACAAGGGGTTGCTGCGCGGCATCGGCATGAGCTGCTACATCGAGGCCTGCGGCATCGCGCCGTCTGCGGCTGTCGGCTCGCTCGGCGCCGGTGTCGGCCTTTGGGAATCGGCGGAAGTGCGCGTCAACGCGGTCGGCACGATCGAGGTGCTGACCGGCTCCCACAGCCACGGCCAGGGCCATGAGACGACCTTCGCGCAACTGGTCAATGAGCGCTTCGGCGTGCCGCTCGATTCGGTCTCGATCGTCCATGGCGATACCGACAAGGTGCAGATGGGCATGGGCACCTATGGCTCGCGTTCGGGTGCGGTCGGCATGTCAGCCATCGTTAAGGCGCTCGACAAGGTCGAGGCCAAGGCCAAGAAGATCGCGGCGCACCTGCTTGAGGCCGACGAAGGCGACATCATCATCGAGAACGGCGCGCTGAAGGTGGCCGGCACCGACAAGAACGTGCCGTGGTTCCAGATGGCGCTGGCCGCCTACACCGCCCACAATCTGCCTGATGGCATGGAGCCCGGGCTGAAGGAGACGGCGTTCTACGATCCGTCCAATTTCACCTTCCCCGCGGGCTGCTACATCTGCGAGGTCGAGGTCGACCCGGAAACCGGCGTGACCGAGATCGTCCAGTTCGTCGCCGCCGATGATTTCGGCAACATCATCAATCCGATGATCGTCGAGGGCCAGGTGCATGGCGGGCTGGCGCAAGGCATTGGCCAGGCACTGCTCGAAGGCGCCCATTACGACAACAGCGGACAATTGCTGACCGCGAGCTACATGGACTACACCATGCCGCGCGCCGGCGATCTGCCGTCGTTCAAGGTATCGACCTCGAACACCCCTTGCCCGGGCAATCCGTTGGGGATCAAGGGTTGCGGCGAGGCCGGCGCCATCGGCTCGCCGCCGGCGGTGATCAACGCTATCACCGACGCCATCGGCAGCAACGATCTTGCCATGCCGGCTTCGCCGTCCACCGTGTGGGCCGCGATCCGCGCGACGAAACATTGAACGCGAATGGCGAATAGGGGTAGCGAATAGGGAAGAGAATGTTCGCTACTTCCTGCTCGCTCTTTCACCCAGGGGAGAAAGACAAATGTACGCAGTCAACTATCATCGCGCCGCCTCGGTCGCCGATGCCGCCAAGCTGATCAAGACCGGCGACGCCAAGCTGCTTTCGGGCGGTATGACGCTGATCCCGGCGATGAAGACGCGGCTTGCCGCGCCGTCCGACCTTGTCGACCTGTCGCGGATCACGGAGCTGCAGGGCGTCACGGTGTCGGGCAAGACCGTCACCATCGGCGCTGCCACCACGCATAATGCTGTTGCCAATGACGAGAAGCTGAAGAAGGCCTGTCCGGCGCTTTCCCATCTGGCATCGCTGATCGGCGATCCGGCGGTGCGCCACAAGGGAACGATCGGCGGCTCGATCGCCAACAACGATCCGGCGGCCGATTATCCGGCGGCGCTGCTGGCGCTGGGCGCGACCATCGTCACCAACAAGCGCGAGATCGCTGCCGACAAGTTCTTCAAGGGCCTGTTCGAGACCTCGTTGAAGGATGGCGAGATCGTCACCGCCGTCACCTTCACCGCGCCGGGCAAGGCGGCCTATGAAAAATTCCGCAATCCGGCATCGCGCTACGCCATCGTCGGCGTGTTCGTGGCCAAGGGCAAGGATGGCGTCAGCGTCGCAGTCACCGGTGCCGGCGATGACGGCGTCTTCCGCTCGAAGGAGATTGAGGGAGCATTAGCCGGGAACTTCGCGGCCTCGGCATTGGAAGGGGTGAAAGTGCCGGCGAAGAATTTGATGACCGACATTCATGCCTCGGCCGATTATCGCGCCAATCTGATCGCGGTGATGGCCAAGCGCGCGGTGGCTGCCGCCAACGCCTGATACGATCAGTTGCGGACAGGGAGAAGGGGTCATGCGCCCCTTTTCCGTTTGTGGCGACCTGTAGTTGTCCAAACTTTGATGGAATCGCCCCCGCACCAATCGTTTGCCTGAGCAATTTTGTCTCGCCGAGACTTCACCTGGAACTGCACCGGCGGCAATCTCGCACTTGCACAAATCCATATTGCACTGCAATATGGTTTTGGGCGGGAATGCGAGCCGGGTTCGAAATATCGTGCCCTTTCGCATGCCTATTTGCGAGAGGATCGGCATGACCGACATTTCCGCGACGCATGTCGTTCCGTCCCGATCCGCCGCCGACAAATCAACCAGAACAAGACTGGCCTATCTCGACGGCTGGCGCGGGCTTTCGATCGCACTGGTGCTGATCGGCCATTTCTTTCCGGTTCCGGGAATCAATCTGGGTGTGCTGGGCGTCGAATTCTTCTTCGTGCTCAGCGGCCGGCTGATGGGCGAGATCCTGTTCATCGAATGCTACCCGCTGAAAAAATTCTTCAAACGCCGCTTCTCCCGCATCTATCCGGCTCTTTTGGTCTTCGTAGTCGTCGCGATGATTGCGCTGTCCGGCACATTCATCGCCTTCAAATGGAAGGCGGCGCTGACGGCGCTGACATTCACCTACAACTATGCCGGCATTCTCGTGACGCGGGCAGGGGCGCTCGACCATATCTGGTCGCTCTGCATCGAGGAGCACGCCTACATCATCCTGGCGCTGATCAGCGTCATCGTCTCAAGTCGCTCTCGCGTGGTCGTGCTGCTCCTGGCGCTGGCCTTGCTGGCCATGGCCAATGGCGCGGTTTCGTACTGGGTCTTCGGGATGGACTACGAAACCACCTATTGGCGCACCGACGTGCACATCGCGTCGATCCTGCTGTCGGCTTCGATCTGCCTGCTGAAGGCCGACGGCATGCTGCCGGCGTTTTTGAGAGGCAAGCATGTGGCCCTGGTGGCGACGTTCTGTGCCGTTGTCCTGTTCCTGGATCAGGTGCCGACGCCGATCCACTATCTCTTCGCGGTGCCGCTGCTGGCTCTGGCCGTCAACGCACTCGATTTCAGCCCACGGTATATTTCCGGATTGCTGTCCTCCTGGCCGATGGCGACGCTGGGTCTGTGGTCGTACTCGCTCTATCTGTGGCAGCAGCCGTTCTACAAATTCGTCTATGAGCAAGGCGTCATGCCGATGCCGATGCTGGCCGCAGTCTTCGCTTGTGCGGCCTGCAGCTACTACCTCATCGAGCGCCCGGCGCGCGAATGGCTCAACCGCAACTGGTGAGCAACAGGGCGTTCAGGCCGTCTTGCGGCGCGCCCGCCCTCTCTATGCCTGCAGCGATCTGACGTAATAGCGCACTGCTTTCTTACCGCCATGGATCACTGCGTCGCCGGCCTCAGTGAAGCCAAGGGCGGCGTGAAAGGCATCCGAGGCAGGGTTCGGCGGGTCGGTGTTGACTTCGCAGGTGACCAGATTGTAGCCGGCGCGCTCAACATGGCCGAACAGATCCTGATAGAGCCGGCGGGCATGGCCGCGGCCGCGCGCGTGCGCCGCCACGACAACGCGGTCGACATAGACGAAGCGCTCGTAGCGTTCGCGAAACCAGAGGAAATTCGGGCTGTCGTAGCGGGCGTCCTGGTCGAAGGTCATGATGAAGGCTTCGAGATCGCCGATGCGCCTGGTGTAAAACGCTTCGCCAAGCAGGAAGGACAGCCGCTCAGCCTCCAGCCACGACAGTTCTGCGGCATGCTCGTTGTTGAGCGCCAGGATCGCCGCTTCGTCTGCGGCCGATACACGGGCTATCGGGGCAGGGGTCGAGGTCATGCCTTGGCTGCCGCGATCGTTGCCGCCACCAGCGGTGTGTCGGTGAGCGTGTTGCGGTATTCGCGATCGAGATCGGAACCACCCATGCCGACATGGGGATTGCGGTAGTCCATGGCACTCGGCACATCCTTGAGGGCGGCAAAATGCATTTCGGACAGGCCGGTTTTGCTGCGCACTTCGGCAATGTTGTGCAAATCCAGTCCGCCGCAGCCGAGGATGACGATGCGCTCGCCGGCCTGCCGCACCAGATCCGCCAACAGCGGCAAGCCTTCGATAGCAGTGTCACGCTGGCCGCTGGTCAGCACGCGGCCGACCTTGCTGCGGATCAGCGATTCGAGCGCCTCGGCCGGGTCGCGCGTCATGTCGAAGGCGCGATGACAGGTGACGTTCAAGGGGCCGGCCGCCTGCGTCAGTTCGCTCATGCGCGCCTCGTCCATGGTGCCATCGGCGTTCAGGCAGCCAAACACCACGCCGGGCACGCCGAGTTCGCGCAATGCCGAGACATCGGCCAGCATCGAGGCGTATTCGGTCTCACTGTAGAGAAAATCGCCGCCGCGCGGCCGCACCATGACGTGAAACGGCACACTTGCCTGCTCGAGGGCGGCGCGGACCGTGCCGAGGCTCGGCGTGATACCGCCTTCGATGAGGCTGGCGCATAGTTCGATCCGGTCGGCGCCGGCGGCTTGCGCCGCGAGAAGGCCGTCAATGCCTTCGACACAGATTTCGATCAGCGGCAGGCGGAGAGCTTTGGTCAAGGGCAGATCCAGTCCATGATTTTCGCCAGCCCTAGCACCGGGCCGGTCGCAGCGAAAGCGGGAACAGCCTTCCGCCTTCGCCCACAGACTTGGCGGCTATTGGCGCAATTCCGTATTCTTGGCGCCTTGCTCGACCTGATCGATCACCAGAAGCTTCACCTCGACATCCCCGATATTGGTGGCCTGATGCCACTGGCCGATCATTTCGATGATGAAATCGCCAGCCTTGTAGGTGTTGCTGATGCCGGTCTCGACATTGGTGACCTTCAGCGTGCCGGCTTGGACATACGCATAGCGCGGGAAGGGGTGCCTGTGGACCGGCAAGGTCGCGCCCGACGCGATGTCGTAGGTCGAGACCAGCACCTGCACGTTCTTCTGCGGCAACGTGATCGGTTGGCCGGACGCGGTCGTCGTGCGCGACGCAAGAGGGGTCACGACCACAGGCGTGCCGCTGCTGTCCAGCGCGTGGGCCGGGTTCGCGGAAAAGGCCACCGCGAGCAGTAGTCCGGACATCAAAATCTTTCGCATGATTCGCTCCACCCCTGGCGTCAACATCGCGCAGCGGCCAGCAGCACGCAAGGCAGCGCCTTGGGCACCTGCCTGCCGGCCAGAAAATTTTTTACGCCCCTCTTGACGGAAAAAACCACGATTACCAGATCGTTTTCCGTCGAGGCTTCGGCTCGACATACTGGCGTCGCAGCGGCGCTGCGACAGCCTCGTAACCCATGTTGCTTCACGGAGGATATGGCTATGAGAAGCTTTGATTATACCCCTCTTTACCGCACAACGGTCGGCTTCGACCGTCTCTTCGATATGCTCGAAAAAAGCGTGCGCTCTGACTGGCCTCCCTACAATATCGAGAAGATTGGCGAGCACGACTATCGCATTACGATGGCTATCGCCGGCTTCGCTCTCGATGAGGTCGAACTCATGCAGAACGGCCCCGAATTGTCTGTCATCGGCCAAAGGAAACCCGACCAGGAAAATCGGGAGGTCCTTCATCGCGGCTTGGCGACGGGCAACTTCAAGCAGGTGTTCAAGCTTGCCGACCACGTAAAGGTCAAGGCGGCCAACCTCGAGAATGGCTTGCTGTCGGTGGACCTGATCCGCGAAGTGCCCGAGGAACTCAAGCCTCGGCGCATTGAGATAGGGTCCGAAGCCAAAGCGGTTTCGCTCAAGCGACCCGACAGGACGCAGGCGATCGATTCGGATGCGGAGCCCCAACGCGAGGTCGCCTGATTCCCTGGAACCTAGATCTACGGTCCGCCTCCCGGTTCGGCCGGGAGGCACAGATCGCGGAGAATGGAGATGAGAACCGAAACCTACAGTTTTCACCAACCCGAACCGAAAAATTCTGCCGCGGAACCCGCTGGGTTGCGGACGCCGGATGATGTTCTGAACGAGGAGACGATGACGATCGGTGCAAAGCGGGCTTTGCTCGCTTTCTGGGCTTCCGACATTCATGCGGTTCCTGACAATCCCGCGTTGCGGCAATTGGACAACGGCGCCATCGTGGAAGTCAGCGACATACTTCGCGCGCTCCACCTCCTGGACGAATCCGGGCGGGAAACGCGTGTTTCAAAGGTGTCGGCAAGCGTCAGCCTGTCTTTCGACCGGCGCCGCAGGAAGAGCCGTCTCGGTTGGATGCGGCACCCCTGGCGAGATGACGACGATGATCCGCCGCCAATCCCGGCCTTTGCAACGGTGCCGCCCGGGCGTGGAGGTGGCGGCATGTTGGCCGAGCCGGAGCATGCAATCGCATGATTTCCCGAACCAGCAACAACCCACCGTGCCGAATGGAGGATTACATGAGTGACAGGACGTTCGACCAACCGGTCCTGGTCAAGAATGGTGGGTTCATTCAAGAAATAGGCTGCCTCGACGACGCGTTCGACTTCTTTGACGAGTGGCCAAGGGAACGGCGGGGTCCGATTTTCGAAACGGCCTTTCGAGCCTGCCAGCGTGCTCACGACGGCCAGGTTCCGCTGACGGTGGCGCGCGATGCCGTCGCCGGCTTCGCAAGATCCGTCAAGATCCTGCAGGAACCGCTTGCTCAATTTCCTTGGATGGACGGCACAAGGTCAGGTCGCGGTGGGGTCACCGCTTAGCCTTGATAGGGGCGGCGCTGCCAGGATGGCCCGCTGCATGGTCGTCGTTCACATCCGCTACAAGGTGAACTGCCGTACCAGCTCACCTTGTAGTGGGGCGGCTCGATCGTTTGTTCGAACTCCCTGGTGCGGTTTTTGGCGACTGGCTAGGTCAGCCTCGCAACAGTCAACGCTAATATAATGTTCGAAGCGTCGCCACAGGAGGTTCAATGGTTTCCGCTATCGCAAGTCAACATCCGCATGTCCCGGAAAAACAAACGGCAGTGGGGAAGCCGCAAGCCGGCGAAGGATTTTCGCCGGGCCGCAGCGCGGACGCCGTAGGACATCTGGCCAAAATCATGGTTGCCGCAGGCGGCGATATGGATGCTGGCGCGCAAGGCCGCGCGGCATCCAAGATCGCCAGGATGGACATCACGGTTCTGACCGCACCACCCGTAGAAACACCAACAGAGTAAGATATGCTCGTTCGGGCGCCTCCGCGCCGTCATCAGCGGCGTGGGCCGCTCTCGCAGATTACGCCACGGCTCTCAGCGGAGGCTCCGCCATCGTCCCAAGGCCGTCGCATTCCGCGCAGGCGCCCGTCTTTCCGGGGCAGCCGCCCCGATGGGTTCCATGCGGGCAGCAGTGCCCGTTTGACGCATACCACTTGGAGCAGTCGAAAACCCTGCCGCTGCCATGACAGCGCGGGCATTCCATATTCGATGAAATCATACCAATTCTTGCCCAACCCAAACGCACTCGCCCTGCGCCGCAAGTAACAGGAATCATTGCGCTTTCAAGCACATCGCCCTGACTTAAATTGGGGGGATCGACGGATGGCCGGCATCGATGGCGAGCTATTGTTGCGCCGTAATCAGGTTCCCCGTGAAGACCTTGCTCGCCACAAGCCGCGTTGGGCATTGGCCGGCAACAATAGGCTGCGCCGGCTTGTCCCGTTCGTTCTCGGCGGTCACAGCAACTGCGTCATCGGGCTGCGCGTTGGCGGCCTGTGTGGCCGTGGACGCGAAGAGCACCGTCTGGGTGATGAGAGCGGAAACTGCGGCAACCTGGACCAGCACGGCGGCGAGGGCGATCTTCTTCAGCATGCGAGAAAACGCTCTTCGATGTTCCCGGTTCCCCACGCATTCAGGTTTTCTGCTCGCTACGGAACAAGAGACCGGCAGGGCGGTTAACTCGATTATGCCAAGCAAGATCAAAGAGCCACCATCGAAGCCCGCACCGGAGAAGGTACCTGTCCAACGCCGGGACAAAGAAGGCCCGCCAGAGCTTGAGCATGTCGCCCCGCCACCGCGAGATGTGCGAGAGGCACCCAACCCGAACGGCGACAAGAGATGAGATCGCCGAGATCGCAGCAAGGCCTTATGCCTGCTCGCGCGAACCTTCCCGATGCCGCGGCGTCATCGAGAGCGCTGGACAGCGGCGCCAGGTCAAGTTGAGAATCAACCTGCTGATCGCGATTTTGCAGACATGCCATAGATCAGCCCCTATGGGCGACGTGACCGTCTCAAGGCCTTGAAAAATTTGGCTCCCCGGGCCGGATTCGAACCAGCGACCAACCGGTTAACAGCCGGTTGCTCTACCACTGAGCTACCGGGGAACGGATGCTCTTATGTGAGTGGCGCAGCCTATAGCTGCCCTTTTCGGCTTTGCAAAGAAGCTTTTCACATTTTTCCGAGGCTTTTTCGCGCAGGCCTTTCTCGCAATCGTCGACGGTTGCCCTCATATTAGCCGTCTTGGCAGTGATATGGAACCGAAAGCGCGGCGGCGGCTTTGGTTCCAGCATGCTTGCGAACAATCAAACGGGTCAATTTTTCGAGACGATGACAGCACAAGACAACCAGATGCCGGCGCGGAAAATCTCCGTTTTCGGGCGCGAGTTCAAAATGCCGCGCTCGCGCGGGCTCAGAATCACGATCGGCATCCTGCTGACCATCGGCGGCATCCTCGGTTTCCTGCCGATCCTCGGCTTCTGGATGGTTCCGCTCGGATTGCTGGTGCTGTCTTATGAGTTCGCCATGGTTCGCCGTCACCGGCGTCGCTTTGTCGTCTGGTGGGAACGGCGTCGCCGGCCCGATTGACCGCCGATGGCGCAGGGTGGGTGTTCAACGGGCGGCGTGTTCTTCCAGTGCCTCATGGATCTGCTTGAGAATCGCCGCGGCCGAGGCAAGCCTTGCCCTGTCGTGCGGCGACAGGCTGTCCGCACCTTCGATGGACAGACGGTCGATTGCGTAATGCAGAAGCTCTCCGCATTGTAGCAGGGACAGGCCGGACGAGGCACTCGTATTTGCTGCCATTATCCGGCGCATGGCTCTTCCTCCTGCCATGTCCAACGCACGGGCCGCCGATGAGTTTCTCCTCCGGGCAGGGCTATGCTTAACTGTCCGCTAATGGAGCGGTCAGGCCCGGTCCGACGATTTGCCGGATGCCGTCCGGACTGACGCTAGGAAACCGTTCGGAATGCACGGTGGCCGCTTGACGGCATTTTCGCCGCAACCTATTGGAACCGGGTGGAACGCCGGGAGCAATGAGGCCTCGTGGCGGAGTGGTTACGCAGAGGACTGCAAATCCTTGCACCCCGGTTCGATTCCGGGCGAGGCCTCCAATGCCCGGGCCCCCGCGCGGCAGCGCAGGGGCCTGAAGTTCCTGACACAATGGACCGCGGTTCTGGCGCGGCAAGCGGATTGGTTGGGACATGAGCGCTGATTTCTCCGAACTACGCGTCAAGATGGTCGACGGCCAGGTCCGCACCACCGATGTGACCAGCGCGCCGCTGCTTGATGCAATGCTTGTCGTCCCAAGAGAGGTGTTTGTCGGCGCCGCCCAGCGCGATCTGGCCTATATCGACGAGGACATCCGCATTGCCGCCGGCGCGGACGGTGCGCGCTACCTGATGGAAGCATCCCCGTTGGCCAAGCTTATCCAACTGGCCGAGATCAACCCGACCGATTCGGCGCTCGATGTCGGTTGCGGAACCGGCTACGCCTCGGCCATCCTGTCGCGGCTGGCCAGGTCCGTGGTGGCGCTTGAAAGCGATTCGGCGCTGGCGGAAACCGCCAGATCGACGCTTTCGTCGCTGGGCTGCGGCAATGTGACCGTCGTCCATGGCGCGCTGCCGCAAGGGCATGCCGCCCAGGCCCCTTATGACGTCATCCTTGTCGGCGGCAGCGTCGCGGAAGTCCCTGTGACGCTGCTGGACCAGCTCGCCGAAGGCGGCCGCCTTGTCGCCGTCGAAGGGCAGGGCAATTCCGGCGTGGCTCGTCTCTTTTTCAAGGCCGGGGGGGTTGTAACCGGAAGACGGGCATTTAATGCGGCAATTAAGCCACTACCGGGGTTTGAACGCATTCGTGCTTTCGAATTCTGAATGATTTGGCCTTGCAGCAGAGGCTTTGTCATGGTCGCTTGCATTTGAACGATCGCTGCTGATGCCAAACTGGGGGCACTTTGGGGTGAGCAGCAGGGAACATCGAACACGCGGCGCCGGCTGATCTATGAGAGAAGCAGGCGCGGCGCGGTTCCCATGGAAAACGAATGAGGGTTTAACCGTGCCGTCTTTACGCAAGTCACTTTTCACCGCCGTCCTCGTTTCGGCGACCATGCTGTCCCCACTGGCCGCTTCAGCCGAAACCATCTCCGGCGCGCTTGCAAAGGCCTACCAGTACAATTCTTCGCTGAATGCATCCCGCGCCGGCGTTCGCGTCACCGACGAGGGCGTCGCCATCGCCAAGTCGGGCTACCGTCCGGTTGTCACCGGCTCGGCGAATATCGATTATTCGAGCAGCCATCTCAACGGCACCAATTCAAGCGTGCGGCTGACCACCGGCAATTTTGGCGTCCAGATCGACCAGACGCTGTTCGACGGCTTTCAGACCAGGAACAATGTCGCTGCCGCCGAAGCGCAGGTCCGGGCTTCGGTCGAAAGCCTGCGCAACACCGAAGAGGGTATCCTGTTCAGCGCGGCCCAGGCCTATATGAACGTGATTCGCGACCGGCAGGTCGCCGTGCTGACCGAGCAGAACCTGCAGTTCCTGACCGAAACGGCGCGCGCGGCGCGTTCGCGTTTCGAGGTTGGTGAAGGCACGCGCACCGATGTCGCGCAGGCCGACGCTTCACGCGCCGCCGCGGTGGCATCGCTGAGTGCTGCCCGGGCGCAGGCGCTGGCAAGTGCGGCGCTCTATCGCCAGATCGTCGGCGACGAGCCGGGCAAGCTCAAGGGCGCTTCGCCGGTGGCAAAGCTGTTGCCGTCGAGCCTCGCCGCCGCCGTCGGGGTGGCCTCGAACGAGCATCCGGCCATCCTTGCCACGCAGCATCTGGTCGACGCCGCCGCGTTTTCGGTGAAGTCGGCCGAAGGCGCGCTGTTGCCGCAGCTCTCGGCTTCCGCCGGCGTTTCGAGCGCCTATCGCAATACCTCGCCTTTGCCAGGCGTCGGTTCGCAGGATGGCACGACCAATTCGGCCAGTGTCGGGGCAACGCTGACGATCCCGATCTATTCGGGTGGCCGCACCTCGGCGATCGTGCGCCAGAACAAGGAATCACTCAGCCAGGCCCGCATCCAGGTCGACGTCAGCCGCGACCAGGTGCGCCAGGCCGTCACCGCCGCCTGGACCGAGTATACCGCCGCGCAGCAGCAGCTGACGGCCAACAGGCAAGTGATCGAGGCCGCGAAGCTGGCACTGAACGGTGTCATCGAAGAACGCAATGTCGGCCAGCGCACCACGCTCGACGTCCTCAACGCACAGGCGACGGTCATCACCGCCCAGATCAACCAGGCCGGTTACGAACATGATGTGGTGGTGGCGAGCTACGCCATCCTGCAGGCGACCGGCCGTCTGTCCGTCGACCGCCTTGGCTTGCAGGTAGCGAAGTACAAGCCTGAAGAGCATTACAACGCGGTCAAGGACAAGTGGTACGGCCTGCGCACGCCGGACGGCCGCTGAGGCGTTCGGCCAGGACTGGCGGTGTTCCCCGTTTGAGCAGGATCTTTCGCACTCGGGTTCAGATTGCGCTAATCTGTTGAAATCCCACAAGTCCCCAGATTGGGGATTCTCGTGCGGCGATCCGTCGGTTACGCTGTCGCCATGATTCGATCCGGCTCTGCCGGAGCGGAAACCCACAGGGGTCACAAAGGCGGCGGATGTGACGATGGCAACGGCAAGCAGCGCACAGCGCGAACCTTCCATGGAAGAGATACTGGCTTCCATCAGGCGGATCATCGAGGACAGCGACGGCGGCCGCAAGCAGCCGGGCGACGCCGATGAGCTGAGCCAGGATCTGGAGCACGCGTCGAGCGCCTATGCGGCCCCTGACGTGGAAGCATTCCGTGCCGACCTGCATGCCGTCCCCGAAGGCAGGAAGCCGGTGACGCTGGCGGAAGTCCAGGCACAGTTGCCGGCGGCCGAGCCGGTGGTCGCGCGCATGGAAACGCCTGCGCGCCCCGATCCCAGCCCGGCAAAGCCATCGATGACACTTGCCGAAGTTAGCGCCCGCGTCGCCGCCGAGCCAATCACGGTTGAATCGCCGGGATCGCGTCCTGTCGCCGACGCTTCCATCGCCGATTGGCGTCGCGAGATCGCCGCGGTCGGTGAGCAGGCGAGGGCGGTGTCGGACCGGAGCGAGGCACGCAAGACGGCTGCCCAGCCGTCCGTGGAGACTCCAAGGGACGAACCGACCGCGAAAGTAGCCGTCGGGCCCGAGCCGTCTCGTCCGGATGCAAGCGTGGTGCGGCCGGTGGCGGCCAGCGACGCGCCGCGTCCGGCAATCGTTTCCGAGCATACCGGCCGCCAGGTCGCGGCTGCCTTTGGCGAGCTTTCCGATGCGTTTGCCAGCCGCAGCAAGAAGACATTCGACGAGATGGCCGAAGAGATGCTGCGGCCGATGCTGCAGGATTGGCTGGACAACAATCTGCCGACACTGGTGGAAAGGCTGGTGCGCGAGGAGATCGAGCGCGTGGCGCGCGGGGCGCAGTAGTTCCCCATGTCGATTGCCAATGGAAACGGCGCCTTCGCGGCGCCCATTGGTGGGGTCAGCTTGTTGGCAGGACGACGGATCGCGTTCCGTTGAAATGACCAGGGCCGCGCCTATCTGGTTGTGAGGGTCCGAGACAGCCCTTGCGGTTGACTTGGCCAAAACCTTCCGATTTACACCGGACCAGCAAAACTCCCGACAGCGCGGACCATTTTCCCATGCTTGAAAAGACCTACGACGCCAAAACCGTCGAGCCGAAGATCGCCAAAGTCTGGGAAGAGGCCGACGCGTTTCGTGCCGGCGCCGGGGCCGAGGAGGGGGCGGAAGCCTTCACCATTGTCATTCCGCCGCCGAACGTCACCGGTTCGTTGCATATGGGGCACGCGCTCAACAACACGCTGCAGGATATATTGGTGCGCTTCGAGCGCATGCGCGGCAAGAACGTCCTGTGGCAGCCGGGCATGGACCATGCCGGTATCGCCACGCAGATGGTGGTCGAGCGCCAGCTGATGGAAAAGCAGATCCATCGCCGCGACCTGACCCGCGAGCAGTTTATCGAGAAAGTGTGGGAGTGGAAGGCCGAATCCGGCGGCGCCATCTTCAACCAGCTGAAGCGGCTCGGCGCCTCGGCCGACTGGTCACGCGAACGCTTCACCATGGACGAAGGCCTGTCCAAAGCCGTGCTCGAAGTGTTCGTCACGCTCTACAAGGAAGGGCTGATCTACAAGGACAAGCGCCTTGTGAACTGGGACCCCAAGCTGCTCACCGCGATCTCCGATCTCGAGGTCGAGCAGCAGGAGGTCAACGGCAATCTCTGGCACTTCCGCTATCCCATAGAGGGCCAGGTCTTCGACCCGGAAAACCCAACAACCTTCATCACCGTGGCGACGACGCGCCCGGAGACGATGCTGGGCGATACGGCCGTCGCCGTGCACCCTGACGACGAGCGCTTCCGGCATCTGGTCGGCAAGAACATCGTCCTGCCGATCGTCGGTCGCAGGATTCCCGTGGTGGCGGACGAGTATTCCGATCCGGAAAAGGGTTCGGGCGCGGTCAAGATCACGCCGGCGCATGACTTCAACGACTTCGAGGTCGGCAAGCGCCACAAGCTGCCGGCGATCAATATCCTGACCACGGAGGCGGCGGTAAGCCTCAGGGACAATGAGGATTTCCTTGCCGGTCTCGAGGTGACGCCGGAGCGCCAGCTTGTCTGGGACGAACTCGACGGCCTCGATCGCTTCGTCGCGCGCAAGAAGATCGTCGATCTGATGGAAGAGGGCGGCTTCCTCGAAAAGGTCGAGCCGCATCGCCACGCGGTGCCGCATGGCGATCGCGGAGGCGTGCCGATCGAGCCATTCCTGACCGAGCAATGGTATGCCAATGCGGCGGAACTGGCCAAGCCGGCGATCGCTTCCGTGCGCGAAGGTCGCACGAACTTCGTGCCGAAGAACTGGGAGAAGACCTATTTCGACTGGATGGAGAACATCCAGCCCTGGTGCATCTCGCGCCAGCTGTGGTGGGGTCATCAGATCCCGGCCTGGTACGGGCCGGACGGGCGCGTCTTCGTCGAGAAGACCGAGGAAGAGGCGCTGAGCGCCGCGATCGAATTCTATCTGGCGCTGGAAGGACCGTGGAAGGCCTGGGTCGAGGACAAGCTGGAGAACTTCAAGCCGGGCGAGATCCTGACCCGCGACGAGGATGTGCTGGACACCTGGTTCTCATCGGCGCTGTGGCCGTTTTCGACGCTGGGTTGGCCCGACGAGACGCCCGAGCTGAAGACCTACTACCAGACCGACGTGCTGGTGACAGGCTTCGACATTATCTTCTTCTGGGTCGCCCGCATGATGATGATGGGTCTGCACTTCATGGACGAGGAGCCATTCCACACCGTCTATGTCCATGCGTTGGTGCGCGACAAGAACGGGCAGAAGATGTCGAAGTCGAAAGGCAACGTCATCGATCCGCTCGACCTTATCGACGAATACGGCGCGGACGCGCTGCGCTTCACCCTGACGGTGATGGCGGCACAAGGCCGTGACGTGAAGCTCGATCCGGCGCGCATCGCCGGCTATCGCAATTTCGGCACCAAGCTGTGGAACGCTACGCGTTTTGCCGAGATGAACGAGGTCGCGCGCAATGACGATTTCTGGCTGAACGATGCCAGGCTGGCGGTCAACCGCTGGATCCTGACCGAACTGACGCGGGCGGCGCGCGAGATCACCGACGGCATCACCTCATACCGCTTCAACGAGGCGGCGGGCGCTGCCTACCGCTTCGTCTGGAACCTGTTCTGCGACTGGTACCTGGAACTGCTGAAGCCGGTGTTCATGGGCACCGACGAGGCGGCCAAAGCAGAAAGCCGTGCCTGCGTCGCCTTCTTGCTCGACGAGATCTACAAGCTGCTGCATCCGATGATGCCGTTCATGACCGAGGAACTGTGGGCGCAGACCGCTGGCGAAGGCAAGCAACGCTCGTCGCTGCTGTGCCATGCCGCGTGGCCCTCGCCGGACTTCGAAGACGCCGAGGCTGCAGCCGACATCAATTGGCTGGTCGACCTCGTCTCCGGCATCCGCTCGGTGCGCTCGGAGATGAACGTGCCGCCGGCAGCCATTGCACCGCTCGTCGTGGTCGGCGCCAACGCTGTGACACGCGAACGGCTTGTCCGCGAAGAATCTGCGATCAAGCGGCTGGCGCGGGTCGGCGACATCTCGCTTGCCGATGTCGCGCCCAAGGGTTCGGCGCAGATCGTGCTCAACGAGGCGACGATCTGCCTGCCGCTTGGCAGCCTGATCGACCTCGCCGCCGAGGCCGCTCGGCTGCAGAAGGAACTGGCCAAGGTGACCGAGGAGATCGCGCGCCTGCACAAGAAGCTGTCGAACGAAAGGTTCGTCGCCAGCGCGCCGGCCGAGATCGTCGATGCCGAGCGTGAAAAGCTCGCTGAATACCGCGATGCGCAGGACAAGCTGTCGGTCGCGTTGGCCAGGGTTCGCGACGCCGGTTGAGGAGATTCGCGAGACTTCAGCCTTCTGTAAAGTGCTTGTTTTTCGCCTCGAAAATCAGCATGCCCTTGCGTTAATATTGACGTAAACGGAAGTTTTAGCCCCATTGTTGCCATAATGTAACAATGGGGCTCCTGGAGCCTAAAAAAGGCCTGTTTTCGAGCCTTTTTGGATAGTTCTCTCTGTTTTTTGAGACCCGCTCAGCCCTACAGGCCATTTTTCGGCCTTGCCGCACCCGGTTGCATTTCCTCGAAAATGCGCCTGGCCAATGTGTACATGTACGCCCGCGAATTCGTTGTTGCACCGTTAACCTGAATTGGTTCTAGCTTGATGCACTCGAATTCGGGGAGGACGTTTCATGACTATTCTGCGACTGAAGGCGCTGCTGGGGGCGGGCTGCTTTTCGCTGGCTTTGATCGGGACGGCGATGAATCCGGCACATGCCGGCGGCCTGGAGCGCGGCGGTTACGATATCGATTTGCTGTTCGATCCGGCTCCGTTCGCGACCGAAGCCGAATCGACCTATGTGATGCCGCAACGCAAGCTCAAGAATGCGGTGGACACCAACCCGCTCGACGGCGATTTGACGCCTCTGGGCAGCACGGCGAAGGACAGCGAGAGCTATTGGGTGCCGCGGATCGGCGTCAAGGCGCAGATCGTCCAGGGTGTCGACTGTATGTTCGACTATTCCCAGCCTTGGGGTGCGCACACAAATCCGGGTCTTTGGGCCGGTGCCCAGTCCAACATGGAAACCGACATCAAAAGCAACAACTACGCCACAACCTGCTCCTACAAGATGGACGCCGGCAAAGGCCAGGTTCGCTTCATCGGCGGCGTCTACTACCAGGAAGTCTATGGCTTCAAGCAGGACCTGATATCGCCGCTGGTGCCGGATTTCCAGGGTACCGGGCGTGTCGATCTCAAGGGGACCGGCTGGGGCTGGCGCGCCGGCCTGGCCTATGAAATCCCCGAGATCGCACTGCGCGCCAGCCTCGTCTACAATTCGCGGGTCAAGCTCGACAATATCTCGGGCACGCTGGATTTGACGCATGTTGGCAGCGTGGTGCTTCCGATCTACGGCTCAACGCAATACATGCCGGACACAGTCGAATTGAAATTGCAGTCAGGCATTGCGCCAGGCTGGCTCGCCTTCGGTTCGCTCAAGTGGGTCAATTGGAGCCTGCTGCAGAGCGTTCCAATTTGCGTCGTAGGTACCCCCGCAGGGGCATGCGTCACTGGTGATGCTCTCCATTCGGGCCAGATCACCTCGCTGGACCTGATGTATCGTGACGGCTGGACAGTTACCGGCGGCATTGGCCACAAGTTCAACGATCAGTGGAGTGCTGCCGGCCAGCTTTCCTGGGATCGCGGCACGTCGCATGGCTATGGCTCGCAGACCGATACCTGGACACTGGGCGGCGGCGTCGCCTTTACGCCCAAGCCGAACATCGAAGTGCGTCTGGCCGGCGCGGTTGGGGTGCTGACCAGCGGCCATTCTGGAGCGTTGGCTGGTGAGAGCGGATACGTCGCCGGCACGGATGTCAGCTACGACTTCGGCAACGATCTGGTCACGGCGATTTCAGGTGGCCTTAAGATCAAGTTCTAAGTCTCTGACAATTATAACAAAAGGCCGGGGATTACCCGGCCTTTTTTGTTTGGGATCGCATCGCCCCGATTTGTCTCATCCAAGCTGCGTTGCATATTATCCGTACCGCTTTCGCCCCCTGCTATTGTGATGTTTTGGCAACAGTTTCTGAGCAACCCCTGCGCTGGAAGCCGGGCTGAGGAAATTGCCTATTTCCCGCCATAAACCCGGCGCACCTCGATCTTGTCTCGGGACACGCGCCAAAAGGCTCGGCGAGGGGGCAGCCGCTCCGCCCCATTTGCAGGGAAGATGGGGCAAGGAAGAATATGGACGCCAAAGTCATCTCCAAGGCTAAGCTCCCTAGCCGCTATGTGACCGTCGGTCCGGCGCGTGCGCCGCATCGTTCCTATCTCTATGCCATGGGTTTGTCGGCGGCCGAGATTGCGCAGCCGCTGGTCGGGGTCGCCTCCTGCTGGAACGAGGCGGCGCCCTGCAACATCTCGCTGATGCGTCAGGCGCAGGTGGTCAAGAAGGGCGTCGCGTCCGCCAGCGGCACGCCGCGCGAATTCTGCACCATCACCGTCACCGACGGCATCGCCATGGGTCACCAGGGCATGAAGTCGTCGCTGGTGTCGCGCGAGGTCATCGCCGATTCGGTCGAACTCACCATGCGCGGCCATTGCTACGATGCGCTGGTCGGGCTGGCCGGCTGCGACAAGTCGCTGCCCGGCATGATGATGGCCATGGTGCGGCTCAACGTGCCGTCGATCTTCATCTATGGCGGTTCGATCCTGCCCGGCAGCTATCGCGGCCGCCAGATCACCGTGCAGGATGTGTTCGAGGCGGTCGGTCAGCACTCGGTAGGCACCATCGACGATGCCGAACTTCTCGAAATCGAGCAGGCGGCCTGCCCGTCGGCCGGCTCCTGCGGCGCCCAGTTCACCGCCAACACCATGGCCACCGTTGCCGAGGCGATCGGCTTGGCGCTGCCCTATTCCTGCGGCGCGCCGGCACCCTATGAAATGCGCGACCGGTTCAATTTCGCCTCCGGCGAAAAGATCATGGAACTGATCGCGAAAAACATCCGGCCGCGCGACATCGTCACGCTGAAGGCGCTGGAGAATGCGGCGACCGTGGTCTCGGCCACCGGCGGTTCGACCAACGCGGCACTGCATCTGCCGGCGATCGCCCACGAGGCCGGCATCAAGTTCGACCTGTTCGACGTGGCCAAGATCTTCGAGAAGACGCCTTACATCGCCGACCTCAAGCCGGGCGGCAAATATGTTGCCAAGGACATGTTCGAGGCCGGCGGCATTCCGCTGCTGATGAAGACGCTGCTCGACCACGGCTATCTGCATGGTGATTGCATGACCGTGACTGGCCGCACTTTGGCCGAAAACATGCAGCACGTTGTCTGGAATGAGCATCAGGATGTGGTCCGCCCGGCCAACACACCCATTACCCAAACCGGCGGTGTCGTGGGCTTGAAGGGAAACCTTGCCCCCGAAGGCGCGATCGTGAAGGTTGCGGGCATGGCGGAGTTGAAGTTCTCCGGCCCGGCACGCTGCTTCGATTCGGAAGAGGAATGTTTCGAGGCGGTGACGCATCGCAACTACAGGGAAGGCGAGGTTCTCGTCATTCGCTACGAAGGACCGCGCGGCGGCCCCGGCATGCGCGAGATGCTGTCGACGACGGCAGCGCTGTACGGCCAGGGCATGGGCGGCAAGGTGGCGCTGATCACCGACGGGCGCTTCTCGGGCGCGACGCGCGGTTTCTGCATCGGCCATGTCGGCCCCGAGGCAGCCGTGGGCGGCCCGATCGGGCTGCTCAGGGATGGTGACGTGATCTCGATCGACGCGGTGAACGGCACGATCGACGTGGCGTTGTCCGATAGCGAACTGGCGGCGAGGGCAAAGACATGGAAGGCGCGCACGACCGACTATCAGTCGGGCGCGATATGGAAATATGCACAGACGGTAGGGCCGGCGCGCGATGGCGCGGTGACCCATCCGGGCGGTGCGAAAGAAACACACTGTTATGCGGACATCTGAGTTGTTGAGGTCGTCTGTCTTTTCGGCACTGGTCGTGGCAGCCACATTTGGCGCGACCTTTGGCGCCGTGGGCCAGGCCATGGCCTTCGACGACAAGGTATTCGACGACAAGACCGGGGTGAAGCCGCAATCCAGCCCTTGGGCGGTCTTCCAGTTCGGCTTCTCCGCCTACAAGAACGGCCACAAGGAACAGGCTGCCGAGGCCTACAAATACGCTGCCGAAAATGGCCAGATCGGTGCCACCTGGAAGCTTGCCCGCATGTATGCCGAGGGCGACGGCGTGGCGCGCGACGACTATGAGGCGTTCAAGTTCTTCTCCGAGATCGTCGACCAGGACGTCGAGCCCGGCTCGCCTGAGGAAAGCTATGTCTCCGACGCGCTGGTGGCGCTTGGCGACTATTTGCGCACGGGCATTCCCGGCAGCCCGGTCGCCGAGAACGAGGTGGCGGCCCAGGAATATTACATGCGCGCCGCCGCCAACTACCGCAATCCGAACGCGCAGTTCGAGATGGGGCAGATGTTCTTGAAGGGCGAGGGCGGCGTGAAGGCCAGTGTCAAGCAGGCCGGGCGCTGGTTCCAACTCGCCGCCGAGAAAGGCCATGCCGGCGCCCAGGCGACACTGGGCCATTTGTTGTTCCAGAGCGGCAAGATCGTTCGCGGCCTGGCGATGATGACGGCAGCGCTCGAACGCGCTTCGCCGGCTGACCAGCCCTGGATCCGCGGCATGCAGGAAGAGGCATTCGCCACCGCCGGCGAGGCCGACCGCCGCACCGCGATCTCGCTGGCCGATGATATCCTCACCAAGGGCAACAACGCGGACCAGTAGTCTCGCGGCTGCGTCAGCTTCACCAGCAGCACTCGATTGTCGATCGCGATCAGTTCTCGATCGGCTCCGTCGGCACCATGCTGGGCGCCGGCATCGAGATCGGCGTGACATGGTGGTGTGGCGCCAGCGTGTTTTCCGGGCAGCTATCCCCGATGTTCGTCCACGATGTGTTGTTGAGCACCATGTCGCAGCGGGCCAGATGGCTCCGGTCGGCAACCGTCAGGCAGGCGACCTGGCCAAGCTGGTAGGATTTTCCATTGGCCAGGCATTCCTGGTCGGCAAATGCCGCACCGGGAGCGGCCATGGCAAATGCCAGGCCGACAAAGATGAAATCGTGTGCTCATGCAACCCCAGCCGCCAGGACCGCAATGAACG
The DNA here is from genome assembly GCF_055811675.1 of Mesorhizobium sp. WSM4808. Lineage (NCBI taxonomy): Bacteria > Pseudomonadati > Pseudomonadota > Alphaproteobacteria > Hyphomicrobiales > Phyllobacteriaceae > Mesorhizobium > Mesorhizobium sp. WSM4808. The sequence goes on from NZ_JBVVQX010000001.1 coordinate 498,358, forward strand.
GCGCAAAATGTGGCGATATGAGGTCCAGCGCCTGCGTGCCCGGCGAGGGTTCTCTCAGGCCGGCTGAAGCGCGAGATCGATCGCCACCGGGACGTGATCGGACGGTTTTTCCCAGGCGCGCACGTGCTTTTCGATCGACGCGGAAGAAAACCGGTTGGCGGCTTCCGGCGACAAAAGCAGGTGGTCGATGCGGATGCCGTTGTTCTTCTGCCAGGCGCCGGCCTGATAGTCCCAGAACGTGTAGGTGTCGTGCGCGTCGGTGACCGCGCGCACCGCCTCGGTGAAACCAAGGTTGAGCAGCCGGCGGAAGGCTTGTCGCGTCTGCGGCTGGAACAGCGCGTCGCCCAGCCAGTTCTCCGGAAACCGCGCGTCGATCCGCTCGGGAATCACGTTGTAGTCGCCGGCGAGCACCAGGGCCTCCTCAAGTCTCAGCCGTTCTTCGGCCCAGCGCTCCAGCCGCGCCATCCAGGACAGCTTGTAAGGAAACTTCTTCTCATCATCGATTGGATTGCCGTTCGGCAGATAGAGCGAGGCGACGCGCAAGGCACCCTTGTCGGTTGAGAAAACGCCTTCGATGAAACGCGCCTGTTCATCGGCATCGTCGCCGGGCAGGCCCCGGATGACTTCGTCGAAGCGCAGCTTCGACAATAGGGCGACGCCGTTGAAACCCTTTTGGCCATGGGTTTCGACATTGTAGCCAAGCGCCTCGATCTCGGCGCGCGGGAATTGCTCGTCGACGGTCTTGATCTCCTGCAGGCAGACGATGTCGGGTGCGCTCTCGGTCAGCCAATGGGTGAGATTGCCAATGCGGGCGCGGACACCGTTGATGTTCCAGGTGACGATTTTCATGGCGGTCTCGATGCTGTTCAGTTGGATTCTTGCGGCGGATGGCGTTCGACGAGGCCAATCGTATTGCCAGCCGGGTCCTTTAGGAAGGCCATCCATTCGCTTTCCCCCGCTGGACCGAACTGGCCCTCCGTGTCGCGATGGACAAGTGTTGGCGGCGCGGTGAAGGGTACGCCTGCCGCGACCGCAGAGGCATGGAAGTCATCGAGGCCGGATATGTCGAGATAGACGGTTCCGGCCGGTATGCCGTCAGTGAACAGCAGCCTAATATCGCCGGCCATGATGAAGGCGATGCCCGGCGGATCGAAGCGCGCATGAACCGCCATGCCGAGCACGTCGCGCCAGAAAGCCAGCGTGGTGTCGAGATCACGGCCAGCCGACAGCGCGATCTGACGGACCGCACCGATAGCAGGCATTCTATATGGAGAAACTCGTGCCGCAGCCGCAGGAGGCGACGGCGTTCGGGTTGCGGATCTGGAACGACTGGCCCATCAGATCGTCGACGAAATCGATCACAGAGCCGCCCATATAGACCAGCGACAGATCGTCGATCAGCACTGTGGCGCCGTCCTTCTCGATGGCGACGTCGTCGTCATTGCGCGTATCGACCAGATCGAACTTGTAGGAGAAGCCTGAGCAGCCGCCGCCTTCGACCGACACGCGCAGCGCCGTCTTGCCGGCCTCGTTCGAGACAATCCTGGCGATCCGCTTGGCGGCGGCCTCGGTCATATCGACTTTCATGGCAGTCTTGGCATCAGCGCCCATGGGCGTCACCTTGCTTTCGGTTTCACATGATAGGTATGAAGCGCGAGGGGCCAAGTCAACCTGGCTAAGTCAACTGCGGCAGCATCAGCCATGACCAACGAGTTGGGCGACATCGGATTCGGCTATCGGCCGCGCGCCGCCTATGCCTGCGATCCGGCAAAGTCGCGCGGACGGCTGTTCGACGAGGTGGAAAGCCCGACCCGCACGCCATTCCAGCGTGACCGTGACCGCATCATCCATTCGACGGCGTTCCGGCGGCTCAAGCACAAGACGCAGGTCTTCATCGCGCATGAAGGCGACCACTATCGCACCCGGCTGACCCATTCGATCGAAGTGGCGCAGATCGCGCGCGCCCTGGCACGGGCGCTGCGCGGCGACGAGGATCTCGCCGAGGCGGTGGCGCTGGTGCATGATTTCGGCCACACGCCCTTCGGCCACACCGGCGAGGACGCGCTGAACGAGAAGATGGTTACCTGGGGCGGCTTCGACCACAACGCGCAATCGCTTCGCATCGTGACGAGGCTGGAGGCGCGCTACGCCGAATTCGACGGGCTCAACCTGACCTGGGAAACGCTGGAAGGCCTGGTCAAGCACAACGGGCCGCTGACGGACGCCAACGGCAAGGGTCTGAAAGGGCCGGTGCCGCAGGCGATCCGTGATTACTCTGAACTGCACGATCTCGAACTCGACCGGTTCGCCGGCATCGAGGCGCAATGCGCGGCGATCGCCGACGATATAGCCTACAACACGCATGACATCGATGACGGTTTGAGGGCAGGGCTCTTGACGCTGGACATGCTGGAGACGGTTTTGCTGCCGGGAACGATCCTGAAAGGCGTTCGGGCACGCTATCCCTCCCTCGATGATGTGCGCACCGGCCACGAGCTGATGCGGCGGCAGATCACCGCCATGGTCGAGGACGTGATCAAGTCGACGACCGCCAATCTCGATCGCATCAGGCCGCGGAGCGCAGATGCGGTGAGGGCAGCTGGCGAGACGATGGTGGTTTTCTCGGCCGAAATGGCTGCCTTGGAGAAAGAACTGAAGGCCTTCCTGTACAAGCACCTCTACCGGCACGCGGAGGTTATGCGGGTGCGCGCGGACGCCGAGCAGATCGCCAAAAATCTGTTCGACGCCTATTTCGCCGATCCGCGCGCCATGCCGGACGGCTGGCGCGAGGGGCTGGATCGGGCCGACGACCGCATCAAGGCGCGCAGCGTCGCCGACTTCCTGGCGGGTATGACCGACACCTACGCGCTCAAGGAACACCGGCGTTTGTTTGACCATACGCCTGAATTGGGCTAGGGCGGGCTCGATTTTGCCGGCCAACGAGCCGGATTCGCTGCAAAGCCGCCAGAGCCAGACCCCAGAGTCACACAAATGAACATCTTCGCCGATTTCACCGCGCGAATCATAAAAGCCGTCGAAGCGCTTGATCTGAAAGACAAAGACGGCGTTTCGCCTGACCTGTCGCGCATTGCCGTCGAGCCGCCGCGCGACGCCAGCCACGGCGACCTGGCTACCAATGCGGCGATGGTGCTGGCCAAGCCGACCGGCCAGAACCCGCGCGCGCTGGCCGAAAGACTGGCGCAGGCGCTGCGTGACGACAAGGATGTCGCGGCGACGGAAGTGGCCGGGCCCGGTTTCGTCAATCTCAGGCTGAAGGACGGCTTCTGGCAGGCACATCTGACCGCACTGCTCGGCGAGGGCCGCAACTATGGCCGCTCGACGGTTGGCGGCGGCAGGATGACCAATGTCGAATATGTCTCGGCCAATCCGACCGGGCCGATGCATGTCGGCCATTGCCGGGGTGCTGTCGTCGGCGACGCGCTTGCCAATCTGATGGCCTTCGCCGGCTACGACGTGACCAAGGAATATGTCATCAACGACGCCGGCTCGCAGGTCGACGTGCTCGGCCGTTCCGCATTTCTGCGTTACCGCGAAGCGCTGGGCGACGACATCGGCGAAATACCTGCCGGTCTCTATCCCGGCGATTACCTGGTGCCTGTCGGCCAGGCGCTGGTCACGGAATTCGGCCGCTCGCTTCTGCAGATGCCCGATGACGAGGCGCTCGCCATCGTCAAGGATCGCACCATCGATGCGATGATGGCGATGATCCGCGAGGACCTTGCGATGCTCAACGTGCATCACGACGTGTTCTTCTCCGAGCGCACGCTGCACGCCGACAAAGCCAGGAAGATCCGCTCTGCGATCAACGATCTGACGCTGAAGGGCCATATCTACAAGGGCAAGCTGCCGCCGCCCAAGGGCGAGAAACCCGACGATTGGGAGGACCGCGAGCAGACGCTGTTCCGCTCGACCGCGGTCGGCGACGACATGGACCGGGCGCTGGTCAAGTCCGATGGCTCGTTCACCTATTTCGCCGCCGACGTCGCTTACCTCAAGGACAAGGTCGATCGCGGTTTCGTCGACCTGATCTATGTGCTCGGCGCCGACCATGGCGGCTACGTCAAGCGGCTGGAGGCCTTGGCGCGGGCGATTGCCGGCGACGAGGTGAAGCTCACTGTCCTGCTGTGCAATCTGGTCAAGCTGTTTCGCGAGGGCGAACCGGTGCGCATGTCGAAGCGGTCGGGCGATTTCGTGACGCTGCGCGAAGTGGTGGAGGAGGTCGGCCGCGACGCGATCCGCTTCATGATGCTCTACCGCAAGAACGATGCGCCCCTGGATTTCGATTTCGCCAAGGTGACCGAGCAGTCCAAGGACAATCCGGTGTTCTATGTCCAGTACGCCTCGGCGCGCTGTCATTCGGTGTTCCGGCAGGCGAGCGAGCAACTGGGCGAAGCCAATTTCGACCGCAACAGCCTGGCGTCGGCCGCGGCATTGCTGACCGATGAGGGCGAGATCGGCCTGATCCGCAAGCTTGCCGAATACCCGCGGCTGATCGAGTCCGCCGCCCTTGCGCTCGAGCCGCATCGGCTGGCATTTTACCTCTATGATCTGGCCTCCAGCTTCCACGGACACTGGAACCGTGGCACGGATAATCCGGACTTACGTTTTGTTAAGGTTAACGACCGACAATTGACGCATGCCAGACTAGGGCTGGTGCAGGCTGTTTCGGACGTTTTGACGTCCGGCCTGACGTTGATCGGAGCCGCCGCGCCCACCGAAATGCGTTAGGTTTGACTAAATAACCTGTCACCTTTTGCCCACATTGCGCTGGTAAGGGCCAACCCTACGCGACGTCCATGGCGTCCGAATGAGTGCGAGTTCGGGAACAATAATGGCAGACAGAACCCAGCTGAGAGTAGCCGACAACAACGACATCGCTGACGATGATCCGTTCGCGGAACTGACCAGGATCATGGGATTCGACCCGCGCCAGCCGGTCAGGCCGCAATCGCCCGCCCAGCCGCAGGCCCCAGCCGCCGATCACGGGCTCGAAGAGGGCGATTTCGATATCGATCTCGAGAAAGAAATGATGGGCGAGTTCGGCGCTGACGACAGCGACGCCGCTCCGGTTGTTCAGGCTCATGAGCCGACCTTCGTGCATGAGCCGGCATTCGAAGCGGCTGACGCCAGCGCGATGGACGATGAGCTTTCGGTGTCGCTCGACAACGATTTCCAACTGGACATTGCTGAGATAGACGATCACGTCGCCGGCGCTAGCCATGCGGTCGCAGCTGAAGCGGCGCCGTCCGTCGAGCCGGCTTTCGCGTCTGATTTTGACGATGCCGTCGCCGGTTCGCTTGAGGACGTCTCTCCCTTCGAGGACGATCATTCGATGGCGGACGAGCTGGCCATTTCGCTCGACCAGGATCTCCGGATCGATGAGGAAGCCGAAGAGGCCCAGTACGCTGAAGAGGCCCAGTACGCCGTTGCCGACACGCCCGCTTCTATCGAGCCAGTTGCCTCCGATGACGAATTCGACGATGCGGTGGCAGCCTCGCTTGAAGACGAGCTGGTGCTCGACGACCATTCGGCGGCCGAACAGTCATTCATGGCCGCCGAGCCCGTCAAGTATCCCATGCCGGAGCAGGCGGCGCGTGACGGCCATGCAATCTCCGATGAGAGCTTTGCCGGCCATTTCGACGACGCGATGGCTGATGTCGACATGGATTTCGACGTTCGCGCGGATGAGCCGAATGCCTTCGACGAGCCGCACGCGCATGATGCGCTTGTCGATATCACTGACGCCAACGGCGATATTCCCATCCCTGAAGGCATGTCGGACGATGCTTTCGACCTAAGTTTGGACGACGCGTTTGCCGAAACGGCCGAAGAGCCGGTCGCCGAGGTTGCTGCCGCAACGGTCCAGCCGGCGGCGCCAGAGGCTCATGTTGCGCCGGCGGCGCATGCCCCGGCCGCGGACGAACGGAGCCTGGAAGACGAGTTGAATGCGCTGCTGGGTGCCATGACGGCGCGCACGGCGCCGGTGGCCAGTGAGCCCGTCACGGCTCAGCCGGCTGTCGCCGCCCTGCCGCCTGTTGCCGAGCCCGCCGAGGTACCGGCCGATCTTGTCGGCGACCTCGACTGGGATCTTGACGAACCCGCGCCTGAGCAGGACCGGCATGTTGGCACGGCCCAAGCGGCCGATGCGGATATTTACGACCTTATGCTTGATGAACTCCAGGATACGACTTGGCACACGGCTGGCGATGTCGATTTCGACGATGATGCGTTCGACGCGGCTTTGCCCAAGGATCTTGATCCGCGTGACGAAGCCGCTGACCGGGACAATTCGGCGGATTCTCTCGATTGGCTTGCGGAGCGTTCCCAACCGGCAGAGCCGACGCGTTCGTGGAGCCGCGTGACGCCCGTTCCGCAGCAGCCGTCATTCAGTGCTCAGCCTGCGTTTGCTCAGCCGGCCGCTTCGGTGGCATCCGTGGCCGCCGCGCCGGCAGTCGCCGACATGACGTCCTACCGTTCGTCCGAGCCGGTCGAGGCCGTGGCTCCCGCTGCCCCGGTGTCGGCGCCCCAATCGCGCCAGCCTGCGCATTACGAAGACATGCCCGACGTCGAAACGGTCGATGTACCCGAGCGTGTCGTCGCGCTAGCCGACGATCTCGATATTCCCGAACTGCACTTCGAGGAAGACCAGCCGGCGTCGCCTGGCTACGACGATCTCGATGCGGAGTTCTCCAGCCTTCTCTCCGAGATGAACGCGGTGGAGGTCGCTCCTGTTCCCACGAGCAATGTGGCCAGCGCGTCTTACGATGATGACTCCTATGCCGCGGGCTTCAAGCCGGGCTATGACAGCCTCAAGCCGGCATATGACGGGGTCAAGCCGGGCTATGACGGGGTCAAGCCGGGCTATGAGCCGGAAGCGCGGACCTATGCCGCGCGGCCGATGGACATGTCCGCCCGCGCGGCGGCGCCCACGGGTTATGCCGACGCCTCCGGCTTCGACCTCGACGGCCTGCCAGGGAGCCAGCCGGTTTCGCAAGCCGATGATTTTACTGTCGATGAACTCGACTACGATCCCGAACTCGACGAGGCTATGGCTGTTCCGGGTCTCGGCGAGCGTGAGGCCGGGAGGCCGACGCGCGGACGCGGACTGTTCATCGCCGCGATTGTCGGCGCGGTCGCGGTCGCAGGCGGTCTCGGGGCCTTTGCGCTGTCCTTTGGCGGCAAGGGCGGCAGCGAAGCGCCTGTCATTGTCAAGGCCGACAACGCGCCGATCAAGGTCAAGCCGGAGAATCCTGGCGGCGCCGTGGTGCCCAACCAAGACAACAAGGTCTACGACGCGGTCAGGGGCGCAAAGCCGGCCGAGCCGGTCCAGGAAAAGCTGGTCACCAACGTCGAAGAGCCGGTGGACGTGCAGGCGAAGGACCCGGCCCGCGCCATCGATCTTTCGCCGGACCAGAATGCAGCCGCCGCTGGAACCGATGTCGGCAATGCCGCGCCGATGGCCGGCGCCGCTTCGGCCGACAACGCTTCTGCCGACAATACGGCGCCCGCGCCCAAGTCCGAGGACCGCATTGCGCAGGTGCTGCAGGATGCCGACAAGGGCACCAATGCCGATGTCGTCGCCGTTGCGCCGCGCAAGGTGAGGACCATGGTGGTCAAGTCGGACGGTTCGCTGGTGCCGCGTGAAGATCCGGCGGCGCCCGCCGCTCCGCTAGTGGCCGCCACCGAGCCGGTCGATCCGGCGCCGCAGCATGTTGCTCCGGCGGCTCAAGCCGACGCGGACCAGACCGGCACCGTGGCGCCTGCCGCCGCCCAGGCGGACGACGAGCCGGCCCTCAAGCCGGTCGCCAAGCAGAAAGCCGAGGCCCAATCGGCGAACACGCCGGCAAAGGTTCCGCTCGCGCCGCAGCGTCCGTCCGACCAGCCGGTCGATGTTGTCGGCGAGGTCAAGCCCGATCAGGTTGCGTCCATAGATCCGGCATCGACCGCGGCCGGCGGTGGCTCGTGGTCGATGCAGATCGCCTCGCAGCCGACCGTCGAAAGCGCCCAGTCCAGCTATCAGGATCTGCAGCGCCGCTATGGCAGTGTGCTTGCCGGGCGTACCGCCAACATCGTCAAGGCCGAGATCGCCGGCAAAGGCACGTTCTACCGCGTGCGCGTTCCGGCCCAGTCACGCAATGACGCGATCAATTTGTGCACCAGCTACAAGGCCGCCGGCGGCAACTGCTTCGTCTCGCGCTAAAGCGGAGCCGACCATCAAAAGCCGGCGCGGTCCATCGCGCCGGCTTTTTTCATGGGGAAAGCAGATCCGGCGTTGTCCCGGATGAATCCCTGGCGATTCCCTTTGATCGCACAAAGCCCTAAACTGCCGACATGACCGAATCAAAATCCATGATCCTCGGCTGTGCCGGGAAATCGCTTACCCGCGAAGAAATCAATTTCTATCGCAATGAATGCCCGTGGGCCTTCATCCTGTTTGCGCGCAACATTGGCGAGACCGAACAGATCCGCGATCTGGTCGCCGAGATGCGGGACTGCATAGGGCGTCCGGACGCGCTGGTGTTCATCGATCAGGAAGGCGGCCGTGTGCAGCGCTTGCGACCGCCGCTGGCACCGAACTATCCCGCCGGTGGCGCGCTCGGCGCGCTGTGGCGCGACGATCATGATGCCGGCGCCCGCGCGGCCTGGCTGATGGCGCGGCTGCATGCCTTCGACCTGCTGCGCTACGGCATCACAGCCGATTGCCTGCCGGTGCTCGACGTGCCGATCGAAGGCGCCAGCGATGTCATCGGCGCGCGGGCCTATGGCAAGGATCCGCGACCGGTGATCGAGCTCGGCCGCGCAGCCGCGGAAGGGCTGATGTCGGGCGGCGTGCTGCCGGTCATGAAGCATATTCCGGGCCATGGACGTGCCTTTGCCGACACGCATTTCGAACTGCCGGTGGTCAATGCCTCGCTCAGCGATCTGCAGCGGCATGATTTCGCCCCGTTCAAGGAGCTTAGCCATCTGCCGATGGCGATGACAGCCCATGTCGTCTACAGCGCGATCGACCCCACCAATCCGGCGACTACCTCCGGCAAGGTCATCGACGAGATCATCCGGCGCGAAATCGGCTTCGACGGACTGCTGATGAGCGACGACACCTCGATGAAGGCACTTTCTGGGGATTTCCCGACAAAGGCGGCATCGATCCTTGCGGCGGGCTGCGATCTGGTCCTTCACTGCAACGGCGTTTTCGAGGAGATGGCCGGCATCGCATCGCGTACCACGGGGCTTGAGGGCACGTCGTTGGAGCGCGCCAAGCGGGCGCTGACCTATATAAAGAACCGTGACACGGTCAAAGAAACCGAAATACGTGCCGAATTCGCCACCTACTTCGATGCGGTGGCATAGCAAAGGGAAAGTGACGGAGTGGCGGAGACATTGGAAAGCAAGGCCTCGAAGGCCGCACCGATGGACCGTCTGTGGGCCGAGAATGACGATTCACGCGTTACCGGCGACCCGTCGCTGGTTGTCGACGTGGCCGGCTTCGAAGGTCCGCTCGACCTGCTGCTGCATCTTGCCCGCACCCAGAAGGTCGATCTGGCGCGCATTTCGATCCTGGCGCTGGTCGAGCAGTATCTGACCTTTGTCGAGACGGCGAGGGCGCTCAGGCTGGAGCTTGCCGCCGACTATCTGGTGATGGCGGCGTGGCTGGCCTTCCTCAAGTCCAAGCTCCTGATTCCCAAGCAACCCGGCGACGAGGGCGAAAGCGGTGAGGAACTGGCGGCGGTGCTGCAGTTCCGCCTGAAGCGGCTGGAAGCCATGCGCGACGCCTCGGCGCGTCTGGTCAACCGCAACCGGCTCGGCCGCGATGTGTTCGCGCGCGGCATGCCGGAAATGGTCATCGTCGAAAAGCGTAACGCCTATTCGGCCTCGCTCTACGATCTCTTGACCGCCTATGCCCAGCAACGCCAGAAGCAGGCGATCAACCATGTGACGATCGCCAGGCGCGGTGTCTGGTCGCTCAAGGACGCGCGCGACATCCTGACCCGCCTGGTCGGGGCTGCAAGCGACTGGACGGCGCTGGAAAGTTTTCTGATCGCATACATGACCAGCCCCGAGGAGCGGCGCACGGCAATCGCCAGTTCGTTCGCGGCAACATTGGAACTGGTGCGCGACGGCACGATGGACGTGCGGCAGGATCAGACGTTCGCGCCGATCTACCTGCGCGGGCGCACGCAGGCAATCAAGGCAGTCGAGGTGGCATCATGAGCGAACGCGCCAACGCTTCGGTTATCCCGTTCAAGGTCGGCGATGCACCCGAAGAGGAGTCGCTTTCCCGGGATCCGGCCGAGCAGCTACAGAACCCGGCCGAGCGGCTGTATCTGGCCGAGGCCGTGCGCATGGCCGAGGCGATCGTGTTCGCCAGCGCCGAACCCGTCAGCGAAAAGCAGCTCGCGGCACGCCTCCCTGACGGCATCAACATTGCCCTAGCCATGGCCGAGCTGCAGCAGATCTATGCGCGGCGCGGCGTCAATCTGGTGCGTGTCGGCGACGCCTGGGCGTTCCGCACCGCCGGCGACCTGGCTTTCCTGATGAGCCGCGATACCGTCCAGCAAAGGAAGCTCTCCCGCGCGGCTCTCGAAGTGCTGGCGATCATTGCCTATCACCAGCCGGTGACGCGTGCCGAGATCGAGGACATCCGCGGCGTCGAAACCTCGAAAGGTACGCTCGACACGCTGCTGGAAACGGAATGGGTGCGCATGCGCGGCCGGCGAAAGACGCCCGGACGCCCTGTGACCTACGGCACGACGGAGACCTTCCTCGACCATTTCGCGCTGGAAGAGATCCGCGATCTTCCTGGCATGGAGGAACTGAAGGGGGCTGGACTGCTTTCGGGCCGCATGCCGTCGAATTTCTCCATTCCGCAGCCGCCGGCCGATCCCGACGCATTGACCGACGACGAGGATGCGCTGACCGACATCGATCTCGAGGAACTCGGCCTGCTGACGCCGCGCGTCACGGAAGATTGACTGGCATTGGCGGCCAACTTGATGAGGATGCGCGGATTCGTAGCGGGCGTTCCCGTCGAAAATGCGTGACATCCGTCACCCTTTCATAAACTCTGTCGCAGTTGTGTTTGAATCCCAACGCGAAAACGCATAGATCATCGCCAGGGAAAACATTCGAGAGAGATTTGCTATGGGTTCATTTTCGATTTGGCATTGGCTGATCGTGCTGGTGATCGTGCTTTTGGTGTTCGGCCGCGGCAAGATTCCCGAGCTGATGGGCGATATGGCCAAGGGCATCAAGAGCTTCAAGAAGGGCATGGCCGACGACGAGGTTGCCGAAGACAAGCGCACCGTCGAACATCGTGCCGACGAGACCGTTGCGGCCGCGAAGGAAAAAGCCAGCAAGAGCTGAGCCCAAGGTTCTAGTCGGAACAGAGTGCCATGTTTGAAGTCGGCTGGACCGAAATGCTGGTCATCGCGATCGTCATGATCGTGGTCGTCGGACCCAAGGATTTGCCCAATATGCTGCGCACCTTCGGCCGCACGACGGCGAAGCTGCGCGCCATGGCGTCCGATTTCCAGAAACAGTTCAACGAGGCGCTGAAGGAAGCCGAGCTCGACGACGTCAAGAAGTCCGTCGACGAGCTCAGGGGCATGAGCCCGATGGCTGAGATCAGGAAGCAGCTCAATCCGTTCGAACAGGCCGCGGCCGACGTTCGCTCCGGCGTCGATGCGGCGATGAAGCCGAAGCCGGCAGCCGATCCGGCAAGCTCTGTCGCTTCGACCCCGCAAGCGGCCGAGCCGTTGAAGAACGGTGCAACGACCATGCCTGGCGTCAACGGGCCGGGAGCAGCGCCAGCAGCGCCGGTTTTTCCGGCAATGACCGACGAATCGGTGGTGACCTCGTCAGCGCCGGCGGAACCCGTTGCGGCGCCGAAGGCGTCCGCGGCGAAGAAACTAATCAAGCCTGCACCGGCAAAAGCGACGCCGGCTGCAAAAGCTTCGGCAAATGGTGCAAAGGTTGCCGCGAAGGCAGCGTCTGCGTCCAAGACGCAGGCGAAGGCCATGACGGCGGCACAGCCTGAAGCGCCCAGGGCCAAGACGCCCGCTGAGGCCAAGGCTGTCGCGGCCAAAGCCGTGGCGACCAAGACTGTAGCGACCAAGATGGGGGCGAAAGCCGAACCGAAGCTTGCAGCGGTGAAGAAGCCGGTGGCCAAGAAGACGGCGGGAGCCGCCAAGTGAGCGTTTCGGACACCGAAAAGGACGAGATCGAGAAATCGTCCGCGCCGCTGATGGAGCATCTGATCGAGTTGCGCCGGCGGCTGATCTGGTCGCTGGGCGGCTTCTTCGTTGCCTTCCTGGTCTGTTTCTTCTTCGCCAAGAAACTGTTCAACCTCCTGGTCGTGCCGTTCAAATGGGCGACGCAGTGGGCAGGGCTCGATCCGCACAAGGTCGAGCTGATCTACACGGCGCCACAGGAATTCTTCTTCACCCAGGTCAAGCTCGCCATGTTCGGCGGCATGGTGATCGCCTTTCCGCTGATCGCCACGCAGATCTACAAGTTCATCGCGCCCGGCCTGTACAAGAACGAGCGCAACGCCTTCCTGCCGTTCCTGATCGCATCGCCGATCCTGTTCCTGATGGGCGCATCGCTGGTCTATTTCTTCTTCACGCCGATGGTGATGTGGTTCTTCCTCGCCATGCAGCAGGCCGGCACCGACGATCAGGTGCAGATTTCGCTGCTGCCGAAGGTGTCGGAATATCTCAGCCTGATCATGACGCTGATCTTCTCCTTCGGCCTGGTGTTCCAGCTGCCGGTGGTGACCAGCCTGATGACACGGGTCGGCATGCTCTCGTCCAAGGGACTGGCCGAGAAGCGCAAATGGGCGATCGTCATTGCCTTCGTCGTCGCGGCGATACTGACGCCGCCCGATCCGATGAGTCAGATCGGCCTGGCCATCCCGACCATCCTTCTCTACGAGGTGTCCATCTGGGCTGCCCGGCTGATCGAGCGCGATCGGGAAAAGCAGCGCGTGGCACGCGAGAAGCAGGACGCGGCGGAAGAGGTGGCGGACAAAGCACCGGACGAGCCCCCGGCACCTGCCTCCTCATAGGCGACAGAGCGGCTGCAGCGGCGGAAAAACACAGTCGTCGCCCCGTCCTCTTGCATCGATCTCGGATGCGGTTTACGCCCTCTGGCTGAAACGCATCGCGCTCAAAGCGATGCGTTTCAGTTTTGTTTTGAGCATGTCGTTGTCCCAAATCGCTGTGCACTTTTGGGCGACATGCTACCCAGGAGCGTTTCAAACCATGCTTGACATCAAATGGATTCGCGACAACCCGAAGGCCCTTGTCGAGGCGCTGGTGAAGCGCTCGTGGTCGGCCGGTGAGGCGCAGTCCATGGTCGACGGGCTGATCGCCTCGGACGAGGCCCGGCGCGAGCACGTCACCGAGCTGCAGACCAAGCAGGAGCGCCGTAATGCCGCGTCGAAGGAGATCGGCAACGCCATGCGTTCGGGCGATGCCGCCTTGGCCGAGAAGCTGAAAGCCGAAGTCGGCGAGATCAAGGTCTTCATCCAGAACGGCGAGGCGCGCGAACGCGAGCTCGACAAGGCGCTGACCGATGCGCTGGCGGTGCTGCCCAATGTGCCGTTCGACGACGTGCCTGTCGGCAAGGACGAGCACGACAATGTCGTCAAGCACCTCGTCGGCAAGGTGCCGACGCGGCCGAACTGGGTGAAGGAGCATTTTGAGATCGGCGAAGCGCTCGGCATGATGGATTTCGAGCGCGCGGCAAAGCTGTCGGGCTCGCGCTTTACGGTGCTGAAAAGCGGACTGGCCCGGATGGAACGTGCGCTCGGCCAGTTCATGCTGGACCTGCATACGACCGAACATGGCTACGAAGAAGTCATCCCGCCGTTGATGGTCAAGGACGATGTTCTGTTCGGCACCAACCAATTGCCGAAGTTCGAGGAAGATCTGTTCTTCGCGCCGCACGGGGAGGGCAGGCTTGGCCTGATTCCCACCGCCGAGGTCCCACTCACCAACCTTGTGCGTGAAGAAATCACCGCGCATGAAAAACTGCCGCTGCGCTATACCGCGCTGACGCCGTGCTTCCGCTCGGAAGCGGGTTCGGCCGGGCGCGACACGCGCGGCATGCTGCGCCAGCATCAGTTCTACAAGGTCGAGCTGGTGTCGATCACCGATCAGGAGTCGTCACTTGCCGAGCACGAGCGGATGACGCAATGCGCCGAGGAAGTGCTGAAGCGGCTCGGCCTGCCGTTCCGCACCATGACGCTGTGCACCGGCGACATGGGGTTTGGCGCGCGCAAGACCTACGATATCGAGGTCTGGTTGCCCGGCCAGAACGCCTATCGTGAGATCTCGTCCTGCTCGGTGTGCGGCGATTTCCAGGCGCGCCGCATGGACGCGCGCTACAAGGACAGAGACGGCAAGGGCAACCGCTTCGTCCACACCCTCAACGGCTCGGGCACAGCCATTGGCCGCGCGCTCATCGCCGTCATCGAAAACTACCAGAACGAGGATGGCAGCGTAACCATTCCTGAAGTGCTGCGGCCTTACATGGGCGGCCTGGAAAAGATCGAAGCGAAATAATGCGTATCCTCCTGACCAATGACGACGGCATTCATGCCGAGGGCCTGGCGTCGCTCGAACGCGTCGCGCGCACGCTGTCCGACGATGTCTGGGTGGTGGCGCCCGAGCAGGACCAGTCCGGCTACGCGCATTCGCTGTCGATCTCGGAGCCGCTGCGGCTGCGCAAGATCGGCGAGAAGCATTTCGCCGTGCGCGGCACGCCGACGGATTGCGTCATCATGGGCGTCAAGAAAATCCTGCCTGGCGCACCCGACCTGATCCTGTCCGGCATCAATTCGGGCGCCAATATCGCCGATGACGTCACGTATTCGGGCACCGTCGCCGGCGCCATGGAAGGCGCGCTGCTCGGTATCCGCTCGATCGCGCTCAGCCAGGGCTACAGCTATGTCGGCGAAGATCGCGTCGTGCCCTACGAGACGACAGAGGTGCTGGCGCCGGCGCTGCTGAAGAAGCTTGTCGCGACGCCGTTGCCGGACGGCGTGCTGCTCAACGTCAATTTTCCCAATTGCACGCCCGAAGAGGTCGCCGGCACGGTGGTCACCACGCAAGGCAAGCTCGTGCACTCCCTGTGGGTCGACGAGCGCCGCGACGGGCGCGGCCTGCCATACTACTGGCTGCGCTTCGGCGGCGAGCCGGTCGAGGGCAAGCAAGGCACCGATCTCTACGCCTTGCGCAACAGGCTGGTGTCGGTGACGCCGCTGCAGCTCGATCTGACCGCGCATGAAATCCGTGACCAATTGAGCAAGGCGCTTGCATGAACCAGGGCCTCCCGATCGATGACCGCGAAGGTTTTGCCGCCTTTCTGCTGCGTCTGCGCGGTCGGGGGACTGTACCGAAAGCGCTGATCGCGGCCTTCGAGGCGACGCCGCGGCGCGGCTTCCTGGCGGCCCAGTTCCATCAGATCGCCTGGTCGGACCGAATGCTGCCGATCGAATGCGGCGAGGCGATCGAAGGTGCCGATATGCAGGCGGCGGTGATCGCGGCGCTCGCTATCGAGCAGGGCAACCGCGTGCTCGAGATCGGTACCGGTTCGGGCTACACCTCGGCGGTGATGTCGCGGCTGGCGGCGCGGGTCATCACCACCGATCGCTACAAGACGCTCGCCGAGCAGGCTAGGCAGCGCTTCGAGGCGCTCGGCATCGGCAATGTCATCGTGCGCCACGCCGATGGTTCCGGTGGCCTGCCGAATGAAGGGCCGTTCGATCGCATCGTTGCATGGGCGTCCTTCGACAGCCTGCCGCGTTTCCTGCTCGACCAATTGTCGAGCGGCGGCATCGTCATCGCGCCGATCGGCCCCGAAGAGGGCGAACAGGTGCTGGCCAAGCTGACCAAGGTCGGCAGCCGCTTCGAGCGTGAAGACATCGGCCTCGTTCGCCTGCAGCCGATCCTGCGCGGTGTCGCCGCTATCATCTAGCGCGTATGCCGATGATCAGGCCGCGCCGCGTCGGGTGCGCGCCCGTCTTCGGCCCCGGCCGGCATGACCTGAAAATCTCCCCTGGGCTCGCTCTCTAATATTTTAAGAAAAATTGCGCCGGATTCCATGGGGTTAACCGTCGAGTAACATTAACGCGCTTTAATCATGCCTAGTTTGTACCGGGTATGTGCGGGTTAGTGCGATGCAACTCAGTGTTTTGAAGACAAGCGGTCGCAATCTGGCGCGAGGCTGCGCCATACTGATGGTCGCGGGTGCTGCTGCGGGGTGCAGTTCCCAGGTTTCGCGGTTCAATGGCGTCGACGACGTCTTTACATCCTCGACCAACAATCAGCGCACCATCATCAACAAGCAGGATGCCGTACAGCAGCCTTATCCGGGCGATGTCGCCGCCGCTCCGATCGATGGCAGCCATACACAGTCGGTCAGCCGCTCCAGCCTCGATCCGGTCTCGACGCGGCCGCTGCCTCCGCCCGTTGCCCAGGCTCCCGAAGTGGCGCCGGTATCGAAGCCGGTGCGCACCGCATTGGCCCCCGCACCGCATGTCGACAGGACCACGACCGGCACGGTCGCCCCGGTGGCATCGCCTTTCAAGGTTTCGCAACCTGACGAACCCCGCGTGGCTGCTTCCGGCACTCCGCATGCAACCGAGATCGTCGTCAGGGACGGCGAAACGATCGGCGGCCTGGCGCAGCGCTACAAGGTGCCGTCCGACGTGATCATGAAGGTCAACGGGCTGAGCGCGACCAAGGGGCTGAAGACCGGCCAGAAGCTGGTCATCCCGGCCTACGCCTATTCGAGCAAGAGCGAGCCGAAGCTCGCGGATGCCAAGCCGGCGAAAGACACCAAGCACAACCTGCCGGCCACTGCGCCGGACAAGGTCGCCGTCCTGCCGCAGCAGCCGAAGCCTAGGGAGGGCAAATCCACCGCTCAGGTCGACACGTCGGCCGCCGCGAGCCAGCCCAAGGAGCCCAAGCCGCAGGTAGCCGCGGCCAAGGCGACCAATGCAGCTGGCACCTATACGGTTCAGTCGGGCGACACGCTTTCCTCGATTGCCAGGAAAACCGGTGTCGGAGTCGTTGCCATCAAGCAGGCCAACGGCATGCAGGATGGCTTGCTCAAGATCGGCCAGACCCTGAAGGTGCCCGCCGGCGGAACCGCGACCGTCGCCGCCGCCAAGCCGGCCAAGGTCGATCCGGTGACGACGGCCACGACACAGCCCGCGGCAAAGACCACGCCGTCGGAAACGCTGGCGTCCTACACGCCGCCGAAGAAGGATTCGAAGGTCATCCAGCAGGCCGAGGCCGACGATGCCGTCGCGCCTGACGCCACCGGCATCGGCAAGATGCGCTGGCCGGTGCGCGGTCGCGTGATCTCCGGTTTCGGCTCCGGCAAAGACGGCGTCGACATCGCCGTGCCCTCGGGCACACCGGTCAAGGCAGCCGAGAACGGTGTCGTCATCTATGCCGGCGACGGCCTCAAGGAATTCGGCAACACGGTGCTGGTGCGCCACGAGAATGGCCTGGTCACCGTCTACGGCCACGCCAGCTCGATCGAGGTGCAGCGCGGCCAGAAGGTCAAGCGCGGCCAGGAAATCGCGCTGTCGGGCATGAGCGGCACGACGGACTCGCCGAAGCTGCACTTCGAAGTGCGCAAGAACTCGGCCCCGGTCGATCCCTCGGGTTACCTCGAATAGAAGAAAAAAAGCAATTTGCGGGCCGTCTGACCTCCAGTCCGGCCCGCCGGCTCAGCCCGTTCCGAAAGGAGCGGGCTTTTTCAGTTTCAACGCGACGCGCCAGTCTTCAAGCTTCAAAGACGATCACGCAGAGTGTCGGCGATCATGACGTCAAGGCCGCTGGCCTTGATTCCGAGAAGCGTCTCCGCGTCGGAGGAATCGACCAGCAAGGGATTGTCGAAGAGATAGCTCATCTCGATGAGTTCATGCATGCCCAATGCTTCCATTTCGGGGATGGAATAGGAACGTGTTTCTGGAATTTCACGGTGAAGCATTGCCGCCGTCGTCAGGATGAGTTCCCGGGGTGAGGCGTGTTGCGATGGAGCATGGAACGCCCGTCGCCATTCGCCCGTGTAGCGGGAAGCGGCGACCAGCGTCCTGGCCACGTCCTTCGTGAAGGACCAGGCATGAGTCGCGTCG
The DNA here is from genome assembly GCF_055811675.1 of Mesorhizobium sp. WSM4808. Lineage (NCBI taxonomy): Bacteria > Pseudomonadati > Pseudomonadota > Alphaproteobacteria > Hyphomicrobiales > Phyllobacteriaceae > Mesorhizobium > Mesorhizobium sp. WSM4808. The sequence continues at coordinate 516,533 of NZ_JBVVQX010000001.1, forward strand.
AGGTTTCCAATGAAAGCAGTCGGCTTCCCCTCGATTATTGAGGGCAGCGCGACCAGTGAGAAAGAGCTGATCGCGCCATGTCCAAGATAATCGCTGGACCGCACTTCGATTGCCGGCACGTCCGCACGGACCGCCCGCTGCCACATGATCGTGCGGGCGGTCCCTTTCTTCGAAGTCGGATCCAGAGACAGGTCGGAGTGAAGCGGGGTATCGGCATGTTTCCCATAGCCATAGAGGTTTCCGAGAACCACAAGCTTCGCGCCGACCGCTTCCGCGGCACGCACGGTGCCGTCGATGATTGGGAAGAAGTCGGTCGGCCACCGGTGATAGGCGGCCATGGCACACATGAAAATGGCGTCGGCGTTTCGGCAGATACGCGCCAGTTCAACGGCATCGGTGGCATCGGCCTGCACCGCCCGGACGTTCCGCAACGCGTTTGAGCCGACACTCCGGCTCGTGAGAACGACATCATGTCCTTCTTCGCCCAGAAGGCGCGCGGTCTCGTGCCCGACCGGGCCTGCTCCGACAACTACATAAAAACTCATGGCTAACCTCTCGTCCAAGCTCGATGGAGAGGCGTAGGTACATGTCCATGGCATTGAAAATCGCGCGGGAATTGCCAATTCTTGGACAGGTTTTGCCAGGAAGCGAGAGAGCATGCATTCGCAGTCTGTTCCGGCCCGATTTCCGCCCGACGTCACAATGGCCTTCTGGCATATCGAAGCGGGCGTCCATCGTCTCTCCAGGGCGGCCCATCATCGCATCATGGTGCATGCAAGCGCGGCGACGCGTTCCTACTGCAATGAGGTTGGTCGATATTTCGTGAGGCGCGCCGGCGATATTGACCTGGTGCCCGCTGGCCAAGAGGGCGGCTTCGAGACCGAAACCCCGTTCGACACGATCGAGATCGCGTTACAACCAGCCCTGATGGAAAGGGTGGCGGCTGAGCTAGGTGGCAAGGCGCGCGCGTTGCCGCTCGACACACGTCATCTGCTTCGTGATCAGCGCATCCAACATCTCGCCCGTGCACTCGAGAGCGATCTCGGCGCAAACTCACCGAGTGGATCTTTGTTTGCCGACAGCATTGGCGCCGCTCTGGCGGTGAGGCTGCTCGGTCTTGAGAATTCCGATGTCGAGCGAACAAACCGGTTGTCAGATGCCCAGCTCAAGCGCGTGTTGGAGCATATCGAAGCTGGCTTGCACGAGCCCCTTTCAATCCAGCGATTGAGCCGAGTTGCCGGGGCGAGCAGCTCGCACTTGCGGGCTTGGTTCAAGGCGGCGACGGGCGTCACCCTGCACCGCTACGTGGTGCGACGTCGCGTCGAACGCGCACGCGCCCTGCTGCAGCGAGGCGATCTCAGCACAAGCGAGGTGGCGGAATTGACGGGCTTTGCGCACCAGTCACATCTGGCGCACTGGATGCGCCGCGAGATCGGCCAAACGCCGCGTGATTTGCGCCGGGCGCAGCCCAAATGATCTTGTCATTGGATGGCGTTGGCGACGCCACCCAACGTGTCAGTCCCTCAGTGGCTTGCCGAGCCGTCCAGCCAGGTCCTGGGTGAACTGCCAGGCGACGCGGCCCGAGCGGCTGCCGCGGGTGGTCGCCCATTCCAGTGCTTCGGCGCGCAGTTGCTCGGGATCCATGACAAGGCCATGGTGCCTGATATAGCCGTCGATCATGTCGAGATATTCATCCTGCGAACATTTGTGGAAGCCGAGCCACAGCCCGAAGCGGTCGGACAGCGACACTTTCTCCTCCACCGCCTCGGACGGGTTGATGGCGGTCGAGCGCTCATTGTCGATCATGTCGCGCGGCAATAGATGGCGGCGGTTCGAAGTGGCATAGAATATGACATTCGCCGGCCGGCCTTCGACGCCGCCTTCGAGCGCGGCTTTGAGCGACTTGTACGAAGTGTCGTCGTGGTCGAAGGAGAGGTCGTCGCAAAACAGGATGAAGCGGAAGGGGGCTGCCTTGAGCAGGCCCATCAGCTTCGGCAGCGTGTCGATGTCCTCGCGATGGATTTCGATCAGCTTCAACGGCAGGTCGGACTTGGCCCTGGCGTTGATTTCGGCATGCACGGCCTTGACCAGCGACGATTTGCCCATGCCGCGCGCGCCCCACAACAACACGTTGTTGGCTGGATAGCCGGCGGCGAAGCGTTCGGTGTTGTCGACAAGGATGTCGCGGACGCGGTCGACGCCGCGGATAAGGCCGATGTCGACGCGGTTGACCTTGCGCACCGGCTCCAGATAGCCCGGATCGGCCTGCCAGACGAAGCAATCGGCCTCGCCGAGGTCGGTTTCGGGCACCGGCGGCGGGGCGAGGCGGCTCACCGCCTCGATCAGCCGGTCGAGTTTCTGGTTCAGGGCTTCAATGCTGCTGTCGGTCATGTCTGTCTTTTGTTTCGCGGTTTCGACATTTGGGAGCGTGAACGTGCCCGATTCCCTCTGATCCAAAACCGGTGGCAACCTTTTCTTCGAGCGTGATCTCTGGCAAACGGTTTCCGTTTGTCTGAGAAAACCGGCTCCCGCTTTTCGCGATCCTGCTCTAACACGGCTCAACAGGCCGTAAAAGCAGCCGATTTGGCTGGCCGCGCAGTTGCATTGACAACTTTACCGACTATATTCCGGCCAAATTTCAAGGGCCGCCAAATTGGCGGCTGTTTTCAAAAATCAGGAGTACCTCGATGTTCGTGACACCGGCATACGCCCAAGGCGTCGGCGCTTCTCCCGACATGTTCATCAGCATTTTGCCGTTTGTCCTGATTTTCGTGATCATGTATTTTCTGATCATCAGGCCGCAGCGCACGCAGCTGAAGAAGCGCGGCGAGATGCTGGCGGCTGTCCGTCGCGGCGACACGGTCGTCACCGGCGGCGGCTTCGTCGGCAAGGTGACCAAGGTGATCGACGACAACGAGCTCGAGATCGACCTCGGTAACGGCTTGAAGGTGACGGCGCTGCGCTCGACGATCGCCGATGTGCGCGTCAAGGGCGAGCCGGTGGCCAACCAAAACGCCAAGAAATAATCCAATTTTAGGCGGAGCGATCCGCGGACACGCTCTGACGGACGACGCCATATGCTGTATTTTTCGCGCTTCAAGATGATCCTGATCTGGGTGGCCGTGGCCATCACGGTGATCCTCGCCGCGCCCAACCTGTTCTCCGCCAGCACGCTGGCGCAACTGCCCAGCTGGGTGCCGAAGCGGCAGATGACGCTCGGCCTCGACCTACAGGGTGGTTCGCACATCCTGCTGGAAATGAACCAGAACGATCTGATCAAGGATCGGCTGGAGACGACGCGCGATGAAATCCGCACGATGCTGCGCGACGCCAAGATCGGCTATACCGGCCTTGCCGGCACGGGGCGGACCCTGCAGGTCCGCATCACCGATCCCGCCCAGATCGATGCCGCCAAGACGGCGCTGAAGACGCTGACCGATCCGGTCGCTGCCGGCCTGTTCACCGGCGGCTCCGTCCAGGAAATGACGCTCGACGATTCCGAGCCCGGCCTGCTCAAGTTCAACGTCACCGACGCCGGCATCAAATACCGCACGTCGACCGCGCTGACGCAGTCGATCGAGGTGGTCGAACGCCGCGTCAACGAACTCGGCACCACCGAACCGATCGTGCAGCGGCAGGGCGACGACCGTATCCTTGTCCAGGTGCCGGGTCTTCAGGACCCGCAGAGACTGAAAGAAATCCTCGGCCAGACCGCCAAGCTGACCTTCCAGATGGTCGACCAGTCGATGCCGGTGCAGGACGCGCTCAATGGCCGTCCGCCCGCCGGCTCGTCGGTGCTGTATTCGCAGGACGATCCGCCGGTTCCGTATCTGATCGAAAATCGCGTCATCGTCTCGGGCGAAAACCTCGTTGACGCACAGGCGACATACAATTCGCAGAACAACGAGCCGGTGGTGTCGTTCCGCTTCGATTCGAAAGGGGCGGCGCGCTTCGGTCAGGCCACGGCGCAGAATGTCGGCAAGCTGTTCGCCATTATCCTCGACAATCAGGTGATATCGGCGCCGCAGATCCGCGAGCCGATCCTCGGCGGCACCGGCCAGATTTCCGGCAATTTCACTGCCCAGAGCGCCAATGACCTTGCGGTGCTGCTGCGCGCCGGTGCGTTGCCCGCAACGCTGACGGTCATCGAAGAACGCACGGTGGGTCCGGGCCTTGGCCAGGATTCGATCCATGCCGGCAAGGTCGCCGGCATCATCGGTTCTATCCTCGTCGTCGCCTTCATGTTCGTCGCCTACGGCTTCCTCGGCTTCCTGGCCAACATCGCGCTGGCGGTGCACGTGGCGATGATCGTCGGCGTGCTCTCGTTGCTTGGCGCTACGCTGACCTTGCCTGGTATCGCCGGTATCGTGCTGACCATCGGCATGGCGGTCGATTCCAACGTGCTGATCTATGAACGTATTCGCGAGGAGCGACGCGCCGGCCGCTCCGTGATCCAGGCGATCGATACCGGTTTCACCAAGGCGCTAGCGACCATCGTCGATTCCAACATCACTTCGCTGATCGCCACTGTGGTGCTGTTCTATCTCGGTACCGGGCCGGTGAAGGGCTTTGCCATCACCTACGCCATCGGCATCCTGACCACGGTCTTCACCGCCTTCACCTTCACCCGCCTGCTGGTCTCGATCTGGCTGCGCCGGGCTCGCCCGAAGGACTTGCCGAAGGCGCCGGTGACCTTCGTTCCACCCGGCACCAAGATCCCCTTCATGGGCATCCGTCGCTGGACCTTTACGCTGTCCAGCGCACTGTCGATCCTGTCGGTGGTGCTGTTCATGACCGTTGGCATCAATTACGGCATCGACTTCAAAGGCGGTTCGCTGATCGAGGTGCAGGCCAAGAGCGGCAATGCCGACCTCGCCGACCTCCGTGCGCGGCTGACCGAGCTCAACATCGGCGAAGTTCAGGTGCAGCAGTTCGGTACGCCGAACGACGTGCTGATCCGCGTCGGGACGCAGGATGGTGGCGAGAATGCCGAGCAGACCGTCATCGACAAGGTACGCGGCGAGCTGCAGGACAATTACGATTTCCGCCGCGTCGAAGTGGTCGGACCGACCGTTTCTGGCGAGCTTGCCAAGCAAGGCACGATCGCCATGCTGATCGCGCTGCTTGGCATCCTGGTCTATGTCTGGTTCCGCTTCGAATGGCAGTTCGCGGTCGGCGCCATCGTGGCGACGGTGCACGATGTGGTCATGACGCTCGGCTTCTTCGTCATCACCGGACTGGAGTTCAACCAGTCATCGCTGGCGGCGATCCTGACGATCATCGGCTATTCGCTGAACGATACGATCGTGGTCTATGACCGTGTTCGAGAGGATTTGCGAAAGTACAAGCGCATGCCGCTGCCGCAGCTGTTGAACAACGCCATCAACGAGACGCTGTCGAGAACGACGCTGACTTCGGTGACGACGATCCTGGCGCTGCTGGCGCTGGTGCTGTTCGGCGGCGAGGTGATCCGCTCGTTTACGATGGCCATGCTGTTCGGCGTCGTCTTCGGCACCTATTCGTCCATCTTCATCGCCGCACCGCTGCTGATCTTGTTCAAGCTGAGGCCGCAGGCTTCGGCCGACGAGGAGAAGCCGGTCAATGGCGGCAAGGCGGTCGCGACCTGACGCGTCGCCCCGAAGGGGTATAACGGTGACCGGCAAAGGCATCGTCATCCGCGAGGCGCATTTTCCGGGCCGCGCGCCGATCGAAGCCTATGGCAATGGCGGGTTCCGCTTTGCCGACATGTCGCATCGCGGTTCGCTCATGTGCCTGCCATCCGGCATCCATGGCTGGGAACCGGCTGATCCTCTGGTGCTGACGGTGGCGGATTTCGACAAGCTGCTGGCTGAGGCCGGCAAGGTCGAGATCCTGCTGGTCGGCATGGGCAGGGATCTCCGGCCATTGCCCGCCGCACTGCGAGCCGCGCTGAAGGCTGCCGGCATTGCGTCCGACCCGATGTCGACCGGTGCCGCGGTACGGACCTACAATGTCCTTCTGGCGGAAGAGCGCGCCGTGGCCGCCGCGCTCATCGCCGTCGATTGACATGTCCCAGAATGCCAAAATCGTCATGGACGCGGTGCGCGCCGCCGACCATGACCGCTATCTGACCGCGCTCTACGCGCCCGACGACAAGCGCGACGCGCTGTTTTCGCTCTACGCCTTCAATGCCGAGATCGCAGGAATCCGCGATCGCATCCATGAAGCGCTGCCGGGCGAGGTGAGGCTGCAATGGTGGCGCGATGTCATTGCCGCTGGCGGAGAAGCGGGCGCCGGCCATCCCACAGCCGAAGCCTTGAACGCCACGATAGCGACGTTCGGCCTGCCGAAGCCGGCCTTCGAGAACATGCTCGATGCACGCATCTTCGACCTCTATGACGACCCGATGCCGTCGCGCACTGACCTGGAAGGCTATTGCGGCGAGACTGCTGCCGCGCTCATCCAGCTTGCGGCGATGGTGCTCGATCCCGTCGGGGCGCCGCGCTTTGCCGATCTGGCGGGCAGGGCAGGCTGTGCGCAGGCGATGACCGGCCTGTTGCTGCTGTTGCCGCTGCATCGCCAGCGCGGACAGTGTTTTGTCCCGGCCGATATTTTGGCGGCGGCGGGATCGTCGCCGGAAGAATTCATTGCTGGTGATGGCGGACCCGGCGCCAAACGCGCGGTGGCGGCGATGATGGCGCTGGCACGGGAACATCTTTCCGCCTTCGAGCAAGGCGCACCGACCTTGCCTGTCTCGCTGCGTCCGGCATTCCTGCCGCTCGCCCTGTCACGTGCCTATCTCGGCAAGATGGAGAATGGTTCGCCGCTCGAAGGCGTCGCGCGGCTGTCGGCCTTGCGCCGGCATTGGCTGCTGCTGCGTCGCGCGAGCAAGGGCTGGCCTGCGCTTTGACGTAAACGTCAATCATGTTAAGACGTCCCGCGCCAAACTGTTGCCTAAGACAACAGGCCGGCCCGGAGGAGATGAATTCGATAATGGCAGAGTGCTCGAACGGAACCGTTCGCAAGCCTTGCACGATGTCATCGCGCGATCGGCCGCCACGCGGTGCGTCGCCGATGCTCTGGCAGCGGCCTTCGATGCGTAAGGTTAACTTCAGCTCGACGTCAGGACTTCCACCGGCGTTGACGATATGTCTGAAAATGTCGGCCAGATCGGTCCTGGCACTTTCGCCGTATTCAACCTTAAGCCGCTGAATCATCGCTGCGGCTCAAATACTACGCGGCGAGCTCCCGAAGGTGGTCGCGAATCTCTTCTCCCGAATGGTTCGGCCTCGTGTCCTCGATCGACGCCTGTACCCGCGCCCTGATCGACGCCATGCGCTCGGCGTGCTCTTCCTCTTCACGCTGAAAGGCGCGAAGTGCGGCGCGGATGACCTCGCTCGCCGATCCGAAGGAGCCGTCTTCGACCTTCTCGCGGATCATGCGTGCCATGGCTGGCGTGACTGTGATAGACAGTTTTTCGGCGGGTTCCATGGATGCCTCTCAAGGTGTAAGGTAGGATACTATCCTACTTTACACCAGAGTTCCATCAGAACAGCAAACTACTCTGCAGCTTCGGCCGTTTCCGTTTGCGCCGCCAATCCCAGCCATTGCCGGCAATCGGCGCGTGCGCGCGATGTGATGGCGTGCCGCTTGGCAACAGTCTTGTCCTTGCCGCGCATGCGTTTGCCTTCGGTCTTCGGGGCCTCCACCGGCGGGAACAGGCCGAAATTGACGTTCATCGGCTGGAAAGAGCGCTTGCCCGGCTCATCGTCGGACACGATGTGCCCGCCGGTGATGTGGTTGAGCAGCGCGCCGAAGGCCGTGGTCAGCGGCGGCAGCGACGGTGCGTGGCCGAGCCGCTCGGCGGCGGCGAAGCGGCCGGCAAGCAGGCCGATCGCGGCACTTTCGACATAGCCTTCGCAGCCGGTGATCTGGCCGGCGAAACGCAGGCCGGGCCGCGACTTCAGTTGCAGCGAGGCGTCCAGCAAGGTCGGCGAGTTGATGTAGGTGTTGCGGTGCAGGCCGCCGAGGCGGGCGAAATCGGCGTTTTCGAGACCCGGTATGGTGCGGAACACGCGCACCTGCTCGGCATGTTTCAGCTTGGTCTGGAAACCGACCATGTTGTAGAGCGTGCCCAGCGCATTGTCCTGCCGCAGCTGGACGACGGCATAGGCTTTTACCGTCGGATTGTGCGCATTGGTCAGTCCCATCGGCTTCATCGGTCCGTAGCGCAGCGTCTCGACGCCGCGCTCGGCCATGATCTCGATCGGCAGGCAGCCGTCGAAATAGGGCGTGCCTTCCCATTGCTTGAATTCGGTTTTTTGGCCCTCCACAAGCGCCGCCACGAAGGCGAGATATTGCTCCTTGTCCATGGGGCAGTTGATGTAGTCCTTGCCGGTGCCGCCAGGTCCGACCTTGTCGTAGCGCGACTGGAACCAGCAGGTATCCATGTCGATCGTGTCGAAATGGACGATCGGCGCGATGGCGTCGAAGAAGGCGAGCGCATCGGCGCCGGTCGCTTCCGCGATCGACTGGGCAAGCCCGGGGGCGGTCAATGGGCCCGTGGCGACGATCGCCTGGTCCCAATCCGCCGGCGGCAGACCAGGCACTTCCTCGCGCTGGATGGTGATCAGCGGGTGTGCTTCGAGCTTTTTCGTCACTGCGTCGGCGAACCCGTCGCGATCGACGGCCAGCGCGCCGCCGGCCGGAACCTGGTTGGCGTCGCCGGCGCTCATGATCAACGAGCCGGCCAGCCGCATTTCGGCATGCAACAGGCCGACTGCGTTGTTGTCGGCATCGTCGGAGCGGAAGGAATTGGAACAGACGAGCTCGGCCAGGCTGTCGGTCTTGTGTGCATCGGTGCCGCGAACGGGCCGCATTTCATGCAGGATGACCGGAACGCCGGCCTGCGCTGCCTGCCAGGCGGCTTCGGAACCGGCGAGGCCGCCGCCGATGATATGGATGGGGTTTTTGCTCATGAGCGCCGGAATAATCGCTTGGTGCGGCGATTGCAATTGCCGTGCGCGGTGCGGGGCAAACAGCTGCTGATGGGAGCGCCTCCTGAAAACGACAACACCCGCCGGGGGAGGAGGTCCGGCGGGTGTCGTTTTTGGGGTCGACCCTCGGGAGGAGGTGAAGGCCGACCATATTCGTCATCGCCGGGGAGGAGGTCGGCTTTGACGAAAACTCTTTCGCCGTTTGAAAAGGGGCGAAACCTTTGGGGCAAAATTTGCCCCGGGGAAACAACGCCCGCCGCGGGAGGAGGTGCGGCGGGCGCCGTTTTTGTGGTCAACCCTTGGGAGGAGGTAAGGGGTGACCGTATTCGTCAAGGTCGGGGAGGAGGTCGACCCTGGCGAAATTCTGTCTAGATCGCCTGGCGGGCGATCATCTTGATTTCGTCGCGGACGATACCGAGATCATGCAGCTGGCGGTTGGAAAGGCGACCCAGCTCGGTAACCGTCTCGCGATAAACGCGCCAGTTACGATAATTGCGGATCAGGTTCATTGTCGTTCTCTTTTTCAAAACTGGTTCGGACCATTCGCGGTCCGAAGAATTAGACCGCCTTGCGAGCGACGTAAGGAATGTCGCTGCGGCTGATGCCGAGGTCGGTCAGTTCACGGTTGCTCAGGCGGCTCAGCTCGGACACGGTGTCCCTGTAGCGGCGCCAGTTGCGGTAGTTGCGGATCAGGTTCATCGTAGTTCTCGTTTCGTCTTTCTTGCGGATCATTCCGTTTGTGTACGAACTATAAATAGGCGGACCCATATCGATTTAAAAGCGCTATGGCTGCATGGCAGCAATGCAAATTGTGCAATGCAGCATTAACGGGCGTTCACGGACCTGACACAAAGAAACCCGAATCGGAAAATGTCGCCACGTCAACGATTTGACCGGATCGGCTGAAAAAAAGACCAAACTTGGGGGAGACGCAGCATGGCGGGGTATTCGTCGCGGGTCAGGGCGGATATCGCGCGTTGGCTGCAGGCCGGGCTGATTGACGCCGCCATTGCCGATTCGCTTTCGCGCGATGTCGAGGCCAACGAGCGCAAGTCGCTCAGCTTCGGCTCTATCCTGGCGATGATGGCTGCCGTGCTGTTCGGAGCCGCCATCCTGATTTTCGTCGCCGCCAACTGGGACGCGATCCCGCGGCTGGCGCGCGTGGCGGCATTGTTTGCCGTCATCCTTGGTGGCTATGTCGGCGGCGCGGTGCTGAAGGCCCGCGACCATGCGGCGATCGGCGAAGCGCTCTGGATCGTGGCGGCTGCGGCTTTCGGCGGCTCGATCGCGCTGATCGGCCAGATGTATCATCTCTCGGGCGACGAGGCCTCGGCTCTGGTCACCTGGGGCGCCGGCACGGCGCTGGCGGCGGTTGCGCTGCGTTCTAATCCGCTGACGGTCGCTTCGGTCGGCATCGCCGATGCCTGGCTGTTCCTGAAAGGCTTCGACTACTACAGCCGCAGCGAATTTCCGCATGCCTTCTTGATCATGGCGATCGTGCTGTTTGCCGTCTCGTTCTGGACCCGCAGCCAGGCGGCTCGCCACCTGATCATCCTGTCGGTTCTGTTCTATCTTGTGCTGCTGGTCACCAACCACGACACGCTGCAGGTGGCGATCCCGCTGGTCGTCGTCTCGGCGCTGCTGTTCGCGGCCTCGGTCTTCGCGCCGGATCCGGTCGACCGGGTCGTGCAGCTCGGCGGCCGCTTGCCCTTGCACGCACTGCTCGGCTTCCTCACCGGCCTCGCAATGATCCAGTTCGAACTCGCCGACGAGAGCACCTACAACAGCGGTTTTGCCTTCGCTTCGGTGATCGCGCTTGCAGGCATTGTCGCCGCAATCGTGCTGGCAGGGCGGGAAAGCCGTGGGCTGCGCTGGTTTGCCTATCTTGGCTTCGCCTTCGAACTCGCCATCATCTATGTGGTGACCTTGCAATCGATGCTCGATACGGCCGGCTTCTTCCTGGCCGCCGCGGTGCTGCTCGGCATCCTTGCGATCGTCATCATCCGCGTGGAAAAACGCATGAAGGGTCCAGATGCCAAAGGAGCCACGGCATGATCACCGGGAAAAGGCTTGTCATCTCGGCACTGGTGCTGGCGCTCGTTCAAATCGGCTTCCTGAGCTGGATCATCGCCGGCCGCGCGGCGATCCTGCGCAACGGCAAGGAAGTGCTGCTGAAGATCGAACCTGTCGATCCGCGCGACCTCCTGCGCGGCGACTATATTATCCTGGGCTACGATATTTCGCGCATACCGGTGAAAATGATCGCCAACATTCCGCCCGACAAATTTTCAAGCGAGGACACCTCAATTGTCGTGCGCCTGAAGAAGGGCTCCGACAGCTATTGGCAGCCGACGACAGCCTGGTTCGGCAAGGCACCGACGCCGGCCGCTGCCGACGAGGCCGATATATCAGGCCACGTCGCCGAGGGCTGGGACCTTCGCGGCGAAGAGGCGACCATCGCGCCGGACTACGGTGTCGAGCGCTTCTATCTGCCGGAAGGCGAGGGGATGGCAATCCAGAACGACATACGGGTGCGGCCGTTCGGCATCCGTCTTGCGCTCGCCGGCGACGGCACCGCGCAGATCAAGGCGCTGGTGGACGGCGACAAGACGCTGTTCGAGGAACCACTCTACTAAAGCCCCTTAATTCCAGCGGTGTGAAGCATGCCAGTTAGCCTGTCGACGCGTGAGGACATCAACCTCGACACTGTTTTCCGCGTCGCCTGGAAGAAGGACACGGTGGCGATCGGCGAGAAGGCGTTGCAGCGCATCGCCGAATGCCGCGCTTCGTTTCTCAGGCTGATTGAATCCGATCCGCCACCGGTCATCTATGGCGTCACCACCGCCATGGGAGAGCTGGCGAGCCGCAAGCTCGAACTCGACGAGCGTGATCGCCATGCGCGCATCAAGGCGTTTGCCGCCGCCACCTCGTTCGGCGATCCCTTGCCGGATCGCGTGGTCAGGGCGATCGTGCTTGCCCGGCTGACGAATTTCATCGAGGGCAACGCCGCCACAACGCCGCGCATCGCGCTTGCCGTGGCCGCTATGCTCGACGGTGGGCCGATGCCAACGGTGCCGGCCTCCGGCCAGGGCGGCGCCGGTGAGATCCTGGCGCTCTACCCCTTGTTTGCAGAACTTTCGACGCGCTTCGACCTTGAGGTCAAGGAACGCGGCTCGCTGATCAACGGCTCGCCTTGCGCTGCTGCTCTGGTGGCAGACGCAGCGCTCGCGGCGCGCCGCCGGATCCGCATGGCGCATCAGGTGTTCGCGCTGTCGATCGAGGCGTTTCGTGCCCCGCTCGAACACTATGACGCCGCCCTCGACACGCTCTGGGGCGATGAGCATGAGGCCGCGGCCCTGCAGGGTTTGCGGGAATTTCTGGTTGGCGCCGGCGATGGGCGACGCAATTATCAGGCGCCGGTCAGCTACCGCATCGTGCCGCGCGTCCTCGGCCAGGCGCATCGTGCGCTGTCGTCGACCGAGCAGGCAGCCACTGTGTCGCTGGCCTCTATATCGGACAATCCGGTCTACATCCCGCCCGACGATGCACATCCGCTCGGCCGCTGCATCTCGACCGGCGGCTATCACAACGCCATGGTGACGCCGGCACTGGATGATCTGGCGGCGATATGGGCCGACATCTGCCTGCTTTGTGATCGCCACGCCTCCAAGCTGCTCAACGGCAAGGTGTCGCTGCTGCCCGATCTGCTGATGACCGCACGTCACTCAGCCGACAGCGACGGCCACGGCAATGTCGGCTACGTGCCGATGGCGATCACCGGCTATCTTGAGCAGGCCAAGCTGGCCGCACAGCGCACCTTCATTCCAGGAACGGAATCGGCCGGCGCGGGGCAGGACGATGTCGCCACGACGGCGTTCTTCGCATGGACCAAGGAGGCAACCGCCGGCCGCTGCGTCGATGCCGCCATGGCGATGCTGGCGATGATCGCCTCGCAGGCGCTGCACGTCACCGAACGGACGCCGCCGCCAGCACTGCGCTCCTTCGTCGATCAAATCAGAGCTATCGTGCCGCCTGTCGGCGCCGATCGTGTGCTGGGGCCGGAACTTGCCAGGCTGGCGGAATGGTTCACACAGAAAGTGTTCGAGGCGTAGAGATGCCAACAAGCCGTGGCTGGTGAAATTGGTGCGCCTGAACGGATAAAATTCGAACCGGTCCTCCTTCGCCAAGGCTTCGGAGGACGCTCCTTCGCTCTTCGAGCTTCAGGTGGCCCGCCACCCGAAGCTCGAAGAGAGAAAGGTGGTGCGGACGACGGGAATCGAACCCGTACGATCAGAGATCGAGGGATTTTAAGTCCCTTGCGTCTACCAATTCCGCCACGTCCGCAGGCCAGCCCTTTTCAGACGCCTGACACAGGCCGTCAAGTCGTGTTGTTGAGCGTTCGCCGAACGTGCAAACAGACGGGGCGGCTTGATGATACTGGCGCGATCACGGAATTATCGGCGCGGCGGGTAATGGTAGGATGCCTGTGTGGTGGATTTGATCCGCCAAGGCCGGCGCCTCTCAGGCCCAACCCATTCCCCCCGCCCACTGGGAGCGTCGGCCACCCTTCCATGAAAGAGCCCTTTGAGTGGTTGCCTGGTCCGGCAGCGTCGCGATTGTGGCCCTGCTCAGAACTTGTAGCTCAAATTGATGCCTACCGTGTTGAGCTTCACGTTCTGATCGCGATCGTTGAAGGGTTCCGCTACGTCGTAGTGCTCGGAGCCGAAATCATAGTAGCGATACTGTGCGCCGACGACGAACTTGTCGGTCAACGCGTAGTCGACGCCGGCACCCACGGTCCAGCCGACATTCGTGCGCGTGCTGGCGAACGCCGGACCCGCGACTTGCGATGTTTCGATGCCGGCAAAGGCGACGCCGCCAATGCCGTAGACCAGCAGGCGATCCATGGCGTAGCCGGCCTTGGCGTTGACCGACCCGAACCACTTGATGTCGGTGCCGAATGTGCTTCCCAGGGCCGATATCGTCGTTCCGTCGATCGAGGAATAGTTGAGGTCTGCCTCGGCGCCCAGCACCGCCTGGTCGAATTGCCACAGTCCGGCGACATGGCCGCCGACAAAACCGCCGTCAACGTCAGGTGTGGCCGAAAACGGCTCGCCCTCTGTTCCTGATATGTCGGACCGACCCCAGCCATAGCCGGCTTGCATGCCGGCATAGTAGCCGGTCCAGTCGAAGCCGGGCGCGGTCATCGGAACATCGGCCGCTGGGTCGGCGGCGAAAGCCGGCACGACCAGAGCGGCAAGAAAACCGGCACTTGCGACCATCAGGCGATACATCGAACTCCCCGAAATGACGATTCAGAAAGATCCTCGCCAGAAGGATAACCGCATTCGCCGCAATCGCAATCCCCCTGTCGCCGCACAGAATCCTCTATTTGGCGTCGATGAAATCCAGCACAGCCTGGTTATATTCATCCGGCGCTTGCAGCATGGCGAAATGACTGGCGTTGGGCAGGATAATCAGCTTCGCGCCCGGGATGGCGGAGGCGATATATTCGGTGTGTTCGCGCTTGATCGCTTCGTCATGGTCGCCGGCAACGATCGCCGTCGGCGTGGTTATCGCAGCGAGCTGCTCCTTGGTCCACGCCGGCTCGGTCTCCCACATATGGCTCATCTGCGCCACGAAGGCGTCATACTGGTCCGGTGTTTTCGACATCTTCTTGTAGTCGCGGCCGGAGCGGTCGATGTAGGCGGCAAAGGTCTTGTTGGTCATCACGCCCGGATCGACGCCGTCGGTGGTTACGTTGGCGGCTTGCGCAAAGAGCCTTGTCAGCCGCTCCGGATGATGCAGTGCGATGTCGATACCGATAATTCCGCCATCGCTCCAGCCCACGAGCGCGGTCTTGTCGATCTTCAGGTAATCGAGCAGCGCCAGATAGTCCGACGCCATCAAGTCATAGCCATAGGGCTGCTCGGTGCGGGTGGAGCGGCCGTGACCACGGCTGTCGGCGACTATCACCTTGTGCGTCTTGGAAAACGTGGCCACCTGGCTGGCCCAGATGTCGGCGTGGCCGAGGCCGCCATGGATGAGCAGCACGGGGTCGCCCGCTCCGAAAACGGCGTAGTACATCTGGATGCCGTTCACCGGCGCATATCCGCTCTGATCGGGTTTGGGCATGGCCGCAGGCTCCGGCAAGGTCTGCCAACGTTCCTCGGCGGCGGCAAAAGCGCTCGAGGCGGCGAACAAGATGACGATGGCGAACACTTTGCAAAAACGGGTCATGTTTCCCCCTTACGGCTCGGTCCGTAGCCAGCATCGCGCTTTGGCCAGATTAGTCAACAAGCTCAGTCTGCCGCGGTGTGTTGGCCCGACGGCTCTGGCGGCGCCCGCCGACATTTGCGAGACTGGCAACAACCGAAGGAATCGCGAATGACGAAAGCAACGCCCGCAAAACCCAGACCGTGGACCGAGATGGCGACACATCTGGTCGATGTCGCCATGGGGCGCAAACCCGCTGACCTGGTCGTCCGCAACGGCCGTTGGGTGAACGTCCATTCGGGCGAGATCATCGCCGGCACCGACATCGCCATTGCCGGCGGTCGTTTCGCTTATTGCGGGCCGAACGCCAGCCATGCCATCGGCCAGGGCACCAAGGTGGTCGACGCCGGCGGGCGCTATCTGGTGCCCGGCCTCTGCGACGCGCATATGCATGTCGAGAGCGGCATGGTGACGGTGACCGAGTTCTGCCGGGCCGTTATTCCGCACGGCACCACCTCTATGTTCATCGACCCGCACGAGATCGCCAATGTGCTTGGCCTGCCGGGCGTGCGGCTGATGCATGACGAGGCCGTCGCCATGCCCATCAACGTGCATGTACAGATGCCGTCCTGCGTGCCCTCGGCGCCCGGGCTGGAGCATGCAGGCGCCGAGTTGACGGTCGCCGATGTCGCGGAGGCAATGAGCTGGGAAAACATCATCGGTCTTGGCGAAGTGATGAATTTCCCCGGCGTCGCCGCCAACGATCCTGTCATGTCGGGCGAGATCGCCGCGACGGTGAAAGCGGGGAAAACGGTCGGCGGCCACTATGCCTCGCGCGATCTCGGCCTGCCGTTCCATGGCTATGCCGCCGGCGGTCCCGAGGACGATCATGAGGGCACACGCGCCGAGGATGCCATCGCCCGTGTGCGCCAGGGCATGAAGGCGATGCTGCGGCTCGGCTCGGCCTGGTACGACGTCGCCTCGCAGATCAAGGCGGTGACGGAGAGCGGCATCGACCCGCGCAATTTCATCCTGTGCACCGACGACAGCCATTCCGGCACGCTGGTCCAGGAAGGCCATATGGACCGCGTGGTGCGCCACGCCATCCAACAGGGGTTGAAGCCGGTGACGGCGATCCAGATGGCGACGCTCAACACCGCCCAGCATTTCAGACTCGAGCGCGAGATCGGCTCGATCGCGCCGGGGCGGCTGGCCGACCTGCTGATCGTCTCGGATCTCGCCGCAATGACCATCGACGAGGTCTATGCACGCGGCGTCAGGCTGGCCAAGGGCGGCAAGCTCGAAATCGACATTCCGGCCTATGATTACCCGAAGACGGCGAAGAACACCGTCAAGCTCGGCAAGAAGCTGAAGGGCGGCGACTTCGATATCGTTGCTCCCAAAGGCGCCAACGAGGTGCGGGTGCGTGTCATCGGCGTCATCGAGAACCAGGCGCCGACGCGCGCGCTGGAGGCCGATCTGCCGGTCGAGGACGGGCTGGTCGCCATGGACCGCCGCAACGACATCTGCCAGATCGCGCTGGTCGAGCGCCACCGGGGCACGGGCGGCGTCACCAACGCCTTCGTTTCCGGCTTCGGCTATATGGGCGACTGCGCCATGGCGTCCAGCGTCGCGCATGACGCCCATCACATCATCTGCGTCGGCACCAACAAGCAGGACATGGCGCTGGCCGTCAATCGCTTGGGTGCGGTCGGCGGCGGCGTCGTGCTGTTCTCCAAGGGCAAGGAACTGGCGCTGGTCGAAATGCCGATCGCCGGGCTGATGTCGGACGAGCGGGCCGAGATCGTCGCGGCCAAGGCAGAGAAGCTCACCGAGGCGATGCGCAAGATGGGCTGTTCGCTGAACAACGCCTACATGCAGCACTCGCTGCTGGCGCTGGTCGTCATCCCCGAACTCAGGATTTCCGATGTCGGCCTGATCGACGTGACGACATTCCAGAAGGTCGATCTGTTCGTCTAGGATTGTTGATATTCAGGCCATGCCGGCCTGCAACTAGCGATTTTCTGCGCTTCCGGTGCTCACGTACTTAAGTACGCTCCGCTCCGGTTCTCGAAAACCACCACTTTCGGCTCGGCCTGACCCGAACTCAACAATCCTAGGGCCAATGTCGCCCGCTGGCTCACCCGCCGGTGGCGATGGTCAGCACCTTGAACGGCGTGGTGATGACGATTTCCGCGACCGACCCGACGGCCTTGCCGAGGCCCTGGCCGAGATTGTTGAGCTGAGTCGGGACGGGCTCGTCCGAGGCAAGGCCGGCAGGCGCCCGCAGCCGGTCGCCGAGCAGTTGCACCAGCATCGGGTTGTCGGCGAATTTGGCGTGGTTGAGGCGGTCGCCGCCCTTGGCCTGGGAAAGGTCGACCACCGACACGCCATAGCTGGCGAGGTCGGCCGCATCGCCGTAATCGCCGACGCGCGGCTTATCGCCCGAGATCAGGGAGGACAGCTTGAGAGCCCGGTCATCCGCCGAGAGCAGGATGGCGAATGGCTTGTCGGGTTTGCCGTAACGGATCATCTGTTTCTTGAACACGTCGACATCGATGTCGGGCGAGGCCAAGATGACGTAACCGAGTTTGTCGTCGAGATCGCGATCGCCGGTGATGGCAAGCTGGCGCAGAGCCTCCATGGTCACCCAGGTCCCCATCGAATGGGCGATGATGTCGATGCTCTTGACCTTGGTCTTGGCCAGCATCCTGAGCGTCGCCTCGAGGTCGTCGCGCGCTGCGTTGGCGCTTTCCTTGTCGTAGATGTAACCCGTGGTCTTGCCGCTCGATGCCCACGAGAACAGCACCGGCGTGCCGGGATATTTCGTGTCGTGGGCGATCTGCGTCAGCCGGTAGATGCCGTCATCGAAGCCGTTGTTGAAGCCGTGCACGAAAACCAGCGCACGGTCGCCGCGCATCGCGATGTCGGCGCCGACCGCCTTGGCGAATTGCGGCGCGCCTTCATAGAAGGTGACGTCCTTGGCGGTGAAATCCTTGGCCGGATTGCTGTTCGCGGATCCCTTGGCCCGCTCGATGGCGCCGACCTGATGGTTTTTCGGGACGGTGACGTCGACACGGGCAAAGCTGGTGGTCAGCGAGCGATCGCCGTCGAACACCTGTCGCGGGTCCTTGGTTGCCCTCTGGCGTGTCGTGGCGACGAAGATTTCATGCGTGGCCACGATGTCGGAAGCGGGCACCGTGACCGTCGTCTTGTTGAGCAGGTCGTGCGTTTTGCCGCCGGCGCAGCCGGTGACAGCGAGCGCCAATGCAACGACGAGATAACTCTTCGAACGCATGGTCATACGCCGGCTCCCGCAAAGGGGGACGTCAAACGCATGACGTCGCTGGCTATTCCGATAAGGCCGGAGACCGGCGCGGTCCAGTTCAAAGTGAATCGATACATCCGCAATGGTGAACAGGCACGGCGAAAACCGCGGGACCGCATCTATTGTCCAAGCAGGCTGATGCGGTCTGTCACGTCACGGTCGCTGGCAAAGCCGTCATCCTCGCGTAGCCGCTGGCCGATCATCTTCACCAGCGTCGGATTGTCGGCGAACTTCGTATGGTTGAAGCTGTCCGATCCCGTGACCTTGGACAGGTCGACGACCGTCACGCCATAGGAGGCGAGATCGGCGGCATCCTTGTAGTCGCCGACGCGCGGCCGGGATCCGGCGATCAGGCCGGAGAGCCGCAGCGCGCGGTCGTCGTCCGACAACAGCAGGATGAACGGCTTGTCGGGCTTGCCATAGCGCCGCATCTGGCTCTTGAACACGTCGACATCGATGTCGGGCGAGGCCAGCACCACGTCGCCGAGCTTGCCGCCGAGATCGCGGTCGCCGGTGATGGCCATCTGCCGCAGCGTTTCCATGGTGACCCAGGTCCCGAGCGAATGCGCGACGATGTCGATGCGCCGCGCGCCGGACTGCTCCAGCATCCTGAGCGTCACCTCCAATTGGTCGCGGGCGGCGCTGGCGCTTTCCTTGTCATAAACGTAGTCGGTGGTCCTTGCGCCCGATGCCCAGGAAAACAGCACTGGTGTGCCGGGATAGCCGGAATCGTGGACGATCTGGGTGAGGCGATAGACGGCGGCATCGAAGCCGGTGTTGTAGCCATGCACGAAGACCATGACGCGACCGCCACGCGCCGCGATGTCGGCGTTGAGCGCGCTGGAGAATTTCGGCTGCGTGTCGTAGCCGACGACCTCGGAAGCCATGAAATATTTGGCCGGGTCGTCCGACTTGCCGCGCGAGCGGCGCTCGATCTGGCCGGTCTTGTGAAGCCCCGGAACGGTGACGTTGACGCGGGCATAGTTCAGCGTCGCCGAGCGTTCGCCGTCGAAAACCTTGTTGGGATCGTCGGATTTCTTGCGCGTCGTGGCGATGAAGATCGAGTGATTGCCGGCGATCTCCGTCACCGGCGCGGACACCATGGCGCTGCCCAGCAATTCCTGTGTTTGCTGGCCGGCGCAGCCGGCGACGAACAAGGCCAGGAGAACGGCAAAAATCTTCTTCAAAGGCACGCCTGAATTTCCAACTCCGGCCGAAAGGCCTGTCTATTCTCACGATACCTCCCGGACAGGCAGAGTGCGGCAGAACTAAGTCATGTCCAGTCGAAATGTGATCGGCGCCCCGCTGCGGCCATCGCAGTGTTGCGCGAAAGCAAAAATGGCGGGAAACGGCTGCGTGATGCGTGCAATGAGCGGCGCCGTCGCCGGCTTTCCAATTCCCGCAGAGATAGCGAGTTCAAGCCGCCCGATACGAAGGGGCATTAGAATGCACCCACAAGTAGCTGAAAATATTCCGCAGAATTTCCGCTCGGAACGACGCACATGATGGACGATGGCGCCACGTAGCCGGATATGCAATAGGCTGGCTCGCGCCGCACCTTGTCCCGGCGCTCAACAACCGAACGTGCGCGACCCGATCAATGATAGAGGTCCGCGGACAGCGTGCAACACAAGGTGGCTTTCCCAAGGGTGGTTTCCGATGAACAGTTTCTCTTCCCGCGTTGCTGCCGCTGCCGCCGCGATCCGCCAGATCTTCCCTGAAACGCCGCTGCAGGAAAACGATTATCTGTCGAAAAAGACCGGTGCGCGGGTGCTGTTGAAGCGCGAGGATCTGTCGCCGGTCCGCTCTTACAAGATCCGCGGCGCCTTCAATTTCTTCCGCAAGACACTGGCGGCCGGCAACGAGGCTGAACTGTTCGTCTGCGCGTCCGCCGGCAACCACGCGCAGGGTTTTGCTTTCGTCTGCCGCCATTTCGGCAGGCGAGGCGTTGTGTTCATGCCGGTGACGACGCCGCAGCAGAAGATCGACAAGACCAAGCTGTTCGGCGGCGATTTCATCGAGATCAGGCTGGTCGGCGATTTCTTCGACGACTGCTATCGCGCGGCCCTGGAATTCACTGGCAGTTCCGGCGCCCATATGGTGCCGCCCTTCGATCACAAGGACATTATCGAGGGCCAGGCAACCGTCGCCTACGAGATCGCGGACCAGATGCCGGGCGCCCGCATGCCCGATATCGTCATGCTGCCGGTCGGCGGTGGCGGACTTGCCGCTGGCGTCACCCATTATTTCGCCGATCAGGGCAGGGAAGCACGCTTCGTCTTCTGCGAACCGGCAGGCGCGCCGAGCCTGCGCGAAAGCCTTGCGGCGGGAAAACGGCTCAAACTCGCCAAGGTCGACAATTTCGTCGATGGCGCCGCGGTGGCCGAGATCGGCCGCGAGCCGTTGCGTCATCTCAAGGATTTTCCGGCCGAAACGGTGCGGCTGATCCCGGAAAACCGGCTCTGCGCCACCATGATCGAAATGCTCAACGTCGAAGGCGTCGTGCTGGAGCCGGCCGGCGCGCTGGCGATCGATGCGCTCAAGGATTTCTCCAAGAAGGAGATCAGGGGCAAGACCATCGTTGCCGTGGTTTCGGGCGGCAATTTCGATTTCGAGCGGCTGCCGGACGTTAAGGAACGGGCGCTACGCTTCGAGGGGCTGAAGAAATACTTCATCATCCGCTTTCCGCAGCGGCCCGGCGCGCTGCGAGACTTCCTCGAACTGCTCGGGCCCGACGACGACATCGCCCGTTTCGAATATCTGAAGAAATCGGCGCGCAATTTCGGTTCGGTGCTGATCGGCATCGAAACCAAGGACCGCCGCAATTTCGATCTGCTCAAGGCGAAGTTCGAGGCCGAGGGCGTCCAGTATCAGGACATCACCGACAACGAGACATTGGCCGGTTTCATCATATGAGCGGCAAGGAGGCAGGAAAAATCTTCGTCGCGCTGTTTTCCGGCATCAATGTCGGCGGCAACCGCATCGTCAAATGGCGGAGCTGCGGTCGTTCTTCGAGGGTCTCGGCTTTTCCGATGTCGCCACCTACGTGCAGAGCGGCAATGCCGTGCTCCGGGCGAAGAAGGGCGACGCAGCGACACTGGCGAAACAGATCGAAGCAGCCTTCGAGAAGAAATGGGGTTTTTATTCGCGCATCATGGTGCGCGATCTTTCCTGGTTCGAGCGGCTGGTGAACGAAAACCCTTACCCGGAAGTTGCCGGGGAACATACCAAGCTGCATGCCTATGTGCTGGAGCGCGAGCCGACAGCGGACGAGGTGGCGCGACTGACCGAAAAGTGCACCGGCCCCGAACGCTTCGAGATCAAGGGCGATGTGCTCTACTTGCACGCGCCGGACGGGCTGGGCAAATCGGTGTTTGCCGGGCTGATCCCGCGCGTGCTGAAAGTGCCGGGCACCGCGCGCAACTGGCGCTCGGTGCAGGCGCTGCTGGAGATGGCCGCTCCGGCCGGTGGGAAGTAATTCGCCGCCTAAGCTGCCGGAGCGGGTTTCCAATCGAAGGTCAGTTCTTCGCGGAAAGCAAAGCGCTTGATGTGATCGGCGACAACGCCTTCCAGGCGCTCGATCGATCCTGCTTCGTCAGTCGACACCGTGATATGCAGTGTCGCCGCATCGGCATCCATGACGGTAGGGCCCATTGAAAGATCGATGGTGCCGTGGGTGGGATCGAACTCGACCGGGAATTTGTGCGCCCAGTGCTTGCACAGCTGCTGCAGGTAGCGGCTGGCATGTTCGGTGGCGACGTCGGCATGGCTGGTCGGCATGAATTCTCCTGGGCAAGCGCCGGTTGCATGGCTGGGCGCCGGCCCAAGCCTGGCGCCTCAGCCAGACAGATAGGCGCCGCCCCTGAAAAACCAAACGGTGCCGGTCCATCAGCCTGGTATTGTCCGCTCAAGACAGCGTGATCGGCTACCAGCTTCCGGTGTTCGCCATCGAAGCCCAGGGCTCCGCCTTGGCCTTGGCCGGGCCTTTCTGCAGAAGCTCGATCGAGATGCCGTCCGGCGACTTGACGAAAGCCATGTTGCCGTCGCGCGGCGGCCGGTTGATGATGACGCCATTGTCCATCAGATGCTGGCAGGTGGCGTAGATGTCGTCGACCTCATAAGCGAGGTGGCCGAAATTGCGTCCGCCCTTGTAGTCTTCCGGATCCCAATTGTAGGTCAGTTCGACCAGCGGTGCCTTGTCGGCGATGCCGCTTTGCTCGTCTTCGGAGGCCGCGAGGAAGATCAGCGTGAAGCGGCCTTGCTCGTTTTCGTAGCGGCGCACTTCCTTGAGGCCGAGCTTGTTGCAGTAGAAGTCGAGCGAGGCATCGACGTCGGTGACGCGGATCATGGTGTGCAGATAGCGCATGTGATTTCCTCGATAAATTGCGTTGCGGCGCAACATAGGGTCGGCCCTGTCAAAGGGCAATCGTGCGGCGGTGCGCAATGCCGGCAAAGAACAAATCCGGTATTGCCCAAATGAACCGTGAAAAAAGGCACGGCAGGTCTTGCACAGACCGGAAGCCGCAGTGTTAATCTGTTGGCAAGAATCAGTTGCGGTGTTCTTGAAAAAAGGGGGCATTCTTATGGGGGAAAAGGCCTCTTTGACGGGGCGGGACGGACCCCTCGGCGACGCCTTGCAGCGTGACGAAGGCGGCGATGCCGCGGACTTGCTTGAAATAGCCGGCGCCATCAAGTGGTTCGATGTGGCCAAGGGCTATGGTTTCATTTTGCCGGATGACGGCATTTCCGGCGATATCCTCCTCCATGTGACATGTCTTCGAAGGGATGGCTTTCAGACGGCCCTGGAGGGCGCACGCGTGGTCTGCCTCGTCAAACATGGCGACCGCGGATTGCAGGCCTTCCGGGTGCTCTCTATGGACGTCACCACCGCGGTCCACCCGGCCGAGATGCAGGAGCAGCGCACCCATGTCGCGGTGACGCCGGAGAGCGGTCTCGAACGCGCCCTGGTGAAATGGTTCAACCGCACCAAGGGGTTTGGTTTTCTCACCCGCGGCGAGGGCACCGAGGACATCTTCGTCCATATGGAGACCTTGCGCCGCTACGGTATCACCGAGCTCCGGCCCGGACAGGTCGTGCTGGTTCGTTTCGGGCGCGGCGACAAAGGCCTTATGGCCGCCGAAATTCACCCCGATATGGGGACCTTGCCGGTCTCGCACTAGGGCGTTTCCGGCCGAGGATCTCGAATGGCTTACAGGAACTGGCTGACCGCGGGCGCGATGTGCGCGATTGCCTTCATCGCCGCCGCCGGTGGTTATTTCTATTCCGAAAAGCCGACCTCGGCGGACAGCCGGGCGATGATCCTTCCGGCCGATCCGACGCCATTGGTCGTGGTGACGAAAGGCGGTGATCGCTCTTTTTCCATCGAAGTGGCCGACACCGCCGCGGAGCGCGAGGCCGGCTTGATGTACCGCCAGGACATGGCGGACGACCACGGCATGCTGTTCGTCTTCGAGGTCCAGCAGCAGGTCGGCTTCTGGATGCACAACACGCCAATGCCGCTTGATCTGATTTTCGTCGGCCAGGATGGCAAGATCCGGGCGGTCAAGCACGGCGAGCCGCAATCGGACGCCGTCATTTCGCCCGGCGTACCGGTTCGCTTCGTGCTCGAGCTCAAGGCCGGCACCGCCGCCAGGAACGGCATCGAGTATGGCGACCTGTTGCGCCATCCGGCCGTGGGCACGGTATCCGGCCCCGGCATGCCACCAGCCGACAATGGCGATTCGCCAAATGACGGTGGCGGTTGAGCACACAGGCGGGATCGCAGATGCAGTCTTTCACCCATGACGGCTTCGAGCTTGCCTTCCTCGACCGCCAGCCGGCATCGGGCGAGGGCGATCCGGTGCTGATGATCCATGGCTTCGCCTCGAGCCATTATGTCAACTGGGTGTCGCCCGGCTGGTTCAAGACGCTGAACGATGCCGGTTACCGCGCTATCGCCTTCGACAATCGCGGCCACGGCTCGTCGTCGAAGAGCTATGAGGAGGCCGACTACACGCCGGTCAAGATGGCTTCCGATGCCGCTGCCTTGCTCGGCCATCTCGGCATCGAGCGCGCCCATGTCATGGGTTATTCGATGGGCGCTCGCATCGCGGCGTTCATGGCGCTGTCCGATCCGGACAAGGTGGCGACGCTGGTCTTCGGCGGTCTCGGCATCGGCATGGTCGACGGTGTCGGCGATTGGGATCCGATCGCCGCCGCCCTGCTTGCCGATGATCCGGCCGCCACCAGCCATCCGCGCGGCCGGTCGTTTCGCGCCTTCGCCGACCAGACCCGCAGCGATCGCCGGGCCTTGGCCGCTTGCATCGCCAAATCGCGCGAATTGCTGAGCGAGCAGGATATCGCCCGCATCGCCCAGCCGACGCTGGTCGCTGTCGGAACGACCGACGACATTGGCGGCTCGCCCGATGAGCTTGCAGCGTTGATGCCGAACGCCAGGGCCTTTCACATCGAGGGCCGCGACCATATGCTGGCCGTCGGGGACAAGACCTTCAAGCAGCGCGTGCTGGAGTTCTATGCCGAGAATCCGCTCTGAGCGGACGGCGATGCATCAGGCGGATTTGATGCTTGTGCTCAGTCCGGCGCTCTCGCTGCTTGAACCGACTTCGCCATCACGCACAGCAGCTCGAACATCATCGTCGCGCCGGCAAGAGCCGTCATTCCGCCCAAGTCGAAAGGCGGCGCCACCTCGACGACGTCGGCACCGACAATGGTCAATCCGTCGAGCAGGCGGACCATTTCCTGGGCCTCGCGGGTGGTGAAGCCGCCTAGCTCGGGCGTTCCGGTCCCAGGCGCCATCGACGGGTCGATGCAGTCGATGTCGAAGGTCACATAGATGGGCGTATCGCCGACGATGCCGCGCGCCTCTTCCATGACGCTGGCCGCGCCCCGCCTGACGAACTCCTCCATGTAGATGATGCGAATGCCCTGGGCGACCGCCCAGTCATGTTCGCCGGGTTCGTATATCGAGCCGCGGATGCCGATCTGGACGATGCGCTTGGGATCGAGCAACCCCTCTTCGATGGCGCGGCGGAATGGCGTGCCATGCGTATAGGGATTGTCACCGAAATAACGGTCGTTGGTGTCTGAATGCGCGTCGAAATGGATCATGCCGACGGGCGCCTTGCGGGCCACGGCGCGCAGCACCGGCAACGTCGTCAGATGATCGCCGCCCGCTGCAAGCGGAATGGCGCCCACTGCCATGATCGCCGCGATGCCGTCCTCGATGCGCTTCAGCCCGTCCAGCAGGTTGATCGGATTGACCGAGAGATCGCCGACATCGGCGACGTTGGCGATGCTGAACGGCTCGGTCCCCGAGACGTGATGGGCACGCCGCATCAGGCTCGACTGGTTGCGGATTTCGCGCGGACCATGCCGCGCACCGGCGCGATTGGTGGTGCCACCGTCCCACGGTATGCCGACGAGCGCGATGTCGAGCCCCTCCGCGCTTGCCACGGCCGGCAGTCTCATGAAGGTCGAAAGTCCGGCGAAGCGAGGAACGGCGGAAGCGTCGATCGGCTGGAAGAAATTGCTGCTCATGGTGTCGGCACCTCAGAAGAATTCACGTTTGACGATTTCCGCAATGCGGGTCTCGCAGTCGTCGAGCAGCCACCGGCCCTTTTCGGCTGATGAGCCCTCGGTCAGCGACAGCACGCCGGATGGCGGCACTTCCTCGGCCGGCTTGGGATAGCGATCATATGGCCTGAACTGCGCCGGGCCGTCATGCAGTGCCTTGCCGAGATCGACGAACTCGGGACGCAGCGCCAGCATCATCGAGGTCTCGATGACGCTCGCATGTTCCAGCTCGATGCCGGGATAACCATCGGGGAACACTTTCGCCAGCGTCTCTGTGCGCACCATTTCCCAATGATCGATGCGCAGGATCGTCAGATCCGCCGCACGCTCGCGGCCGATGGCGTCGAGCGCCAGTTCGATGCCTTCGATCGACGGGCCGATGTTCTCGTAGTGGCCGTTGAGGACGACGATGCGCCGGACCTTCTGGCGATAGAGATCGCAGATCACATCCTTGACCAGCAGCGAAAACGTATGCGCCGTGATGTTGATCGTGCCGGGGAAGGCCGGGCCGCCGCCTGTTCTCGGCTGCGAGCGGTTGCCGTAAGCGATGGTCGGCGCGACGAGGCCGCCGACCTGCTTCGCCACTGTCTCGGCGATGGCGGTGGGAAGCACGACATCGACATTCATCGCCATGTGGTGGCCATGCTGTTCGGTCGAGCCGAGCGGCAGGAAGATAGGCGCGCCGGCGGCGATCCTCTTCTCGGCTTCGGGCCATGGCAGTTCAGCGAGGAAAACTCGGTCTTTCATGATCATCCCATTTCAAAGCATCGCCGCGCCACCATTGGCGCCCAGGCATTGTCCGGTGAAGAAGGTGGCGCCGGGGCCGGCAAGGAAGACCACCGCGGAGGCGATCTCATCCGGGCGGCCGATCCGCCCCAGCGGGTGTGTTGTTTCAAGCGCGCGCTGGCTCTCGCTCAGCGCCTCGAAACCGAGAAGCGGCGTGTCTGTCGGCCCCGGCGCCACGGCGTTGACCAGGATGCGAGGCGCAAGCTCGCGCGCCCAGGAGCGGGTCAGGCCGAGCAATGCCGCCTTGGTCGCGCAATAGACCGAGACGCTCGCCCGGCCGAGATAGGCGAGCTCGGAGGCGATGTTGATGATGCGGCCGCCATCGGGAAGGTGCGGCAGGACTTCCCGTGCCACGATGATGGCGCCGCGCACATTGACGGCGAACATGCGGTCGACATGGTCGAGCGAAATCGCCTCAAGCGCTGCTTCCTGGAGGATGCCGGCATTGTTGACCAGAATGTCGTAGCCGCCGATCCGTTGCGCGCCCTGCCTGACCGCGGCAATGATGTCGGCCTCATTGGCAAGGTCGCAGGCAAGGATCGGGATATCGCCTTCAGATGCCTTGAGATCGAAGCCGAGAACCATGGCTCCGGCGTCCCGTAAGGCGAGCGCGGTCGCGCGGCCGATGCCGCTGGCCGCACCGGTGACCAGCGCGCGTTTTCCGTGCAATGGAGTTACCAAGGCACTTCTCCCCTGTCGACGCCGAGCGACTGCCCGGTGATGTTGGCCGCGAGATCCGACGCCAGGAACAGGTAGGTGCCGGCCATGTCGGCCGGCTCCATCAGGCCGGGCAGGGCTTGCGCGCCGACGATGTCTTCGAGCAGTGCTGCTTCACTGACGCCGCCTTGCTCGGCCATGCGGCCAAGCGAGCGCATCGATGCTTCCGTGCGGACCCATCCCGGACAGACCGCATTGACGCGGATGCCCCTCGATCCAAGTTCCTTGGCCCAGGTTTTCGTCAGCCCGATGATGGCGTGCTTGGATGCGACATAGGCGCCGAACCGCGCTTCGGCGACGCGGCCCCAGATCGATGCGGTGTTGATGATCGAAGCGCCGGCCTGCATGCGCGGCAAGGCGCGCGCGGTGACAAGCGCCGTGCCGATGACGTTGATCTCGATGATGCGCCGGAAGGCGGCTTCGGCCTCGTCGCTGCTGTCAGTGATCGGCGTCATCAGCTCGAGGCCGGCATTGTTGATGAGCACGTCGATCCGGGAGATCGGTTCGAGGGCCGCGCCGACCGCCTCGCGGTCGGCGATGTCGGCCTCCGTGCCTGTGGCGCCCAAGTCGTGGGCCCGTTCGTGCACGGCCGCGTCGTTGGCAATGAGGTGCAGGCTGGCGCCGGCCTGGGCGAAGCCCTTGGCGATGCCGAGCCCGATGCCTCGGCTCGCTCCGGTGATCACGACCGTCTTTCCGGAAAAGGAGAGGCTCATACGACCACTCCGGTTTCGTTGCGGATCAGATGCAGGACCTTGTTGCGCAGCTCGAAGAATTTCTGGGTTTCGCGAATCTCCAGCGGCCGGTCCGGGCCAAGCTCTGCCGCCACGTCGATATCGGCGACGATCGAGGCTGGACGGCGCGAGAACAGGATGATCCGGTCGGCGAGAAATACGGCTTCTTCGACGTCGTGGGTGACGAAGATGATGGTCTTTTCCTCGCGGATCTGGATCTGCCGCAGCTCGACCTGAAGCCGCTCGCGCGTCAGCGCGTCGAGCGCGCCGAAGGGCTCGTCCATCAACAGCACGTCCGAACCCGCGGCGAGCGTGCGGGCTATGGCCACGCGCTGGCGCATGCCTCCCGAGATACGGTTTGGATAGGAGTCGGCAAAGTCTGCGAGCCCGAACAGCTTGAGATAGTGGCTGATACGCTCGGCTCTTTCGGTGGCACCGAGGTCCTTCCTGTAGCGCATACCGAAGGCGATGTTGTTTTTGACCGTCAGCCAGGGAAACGACGAATAGGACTGGAACACCATGCCGCGCCGACGGTCCGGCCTGACGACCTTTTCCCCACCGAGCAGGATCGAGCCCGAACTCGGTTCGTCGAGGCCGCCGACCATGCGCATCAGGGTGGTCTTGCCGCAGCCCGAGGGGCCGAGGAAGACGACCAGCGAATTGCGGTCGAGGCCAAGGCTGGTGTTTCGCACGACATCGACGGGGCCAAAGGACTTGGCCGTGTCGACGAATTGAACATATCCGGTCATGTCATGCTCCTCACAGATACCGGAACAGCCGGCGGTGAAGCAGGCGCAAAAGCTGGTCGGTGACAAGGCCGATCAAGCCGATGACGACGACGCCGGCCATGACCTCGGGCGTCTTGACGAAGCGCCGGGCCGTCCAGATCACATAGCCGATGCCGGAATCGGCGGCGACGATCTCGGCGATGATCAGATAGGTCCAGCACCAGCCGAGCGTGATGCGCAGATTGTCGAGCAACGTCGGGCCCATCCAGCGCAGGGCGACGTCGACCATGACCTGCCTCGAATTGGCACCGACGGTGCGGGCGACCTCGACGAACTCCTGCGGCACGCGCCGCATGTCGTCGGCGACGAGCAGCACGAGCTGGAAGAACGTCCCCAGCCAGAGCAGGAAGATCTTGGTCTCCTCGCCGACGCCGAACCAGATGATCGACAGCGGCACGAGTGCGGGGACCGGCAGGTAGCGGATGAAATCGATCATCGGCTCGAGGGCGGCGCCGACGATCCGGTAGCTGCTCATCATGATGCCGATCGGGATCGCCATGACGGCGGCCAGCAGGAAGGCAATCCAGACACGGGTGGTCGAAACCGCGACGTGCCACAGCAGGTTCTGCTCGGTCAGCATCGTCCACAGGGCAATGACGACGCGGCTCGGCGAGGGCAGGAACTGCGGCGCAATGATGCCCGCGCGCGCCGCCAGCTCCCACAGGGCAACGACGAGCACAGCCGCGGCGACACTGACGGCAAACTCCAGCATCGGCGATGCGCGACCGCGGAAGACAAACAGGCTGCTGAACAAATCACTATCCCCGGATGATCGAAAGAACGGCCGTCACCGGCGCGAGCCGGAATGACATCGCTGCCGACAGCCGAGACAAGCTGCCGGCCCGGCCGCGCGGCCGCTATTTCGCCGGGATCTTGTTGATCGCTGAACTGTCGATCTGGTCCGCCGCCACCAGTCTGTTGTCGGCGGCGCCGTTCTCCAGGTTTAGATCCATCACCGTGTCGAATATCCCGTGCAACGTGCCTTTTTCTCCCGGCTTGCCCATGTAGGCCAGGGATTCTGCAAGCGTCGTGTAGGACAGGCTGGAGTTGACGATGTCGGTCACTTCGGCAGGCGTCAGGCCGAAATGCTTGGACGCCATGTCGGCGAATTTTTCCGGCTCGGCCTTGATGAAATCGACCGCCTCATAGATGCAGCCGAGAAATTTTGCGTATTTGTCGGGGTTCGCCTTGAAGTCGTCGTTGCGGGCGATGATCGCGTCGATGATGATGCCGCGATGATCCTTGGACGAGATCAGCATGCGGGCACCGGTGCGGGTCGAGGCCTTCAGCGCCTGCGACATGAACGGTTCGTAGGTCGCGATCGCCGCGATCGATTCATCGACGAAAACCGCACCCGTATCGGCCGTCGCGATGTCCTTGATCTGCAGATCCTTCAGCGACAGGCCCGCCTGCTTCAGCTCCATCTGCAGCAGCAGGCGCGAGGGGATGTTGGGCTCGGCCGCGACAACCTTGCCCTTGAGATCGGCAACCGACTTGATCTTGTCATCGGTGATGACGCCGTCGCCACCGACGGATTCGTCGATCGTGCCGATGATGATGCCGGGCGTCGAGGCGTCGCGCGGGCGGCCCTGATATTCGCCGACCGAGCGCATCTGCATCTCGATGTCGCCGCGCGCCATCGCTGCCATGACGTTGGTCAGGTCGTCCTCGAACTTGATGCTGACATCAAGGCCCCTGGCGGCGAAGCAGCCAAGGTCGCTGGCGATATGGACAGGCGCGAATCCCAGCCATGTCGGCGCAAGGATGCGGATTTGGTCGGCGCTGAAGGCGAGCTGCGAACTGGCGAGCATGAGGGCTGCGGACAAGGCGGTGCCGAGTAACGGTTTCATGATTGTTCCCCAATTTTGTTCCGTACAGGCTCGCGATTTCTGACATTGATGTAAATGAGTTTATTTAGAACGATACATCGAATAACATCGATGTATCGTTCTGTGCATCATGGGGAATGGCATGCGCCGGCTGGACAATATCGATATCCGCCTGCTGCGCGTTTTCGTGGCGCTGGCCGATTCAGGCGGGTTCGCCGCTGCGCAAATCACGCTCAACCTGTCACAGCCGACGCTGAGCACGCATCTGGCGGAGCTGGAGAAACGCATCGGTGCCCAACTCTGCCATCGCGGGCGCAAGCAATTCCGCCTGACCGAGGTTGGACAGGCAACCTACGATGCGGCGCAGAAGCTGTTCCGCGACCTTGACGATTTCGGACATCGCATCAATGCAGCCAGCGGCAGCCTGTCGGGCCGCTTGCGGGTCGGCACGTCTGATGGGGTCTTCACCAGTGGCGAACTGGGTATCCAGCACGCGCTTAGCCGCTTCATGGGGCCGGATTCCGACGTCTTCATCGACCTTTCGGTGGGTACGCCGTCCGAACTCGAGCAACAAGTCGCCGATGGCGGTCGCGACGTTGTCATCGGGCCGCTGTCGCAGAAAGCGCCTGGGGTTGTCTATCGCGACTATTGCGGCGAACCGCATCTTCTCTATTGCGGCCGCCGGCACCCGCTCTTTGCGATGCTCGATTCAAGGATCGATCAAGGCGCCGTCGACGCCGCGCGGTTCTCGGTGCGCAGCTATCGGCATTTCGACGACCTCTACCTGGTCGGCCATCCCAAGGCGAGTGCATCGGTCGTGCACATGGAAGCGCAGTTGATGCTGATCCTGTCGGGCAACTTCATCGGCTTTCTGCCGTGCCATTTTGCCGATCCCTGGGTCGCGGCCGGAGACATGCGGGCAATCAAGCCAAGGGCCTATTCGTTCAGTTCCATACACCGCGTCGCCTATCGCAAGACCGACGCCCAGCGCTCGCTTGTTCAGGCGTTTCTCGGTGCATTGTTCGATGCAACGCCCGTGGCGGGATAGGGAGACATGCAAGCGCGCCACCGGCGAAGATCACAAAGGGGTTTGCAGGGCCTGCAATGACCGCGTCATGTTTTCCCTGGCCTGCGGTTCGAAGCGCTGGCGAAACTCTTCAGTGTGGAAGATGTGCGGGCGGGCGAGGAAAGTCTTCAGGACAGCACTGCGTCCGGCCCGCCACATCGGCTCCTCCACCCAGTGGTACTCGCGCCGCACGGCGCGCTCATAGGCGTCGAAGGCGTCCGGCGCGGCTCCCAGGATCGACAGATCCATATCCAGGAAAAGACTTGCGTCCCGTGTGGCCGCCGCGTCTTCGAACGGCGACACCTGGTGCGTGGCGGTGGCGACGATCATTGCCGAGATGCGGTTGAGGCGTGAAGGATTTGCGCGGCCCGCCAGCTTTTTCTCGGCAAGGGCAGCACTTTGCGCCTCATTGTCCTTGGCCTTGCTGTCATAGACGGCATCGTGGAACCAGATCGCCGCTTCGATCGCCTCGGGGTCGCCGAGCAATTCTCGACAGTCGCCAGCGAGCGCCAGCATTGCCTCGATATGGAAAAGGTTGTGATAGTGGCGGCCTGGCGCCCGGTAGAGAGCCGAAAGCTCGCTTTTCAGCGCGTCGTCGATCAAGGGTTCGTTTTCCATGGCTGCTTGAATTCCCGCGAACCAAATCCATTTGACAAAGCACTAAGGAAAATTGAGTTCAATCGTGCTATCATCTGGCTTATATGTGCGGCCAGGCAACAGGCAAGCACAACAGGCAAGCCAGGCAGGACGCAGGACGAGACGGCGATGAACAGCATCAGCATTTCCCGACACAGCGCATTGAAGCCCGTCGATCCGATCTGGCGTTCGATCCGCGACGAGGCCATGGAGGCTGTCAACCGCGACCCGCTGCTCGCTGCATTCCTCTATTCGACCATCCTCAACCAGGACAGCCTGGAGGAAGCAGTCATTCACCGGCTGGCCGAGCGGCTGGCGCACCAGGACATCGGCTCCGATCTCATCCGCCAGACGTTCAAGTCCATGCTGGCCGACGACAAGGAGTGGCCGACGACGGTGCGTGTCGACATCCAGGCCTATTATGATCGCGATCCGGCTTGCGATCGCTTCATCATGCCTGTGCTCTATTTCAAGGGTTTCCACGCCATCCAGACCCATCGGCTGGCGCATTGGCTGTGGAATCAGGGGCGCAAGGATTTCGCGCTCTACCTGCAGAGCCGCTCGTCTTCGGTGTTCCAGACCGACATCAACCCGGCCGCCCGCATCGGCAAGGGCATCTTCATCGACCATGCCACCGGCCTCGTGGTCGGCGAGACCGCTGTCATCGAGGATGACGTGTCGATCCTGCACGGCGTGACACTGGGCGGCACCGGCAAGGCCGGCGGCGACCGCCACCCCAAGATCCGCTACGGCGTGCTGATCGGCGCCGGCGCCAAGATCCTCGGCAACATCGAAATCGGCCATTGCTCGAAGATTGCCGCCGGCTCGGTGGTGCTGTCGCCTGTGCCGCACAACAAGACAGTTGCCGGCGTGCCGGCCCGCGTCGTCGGCGAGACCGGCTGCGATCAGCCGTCGCGCCAGATGGACCAGCTTCTGCCGTCGCAGACGATGGATCAGGTCGTCAGCTTCGACATCTGATTTTCACGAGGCCGCCGCCTGCTGCCGGATTCCGGCCGCTGGCATGAGTAGGTGGTTGTCTCGCCTTATCAGGCCGCTTGCCTTTACATCGCCATTGTCGACGTGCCAGAAGCGCGTTCGAACGAGCAAGCCCGATGATCGGAGAAGACTGTTGAAGCCGGACGAAATCAGAAAGCTGGACGCCTATTTCAAGCGCGTCTTCCAGAACCCCAAGCTCGAGGTCAAGGCACGGCCGCGCAAGGACGATTCGGCCGAGGTCTATGTCGGCGACGAATTCCTCGGCATCGTCTTCAAGGACGAGGACGACGGCGATTACAATTTCTCGATGGCGATCCTCGACATCGATCTGGCCTG
Organism: Mesorhizobium sp. WSM4808; assembly: GCF_055811675.1. Lineage (NCBI taxonomy): Bacteria > Pseudomonadati > Pseudomonadota > Alphaproteobacteria > Hyphomicrobiales > Phyllobacteriaceae > Mesorhizobium > Mesorhizobium sp. WSM4808. Next base: position 550,530 of record NZ_JBVVQX010000001.1, read on the forward strand.
AGCCAGCGATTTTGCGCTCGGCCGGCTCCGCCTCGAATGCGGCCGGCCGGCCGCACCTTCCGAGGCTTTCTTACTGTCCTGTTTTCAGGACGCGCCCGGCTTCAGTGGCGATTGCCGCGTCGAGCGCCTGCCAATCGCCCAGAAACTCCCTTGGGAAGCGATAGGTGAGGCTGAGCTCGTCGCCGACCTGGATGTCGCGCTCGCAAGGCGCCAGCGATTGGTCGGCACTCGGTCCGCTCAGGCAACGGGCCACGAACGGCTCCTTGCCGGGGCGATTGCCGACAACCAGCACCTCGTTCAGATAGCCTGATTTCTCGTTGAAACCATAAATCATCGTGCCGCCAGGCCCGACAATGCCGGGTTGGGTGATCAACGAGCTGTAGATCGGCGCGAAGCGGCCACTCATGTCACGCGACATCATCTGCTGTTCGAAGGCCAGAAAGACGATGCTTTTGGCTGTCCCCGTATGGTTGAAATCATCCCGCGCCGCCTCGCTGTAGCCGTCCATCTGGGGATAGCGCAGATAGAGGTCGAGCCGCGAGGCGATGCCGTCGCGCCGGGCCTGGGCGAAACGGATGGCGTTGGCCGGGACCGTGATGACATTGTTGCCGATCACCACCTGGTGCATCGTTGCGTCGTCGGTGTATCCGGCCATGGCGATCGAATGGCCGAACCATTTGCCTGCAAGGCTGATCGCTGCTGAAAGCAGGGCCAGCGCCGCGAATCCGTAGAGCACCCGCTTCATCAGCCTAGAATCGACCACAGTGAGTTCGTTGGCGAGCACTGCCTGCTTCATCTCAGTCCTCGGATCTCGGGCCGTCCGTCCGCCTCCAGTGTCCCTGGGCGGCACACATCGTACGGCACGGCTCTTGCAGCCTGCGTGGAACGACTGTGCAATTTCATGGTAAATGGAAAGTTAAGATGGGACCGCTGGAACTCACACTCTTTGCTTTTGCCGTCGGGTTGACGGCCTGCGGGCTGGCCGGATCGGCTATGGAACTGGTGTCGGGCCGCAAGGTCGCCTTCACCGAACCCTATGTGTCGCCGTCACATGTCTTGCGCTCGCTGCTCGCCACGGCCTGTGCCGGACCCTTCATGCTGGTCAATGATGCCATCGATGCCCGGCGTCAGCGCCGCATTTCAACGTTGGCGCTGATGTCCTGCGGCTGCACGGCAATTGCGTGGACCTTGGCGCTGGGCGTCGTCGTGCTTGCCATTGCCTCATGGACGGTCCGTCTCCTAGGGTCCGAGCTGCCAGGCTGAGACGATTCGGAGAGCAGAAATGCCGCTTTATGCGATCGATGGAACAGAGCCCAGCTTCGCCGATGCGGATTCGAACTGGATCGCGCCCGATGCGACGCTGATCGGCGACGTCAGGGTCGGACGCAATGCCGGCTTCTGGTTTGGCGCCGTCATCCGTGGCGACAATGAGCCCATCGTCATCGGCGCCGATACCAACGTGCAGGAACATACTGTCATGCACACCGATCCCGGCTTCCCGCTGACGATCGGGGAAGGCTGCACGATCGGCCACCGCGCCTTGCTGCATGGCTGCACGATCGGCGACAACAGCCTGATCGGCATGGGCGCCATCGTGCTGAACGGCGCGAAAATCGGCAGGAATTCTCTGGTTGGCGCCGGTGCGCTGGTCACCGAAGGCAAGGAATTCCCGGACAATTCGCTGATCGTCGGCTCGCCTGCCAAGGCGATCAGGGTGCTGGACGACGCGGCCGTGGCAAGGTTGCGCGGCTCGGCGGCGCACTACGTTGCCAACGGCAAGCGCTTCCAGGCGGGGTTGAAGAAGGTCTGAGGTCAGCCTGGCATTTGCTGGCGGTGGTTCGTAGCGCCCCAACTCACTGTCTGTCGGAGTTGCGCCCGGCCATCGCATCGCGCAGCAAGGAGGCACCGGCTTCAAAGCCGGCAATCTCGGCTTCCTCGATCACGTTCCTGTAGTCATCGATGCGGGTTTCGAGCACCGGGTCGGCGCCCGCCGCCAAAAGCAGGCCGATCGCATCGACACTGCGGATGGCCACCGAATAGTGCAGCGGAGTCCAGTCGTTGACGCCCCGCATGTTGGGGTCGGCACCGCCGTCGATCAACACCCGCACGATGTCCAGCCGGTCGGCGCGGTCGGTGGACAGCGCTGCAATGATGGACGGAAACCCGCCGTGATCCTGATAGTTTGGATTCGAGCCGGCATCCAGCAAAGACGAGATGAAGCCGACGGGGCTCCAATAGATCGCATATTCCAGCGGATGCCCGAGGCCGAGCTCGAACGGCATGCGCTCGTCGAACCAGCGGGAAGAGCCGCCCAACGCCACGCCGAGGCCCTCGAAGTCGCCGGCCTTGAAGGAATCGTCGATAACGTTGAACAGGCGATGGCGCTCGCATCGATCTTCCGGGATTTCCAACATGGCCGTGATCCAGAAGGCGAAACTGACGGCCTATAGTGCCTCGATCTTCCGGGCGTGGGAAGGCGGGACGATTCGACTGAATGAGATTGGGATCTTCAGCCTACCGCAGGCTGATTGGTTTTCGATTCTCCGCCAGAAATT
>NZ_JBVVQX010000002.1:0-14779 GCF_055811675.1 Mesorhizobium sp. WSM4808
CCGAAGCCATGATCGCGGAGGCTCCGAAGAAGGAGTCGGCTGGCGGCGGCGGCATGCCTGGCGGCATGGGCGGCGGCATGGGCGGCATGGGCGGTATGGATTTCTAAGAAGTCCATAAAGCACGCCCATCAACTAACATTGCTCAAGCCCGCAAGCGGGCTTGAGTGGCGGCATGGATTTCTAATCCAGCCCTATCAGCCTTCAGATACGGAAAGGGCGGCAGAGATGCCGCCTTTTTTGTTTTGCGCAGCGGCGGCGTGGCCTCTCAGACGGCGGCATCCAACGCCATGATCCTTCGGCACTCGTCGAGTTGATGGCCGAGGATTGCGTGATCGAAACACCGTGCCAGCGCCGGACGGCACCCATTATGCCAGTCAAGCGGCGTGCGTCGGGCTTTGGACGGCGATAGCAACCCAGGCCGGCACGCGCTTCGATATCGAGGAAACCTTCGTTGCCGGCGACCGGGCAACGATCCGCTGGCGCTATTTCATGGCCGACGGCAATTCGCTGCGCGGCGTCAACCTCATGCGCGTGGCCGACGGGCGGATCGTCGAAGCGATGGGCTATGTGAAGGGGTAGCGCGCCCGAGCAATTTCCCAAAGGGCATCGCCCGGAACAGCGCAACAAGGCGAGCGGATCAGCAAGACTGAGCCGCTCCCCGTGGCTCTACCGATCCGCCAGCGCCAGCTTCGCGCCAAGCATGACGAAGGCGCCGGCGAAAGTCCGGCGCATCCAGGTCAACACCATTGGCCGCGAGACGACGTGGCTGCGGATCGAGGCGGCGAAGATGCCGTAGCCGACGAAAACCACGAATGTCAAAAGCATGAAGACGGAACTCAGCTCCAGCATCTTCGACAGCGCGTTGGGCTCCGTGGTGCTGACGAATTGCGGCAGGAAGGCGAAGAAGAAGATCGAGAGTTTCGGATTGAGCACGTTGACGAGGATGCCGGTGGCAATCACCTTGCCGGCCGAACGCGACGTCACATCCTGGTCGAGGCTGAGGCCGCCATTTTCCTTGAGTGTGTTCCAGGCCATGTAGAGCAGGTAGGCGACGCCGAGATATTTCAGCGTCTCGAAGGCGAGCGCACTGGTGTGCAGCAGCGCCGCCAGGCCAGTGATGGCAGCGGCCATGTGCGGGATGATGCCGAGCGTGCAGCCGAAGGCGGCGATGACGCTGGCTCGCGCACCGCGCGAGAGGCCGGCGCTCAGCGTGTAGAGAACGCCGGTGCCGGGCGAAGCCACGACAATCAGGGACGTCAACAGAAATTCGATGCTCACGATGGTTCCTCCGGCACCCTACCCAACCAGGAAGGTATCGGGCTGCGGGTCGGCGCACAAGCGGAGGCGATTGGAGATTGGCTACACCGGTAACCCGAGCGCCTGGCGTGCCATCAGGCACTCCTCGTCGCCGGGCATGCAGGCGCGACAGACGTCCGGCCGGACGTCGTAGATGCCGCAAGCGGTCGACTTGCCGATCTCGCCGGACAGCGCCGAGCAGCGCACGCCCTCGCAGCGCATGCCTGACAGGTCAGATGCGACATATTTTTCCGGGATACGGTCGAGCTGTGCGTCATCCTCGGTGGAAAAGCGCGGCCACTCGGCCGAATAGGAACAGCAGGCACCGCAGCTTTGGCAATCGAAGGTGCCGTGTTGCGACGACAAAACGCTCGCGGCGGCCACCAGGGCGGACAGCCCCGGCGCGGCGGGGTTTTGATCGGCGTCTTGCGGCAAGGCGCTATTTCTTCTTAGCCGTCTTGCCCTTCGGCGAATCCGCCGGCGACTTGAACAGATCGGTCGCGGCCTCGGTGGCGTCGCCGGCTTTCGCGGCAACCGGCTTGGCCGGTTTTGCCGCAGCACCCGAGGCTGCCGTCTGATCCTTGGAGGAGAATTTTATGGCCATGTCAGTCCTCGTCGGCGAAGCGCGATGATGGGGCGCGCGGATTGCGCAGGCGGCCGATCAGCGCCGAAACGGCCGTGATGTTCATTTCCTCGGGCGACCAGTTTTTCACCGCCTCGATGTGATGGGCCGCCAGCTCGCGATGCGTGCTGCCGCTGTAGGCGGCGTCCTGATAAGTCACCCGCTCATGGGTCTTGGCGTCTTCGCGGACATATTCGATCAGGTAGTTCGGACATTCGGCGCGGCCACGCACGCCGACGCGCACCTGGGCATCACCGTGGGCACGCTTGCAGCGTTCGAGCTTTTCCAGCACACGCCTGACGAATTCGACCGGCTTGTCGAGGCCTTCGACCATATCGGCAATGGTTGCGTCGGCGGCGATCGGTGTTGGCGGTACGCGTTTGGTGGCCATCAGCGTCTTCCGGCCCGCTTCGGCAAAGCGGCTAGCGCCGCGGCGGCGGCCATCTCGTCGGCCTCCTTTTCCAGGCGCAATTCGCGCAGGCGCGCGGTCTTGGCTTCACGTGCCTCGCTGACGGCGTCGCGCTCGGAATTGATGCGGTTGAGCGACATCGACTGGGTTTGCGTCTTGCTGAACAGGGACACGGCCTGATCGACGGTTGTCTTTGAACTGGTGGTCAAATCTTTCTCCTGTCAGGAGCCTGTGCCGATGGAGCGAGACCGGGTCTTCGGTCAGGATCACGCACAAAGCAATACGCGCGGCGAATTCAAATTGCTGGAGCGTCCCTTAGCACGTCCAGGCTGGCGCGCAGCGCACTTTCGGCGGCGAGGCCCGCAAAATGAAAAAGGCCAGGCACCGCCTGACCTTCCGTAAAGGCGCCGCGCAACCAGATGACATCCAAAAAGGATGCACCGGGGATGCACGAAACGCCCTTCTCATGCGCATGACATGCCGTGGAAACTCAAGTCTCCGCGGCCATGCGCCCGAATTCGCCACTCACCGGTGCCAGTACATCCGTGGTCACCGGGAGAGCTGAATTCTTTTTTCAGGCCGCCTTCAACTGGTCGGCGGACATCTTGCCCGACTTGTTGTCGCGGACCATCTCGTAGCCGAGCTTCTGGCCCTCGACGATGTCGCGCATGCCGGCGCGCTCTACGGCCGAGATGTGGACAAAAACGTCGGCCGAGCCGTCGTCAGGCTGAATAAAACCAAAACCTTTGGTGGCGTTGAACCATTTAACTGTGCCGGTGCTCATGACGAACCCTTTCCATGGCAAATATTCGTTCGACGCCATGCGGATGCACAACGTCGTTTGTCCCGATTTTTGATGTGGGAAGTTCGTCAAAGGCGCGCTCGAAAGCGCGGATAACAAAAGTCAGTCAAACAAATATCGACGATTTGTTTATAGGCTTCTTTTGGCGCGCTGTCAAATTTGCATAAAGCCACAGCTGCGGAATTCTCCCAACCACCTGGCCAAAACACCTGGCATGACGGCAAATCGGACACCAAACAGCGAGCTTGCGCCAACTTGAGAAAAGTTTTCCGGCATTCAGGAACCATCTGCGCAGACGCATTTATTCGGTGTCATCAGCAGTTCATGAGAGCAATCGAATAACAGTTGATGGCAAAGACGCCCCCCGCACGATAAAAGGTGCGAGGGGCGTTTTCGTTTGGATCCTATTCGTCCGGACCGGGTTCCGGCCACGTCTCCCTGGCCGCCTCGGCATACCAGTGGCGCATCGCCGGCGTTGCCAGCACGGCGTCGACATAGGCGCGTGTATCCGGCGCCAGCGTGCCGCCATAGGTGTCGAAACGGGTGACGACAGGCGCATACATGGCATCGGCCGCGGTGAAGTGGCCGAACAGGAACGGGCCGCCCTTGCCGTATTTTTCCCGGCACTGGCGCCACAGCGCCTCGATGCGGGCGCGTTGCGCCTCGCCCTCGGCGTCGAGCAGCTTGTGGCCCTTCGGCCGACGCAAATTCATCGGCCAGCCGTAGCGAACCTCGCGAAAGCCGGAATGCATCTCAGTCGCAGCCGAACGCGCCAGCGCACGGGCGTCGATATCGGCCGGCCAGAGCTTTTTTTCGGGAAACAGGTCGGCGAGATATTCAAGGATGGCAAGGGTTTCCCAGACGATCTTGCCGTTGTGATTCAGCACCGGCACCTGACCTGTCGGCGACACTTTCGCCAGATTGGCAAAGGTCTCAGGCGTGCGCAGCCGCACGAAACCTTCCTCGAACGGTATCTCCAGATGCCTCATCGCCAGCCATGGCCGCAGCGACCATGAGGAGAAACACTTGTTGCCGATATAGAGCGTAAACTCTGCCATTTTTCTCCCCGCACGCTCGGCCATCCAATATCCATGGTCGACGTGTGTTCACAGCCTAGCCCACCAGCCTTGCCCCAAGGCGGCGGCCGCGCGACCTGATCTGCCGTCCGGGCGACGCCTGGAACCTAACCGACGCCGGCCCGTTGGCTACCCGCAAATGAATTCCTCCGAATTCACACCCCAGGAGATGCGCAAAAATGGTGAACAAGGATCAGGTTGCGGGCGTGGCCAAGCAGGTCAAAGGCTCGGTCAAGGAAGCCGCGGGCAAGGCGACCGGCAACAGGCAGACCCAGGCCGAAGGCACGGGCGACCGGATCGCCGGCAAGGTGCAGAAGGCCTATGGCGACGTCAAGGACAAGGTCAAGAAGGCGCTCTGATCCGACATCGAGAAACGCGCTTTATCGAGGGAAAGGCGGCCGCGAAGGCCGCCTTTTTCATGTGCTCCAGCCCTTGCTGAGAGCATTGGTGAAGGCAACCTCGCCATGATCGCCGGTCGCCTCGCCCAGCACCACGTCCATGCCGTCGCTGGTCACCCTGGCCAGCGCGAAACCGCCCATATAGGCAGCCTTCGGCTTGAACAGATCGATCCCGTCCCTGCGATAGATCAGCGGCGTTTCGTGCTGGTGGCCGTGGAAAATGCCGACGACATTGTAGCCCTTCAGCGCCGCCAGCAACGCCTGCCGGTCGGCCTCGCTCCACCAATGCGGCGCACCGGTGCCGTCATCATCGAAGTGGCTCTTGGCGGCATCCCAGCGTTCCACCGAAAAAGTGTCCCAGCCATAATGCTGGAACAGGACGACCGGGCGGCCGTCCGCCGCATAGGTCGCCAGGTCCTGCTTCAGCCATGGCAGGCTGCTCTCGGCGCCGTGGCCGGTATCGCCGGCGAAACGATGCGTCTGGATCAGATGCAGGCCGCCCCAGTCCCAGGAGTAGCAGTCGGTGTCGACATCATAGTCGGTGGCCGGCACCGGCGGCTTGAAGAACACGCCGGCGCGATGGTTGACCTCGACATAGTCGCGCAGTTCGCGCCGGTACCAGTCGACATGGTGCGGCGGCCCGTTCTGGTCGAGATCATGGTTGCCGAGCCCGATATAAACCGGCATGTGCACGCGATCCGGACCGACGCCCTGGCTGTAGCGCTGGCTGAACTGGAGCAGTTGGGTGCCCTCGCTCGGCTGCGTGATCTGGCCGCCGCCATCGTCGGTGACGTCGCCGCCGACGACGAGGCCGAGCGGCGCGCCTATCCTGCCGGCCGAACGCAGGCCGGTGGCGACGCCATTGATCTCGGCCGGCCAGTCCTTGTCGCCAAGCGCATTCAGCACCGCCACGTTGCGCAGCAGCGCGGCGTCGGTCTTGCCCTCCTGCAGGCAGTTGGGGCTCAAGCCGCTCGCCATGCGGCAGGCATGGACATCGGCGATGAACAGGAAGGTGGCGTCGATCGACTGGACGCGTTGCCCGGTCTGGCCGAAGGCCGGCCGCGGCAAGGCGCCGGCCGCGGCAAATCCTGCAGCCTGTACCAGGAAGTTGCGTCGGGAAAGCGATCCAGTCGAATGGCGATTCATCATACGCTGATTCAGCATGGACAGCGGCCGGTCGTCCAGCGCCTCTGCGCCATCATCGACATGACGCCACGGGTCTGGCATGTCTCGCTTGCGCAAGCGGAGGAGGACGAAAGATGAAAGCCGCACCTATCTGCATGATCCTGGCCGCGATGCTGTGCGCGAGCACAGCGCATGCCGCCGGTTGCGTCGACGCCAAGTCCGCCAGGAAGGGTTTCGTTCTGGCGAGACCCGGCATCCACAGCGAATTTCGGCCCGTGGCCGGCGGGATGATGTCGGTTGCCAACACCTACGAATCGCAATCGCCCCAAACCCAATATCTGTTCGCCGGCCTGATCGAGGTGTTTCGCGACAGCGACACCGGCCGGCAGGCGATGATCCCGTTTTCCGATCTGCGAAAGCTGTTCCCGCTGAAGGCGGGGGCAAAGGCCACGATAGAGTTCGTCGAGCTGTCGCCGAACAAGCCGCCGAAGGGCACAAAGACGCTGAGCCTTGTCGTCAAGGGCAAGGAGACATTCAGTCTGGGCGACTGCAAATACAATGTCCTGGCGATCAAGGAGACCTTCAAGAACGGCGCCGGCGAGACGCTGGATTCATTCACCGCCCTTTATGCGCCCGATCTGCAAGCCGCGCTCGCGCGGCGCTACGATGAAGGCACCAGTTCGGAATCCGTCAACGGCTACGAGACGATCAAGCCGCTGGCCGAGTAGCTGAACCCGAGCCCGGCGCTCCCCATCTCGCCCGGCATCGCCTGAAGAACGCAGCGACGCAAATTCAAGGGGTTCTCGGCCGTGGCAGTATCCTGTTGCGTCGCCTGGCTGCCAAGCCGCCCTGCGATGGCGACGGCGCGCTGCGCTCCAGCCCCGCCAGGCAATCCCGCAGCACACCGGCATCCTGCGCCGTCTTGGCCATCGACATGGCCCCGGAATAGGCGGCGACCGTCAGCGCGGCGAAGCGTTCGGGGTCCGTGCCCTCGTCCTTGCCCGCCTGCTGGTCGGCACGCAGCTTGTCGGCAATCGCGCGCCGCCACCCGGCAAAAATCCCGGCAAGGGCAGTGCGAAAATCGGGATCGGCAAGCGACAGTTCGTGCGCCAGATTGTTGAGCGGGCAGCCGCGCACGAAACCCTGCTGCTCCAGTTCCGCCGCCACGGCCTCGAACACCGAGCGCACGCCCTCGCGCGCCGATGCCGCCGCCAGCACCGGCGCGATCCATGTCTCTTCGACCGCTGCCGCCACACGCTCGTCGATCACAGCCAGCGCCAGCGCCTTCTTGGTCGGGAAGTGGTGATGCAGCGCGCCGCCGCTGACATCAGCCGCCGCCATCAGATCGCCGATGCTGGAGGCGTGATAGCCGCGCGCCTGGAACGCGTCCTCGGCGACATCGAGCACTTTCTTGCGCATGCCTTCAGGGTCGTTGATGCGTTTTCCCGGGCGCGGTTTTGGCTGGACGGTCATCTCTGCTGACATTGCCGAACTTTAGCATGTTGACAAAACAGGACAACCGGTCTGTTTTACAAAACAGGACGATCACCCTGTTTTGGAGAATGTCGGATGAACCTGCCCCAGAACGTCGCGACGAAACCCTCAGCGCTCGCTTCGCATGTCGTCGAGCTTCGGCAATACACGCTGAAGCCTGGTCGGCGCGACATGCTCATCGGCATCTTCGACGGAAGGCTGATCGAGGGCCAGGAGGACGCCGGCATGACCATCATCGGCCAGTTCCGGGACCTCGATCGGCCTGACATGTTCGTCTGGATGCGCGGCTTCGACGGCATGGATGCGCGGAAAAATGCTCTCGCCGCTTTTTATGGCGGGCCGGTCTGGGCGGCGCACAGCCATGCGGCCAACGAGACAATGATCGATTCCGACGATGTGCTGCTGCTCAAGCCGGCGTGGCCGGGCGCCGGCTTCGACCTAGCTGGCGCGCAGCGGCCAAGCCTGGCCGCCGACGAAAAGCCCATTCAAAACAAACCGCTGACCGGCATCGTTGTCATCGAGATTCATCATTTTCAGCCCGGCACAGAGGCTGATTTCGCCACTCGCTTCGAGATTGAGACGGCCTGCCTGATGACGGCCGACGCACGCCTGCTCGCCGCTTTCGTTACCGAGCATGCCGAAAACAGTTTTCCGCGCCTGCCGGTACGGGCTGATGAAAACGTCTTCATCAGCGTCATGGGTTTTGCCAGCACCGAGGCGCATGCCCGGCACAAGGCTGCGCTTGCCGCTTCTCCGGCATGGCGGGATTTTTGGCAGGCCGCGCAGCTCGGCCTGACCAAACCAACGGAGACCTTGCGGCTATCGCCCACCTCGCAATCGCTGGTCGGGCGTTAGACTTCAAACGCCTTGAGAATGGCCTTCGCGACGAGACCTGGATCTTCCCAATGCGGGTTGTGGCCACAGCTCTCGGCGCGAACGAAGACGGCTCCGGCAAGAGCGGATTGCAACGCCTGCTGGTGCGCCTCGCCGAACAGCGGGTCGCAGGCGCCAGCGATGATCAGCGTCCGGGCTTGCACGGCCCGTGCAGCATCGGTCAGGTCGGCGCGGCGGATTTCCTCGAGAATCGCGCGCCAGCGCGGGGTCGGCATCGCCGAGGCCTCTTGCGCCAAGCCGGCGAGAAAGGCTGCGGGCACGTCGGGACGACAGGCATGCCACCAGACATAGAACGGATCGGCCGGCGATATCGGGTCGCGCAGGGCCTCAACGCTCACCACCAGCGGATGACCCGGCGCGAAATCGGGCTTCAACGTGCCGGCCAGGACCACCAGCCCGCTGATCAGTTCGCTGTGTCGCCCAGCCAAGGCGACAGCCACCATGGCGCCCAGCGAATGGCCGACGACGACCGGTCGGTCGAGTTGTAAACTCCGGATCAGCCCGGCCATATCATCGGCAAGATCGGCGATGCCGCAGTTCTTGCCAGCCTGCGAGGCGCCGTGGCCGCGCAGATCCGGCATGATCAGACGGCGGCCGGCCAGATATGGCGCCAGAAGCGAAAAACTGCGGCTGGTGTCGGTGAAGCCGTGCACCAACAGCAGTGCCGGCTCGGCGCCTGATACCTCGACATAGGCGATGTCGAGATCGCCGACAGTGACGAACTGCTTGCGTCCGGCCCAGGCGCCCTGCTCCGCAATCACATCCTGCTTCAAGTCATCGGGCGCGGCCGCTCTCACAGGCCGAGCTTTTCCTTGACCGCGGCGAGGCCGGGTTGGCCGTCAAAAGTGGTGACGTCGGCGAGCCAGGCGTCGAGGCGGCTTTTGTTGGCCGTGATTGCCTTCAGCGCACCGTCCTCCGGCTTCATGCCGTCATTGATCAGATAGCCCATGCCGACATTTTCGAAATCGATGTCGAAGACGAGATTCCTGAGGAATTGCGCGACGTTCGGGCATTGCTCGAGATAGCCCTTGCGCACCTGCGTCGTCACCGTTGCGGCACCGAAATTCGGGCCGAAGAACTTGTCGCCGCCGGTCAGATATTTGAAGTCGTACATCGTGTTCATCGGATGCGGCGCCCAGCCCTGAAAGACGATGAACTGCTTTTCCTTGATCTCGTAGCCGACCTCCGACAGCATGCCAGCTTCGCTGGACTCGACCACCTGCCAGCCGTCCAAGCCAAAGGCCGGATCGGCGATGGCGTCCATCATCAACTGGTTGGAGCCGGGCTCTATGCCGTACATTTTCTTGCCGAACTTGTCGGCGAATTTGTGCAGATCGGAAATGTCCTTGACGCCGGCGTCCCAGGCGTAGGTCGGGACGGCGAAGGTGTATTTGGCGCCCACGAGATTAACGCGCACATTCTCGACAGAGCCGTCCTGCTTGTAGGGCTCGTAATAGGTGACCATGGCCGGATCCCAGTAGCCCAGGAACAGGTCGAGGTCCCTGTTCTTCATGCCCTCGTAGATGACGTTGATGCCGAGCACCTGGCTTTGGGGCTGGTAGCCGAGCGCCTCCAACAGGACGTTGGCGACCCCCGTGGTGAAGGCAAGGTCGTTCCAGCCGGGTTCGGCCATACGGACCGTCCTGCACTCTTGGCCCTCGGCCGCCTGAGCCGCATGAGAGGCCAACATGAGGGCGGCCAAACAGACGCCGTTTGCAAGGATGCGCAACATTTCGGTTCTCCTCATTCGTGAAATTGACCAATTGGTCTTTTTATTGTCCCATGGGTCAATTCTTGATCTGAGCGGACGAAAATGTCAACGTGGATTCGAAATGCATGGACCAATGCCGTGAAACTCAAGCGTCTCAGTGAGATACGCCGCAAGGAGCTGCGGCAGGCGGCCTTCGTGGTTCTGGAGCGCGAGGGCATTGCCGGCGCGACCCTGGAAAAAGTGGCCGCCCAGGCAGGTGCCTCCAAAGGCATCGTGCTGCACTATTTCCGCAACAAGCAGGAACTGTTCGAGCACGCGATGCGCGAAGCCAATGCCGTCCTGTGCCAGGCGGTGATCGCGCGGCTTCGCCGGGCGCGTACGCCGATGGAGCGCATGGATGCGGTGATCGAGGGTAATTTCGAAGAGCATCTGTTCCAGCCGCCTCTGTGCCATGCCTGGCTGTCGCTCTGCGCCGAGGTGCCGCGCGACGAGAAGATGGCCCGTATCCAGCGGGTGATCCATGCGCGCATGCGCTCGAACCTGTTGTCGGGCCTGCACGGCCTCGCCTCGCCGGCGGATGCCGACGACATCGCGCTTGGCGTCACGGCGCTGATCGACGGGCTTTGGCTGCGGCTCGGCCTGCAACCGGGCAGCGTCTCGCGCGAACAGGCCGTCCGCCAGGTCAAGAATTATGTCGCGGGCCGGCTGGCCCGGCGGGAGCCCGTCACCGAAGTTCATACCGTGGGATAGGCGGTAGTGGGTCAGTTTGAAATTTGATGCCGCGAATGCCGTTGTCGTGACCCGCCGTGAACTCCTATATGCTTACAGAAACGTATGGGACGGCGTATGACAATCGAGTGCATAGCCCCGCCGAATGCACTGGTGCGCGGAAAGAGTGGATCGAAGGTAATCCAGACATCAAGCACGTCAGCACGTCATTTGCCGAACGCCAAAACCGGACTATGCGGATGCATATGCGCCGCTTCACGCGCCTGACCAACGGCAGTGGAAGCTCACGCCAACGCCGTTGCCCCTGCACTTCATGTATTACAACTTTGTCCGCATTCATGCTTCATGCGCATGACGCCCGCGATGGCCGCCGGCGTGACTGGCAAGCTTTGGGAGATTAGCGATATCGTTGCGCTGATCGAGGCGAAGGAAGCCGAAAAGCCAGCGGCTCGGGGGCGTACCGAAAGAAAGGTGTCTCAACTGATTGATCCTCAACCCATCACGAATGAAAATATCCTGAGGGTTCTTTGCATCGTCCTCGTCGAAATTCGCGCGACCGATGATCTATCCAGAGCTCGTATGCTCGCGGATTCATTTCACAACGCACCGGCCATGATCGCCTCTGGCGCCGGTCCGCAGGATACCTGGGCAAGTGTACTTGGAACCGCTCGCAGGCTTGATATGGAACGATATGTCGTCTCACTGCTGAGCCACGTTCAGGCGAGACAGATTTCAAACTGACCCACTACCGGATAGGCTGGCCGCTTGACCTCGCCCGCTGATATGCGGTGCTCCGCGGCGGCCAGAGTAGCCTTGGAGCATCCGATGAGACTTCACAACAAGCGCGCGCTGGTCACCGGTGGGTCGGACGGTATCGGCTTGGCGATCGCCGAGGCCTTTTTGCGCGAGGGCGCGGACGTCCTGATCGTCGGCCGCGACACCGAAAAGCTCGACGCCGCCCGCAAGCAGCTCGGCGGCACTATCGAGACGCTGTCGGCCGATCTTGCCACCTCGGCCGGCATTGCGGCCGTCATCGAGCACGTAAAAAAATCGGGCACGCCTATCGATATCCTCGTCAACAATGCCGGAGTGGCTTTCCTGGTGCCGTTCGAAACCGTCAGCGAGGCGCAGTTCCAGCAATCCTTCGCGCTGAATGTCACTGCTGTGTTCTTCCTCACCCAGGGCCTGCTGCCGCATCTGGCGGCCGGCGCATCGGTGATCAACATCTCGTCCTATTTCGCCAACAAGATGATCCCGAAGCGGCCGTCGAGCCTCTATTCCCTGTCGAAGGGCGCGTTGAACTCGCTGACCAAGTCGCTCGCCTTCGAACTCGGCCCGCGCGGCATCCGCGTCAACGCCATCGCGCCCGGCACGGTCGACACCGCCATGCGGCGCAAGACAGTCGACAATTTGCCGGCCGAGGCAAAGGCGGAACTGAAGGCCTATGTCGAGCGCAGCTATCCGCTCGGCAGAATCGGCCGCCCCGACGATCTGGCCGGTATCGCGGTCTATCTCGCTAACGACGAGGCGGCCTGGACCAGCGGCGGCATCTTCTCCATTGACGGGGGTTATACGGCGGGGTGAGCTGCTTTTCTCCCTCCTTGAGGGGGAGATGGCCGGTCCACCCTCCGCAGCTGCAGCGCAGCTGCTGCGGAGGACGGGCAGGCCAGAGGGGGTCGCCTCACATGGAGCGCCAACCTTCTTCCGGCGGCGGCAGGAGGTCGCGCCCGGTCGAACCGACCCCCTCTGTCGCCTTCGGCGACATCTCCCCCTCGAGGAGGGAGATCACCAGCACACCTTCAACCGATTTGCATCCTCGCCGCCCGCAATCTCCGCTTGAAGCCGTTTGTGCAACGCGATACGCCGTTGCCGACTTCGACAAGGAGAGACCTGTGACCGCTGCAAAGACCAGAACCGAAACCGACACGTTCGGTCCCATCGAAGTCGCCGCCGACCGGTACTGGGGCGCGCAGGCGCAGCGTTCGCTCGGCAATTTCAAGATCGGCTGGGAGAAGCAGCCGGCGTCGATCGTGCGCGCGCTGGGCATCGTCAAGCGGGCGGCGGCCGAGGCCAACATGGAGCTCAAACGCCTTGATCCTTCGATCGGCAAGACCATTGTCGAGGCGGCGCAAGAGGTCATCGACGGCAAGCTCGATGAGCATTTCCCGCTGGTGGTCTGGCAGACCGGCTCGGGCACACAGTCCAACATGAACGCCAACGAGGTGATCTCCAACCGGGCGATCGAGATGCTGGGCGGCGTGATGGGCTCCAAGAAGCCGGTGCATCCCAACGACCACGTCAATATGAGCCAGTCGTCGAACGACACCTATCCGACGGCCATGCACATCGCCTGCGCCGAACGCATCGTGCACGATCTGTTGCCGGCGCTGAAGCACCTGCACAAGGCGCTCGCCGCCAAGAGCAGAGAGTTCAATCACATCATCAAGATCGGCCGCACGCACACGCAGGATGCCACCCCCCTGACCCTCGGCCAGGAATTTTCGGGCTACGCCGCGCAGGTCGCCTCGTCGATCAAGCGCATCGAGCTGACGCTGCCCGGCCTGCAGGAACTGGCGCAGGGCGGCACCGCCGTCGGCACCGGCCTCAACGCGCCGGTCGGCTTCGCCGAACGGGTGGCGGATCGCATCGCCTCCATCACCGGCATTGCCTTCGTCACCGCGCCGAACAAGTTCGAGGCGCTCGCGGCCCATGATTCCATGGTGTTTTCGCACGGCGCCATCAATGCGGCGGCCGCCGCACTGTTCAAGATCGCCAACGACATCCGGTTCCTCGGGTCCGGCCCGCGTTCGGGCCTCGGCGAACTGTCGCTGCCGGAAAACGAACCGGGCTCGTCCATCATGCCGGGCAAGGTCAACCCGACCCAATGCGAGGCGCTGACGCAGGTCTGCGTGCAGGTGTTCGGCAACAATGCGGCGCTCACCTTCGCCGGCAGCCAGGGTCATTTCGAGCTCAACGTCTACAACCCGCTGATGGCCTACAACTTCCTGCAGTCGGTGCAGCTGCTCGCCGACGCCTCGGTCTCCTTCACCGACAATTGCGTCGTCGGCATCGAGGCCCGCGAAGACAACATCAAGGCGGCACTCGACCGCTCGCTGATGCTGGTGACGGCGCTGGCGCCGACCATCGGCTACGACAATGCCGCCAAGATCGCCAAGACCGCGCACAAGAAGGGCACCACTTTGCGCGAGGAAGCGCTCGCCACCGGGCTGGTCAGCGAGGCCGACTACGATCGGCTGGTGCGGCCGGAGGACATGACGCATCCGGGGTAGGCAATTCCAGGAAAAGTGCCTTGCGGTTTTCCGTCCGGAATTGCGTCAACCAAAAGCCCGGTAATTCGTGACGGGAGAATTTACTCCCGTCACGACGTGACGCGAAGCGAATTTTGCGCAGGCCGCCCGATCACGGAAACGTAAGTACTGTGAACAATGTGTCGCCAACCTGGTGGCTTTGGTGAACAGTCGGCTTGCGCTATCTCCCCGGTATCAACCCATCCCGGAGAGCCACCATGTCCATCAACACTTCAGTCGCCGGTTCCGGCGCATCCAATGCCTCGACCACCATCCTCCTCGGCCGCGTCCTGCTTGCCGTCATCTTCCTGCTTTCAGGCTTCGGCAAGCTGACCGCCATCACCGGCACGGCCGGCTATTTCGGTGCCCTCGGCCTGCCCTTGCCGACCGTAACGGCCATTGTCGTCGGCCTGATCGAGCTTCTCGGCGGCCTCGCCATCCTCGTCGGCTTCAAGACCCGGATTGTTGCCTGGGTGCTGGCGATCTTCACCGTCGCTACCGGTTTGGTCGCCCATACCGGTTGGGCCGACCAGATGCAGATGATCCAGTTTCTCAAGAACCTCGCGATTGCGGGCGGCTTCCTCCTGCTGGCTTCCTCGGGCGCCGGCGCCTATTCGATCGACGCCAAGCGCGGCTGATCCAAAAACTGGCAATAGCCGAACAAAAAAGCGGCGCGGGATTTTAAGCGCCGCGTTTTTGTTTTTGGTTGATTGCCCCCGGTGAGTGGGGCCGGGTTTTTTTTTTGGATGCCGGGGTTTGGGGGGGGGTTGGTTTTGGGGTTTTTTTTTTTGGTGGGGGGGGGCTTTTTGGGGGGTTTTTTGGGGGGGGGGGGGGGGTTTTTTGGGGGGGGTTTTTTATTTACATAGGATTTATGGGGATAGCAACGGTTGGGCAAGACCCCGCCAAAACCGTAAA
>NZ_JBVVQX010000002.1:14789-58699 GCF_055811675.1 Mesorhizobium sp. WSM4808
CGCGGGCGTTATTTGCCCCCCCCGTTTTTTTGGTTTTGGTACCTGCCCCGCCTAGGGGGGGGGGGTTGTTTTATTTTCGGCGCTTGGATTGGGGTTTGGGGGGGGGGGGCGCCCTACGATGGAGGTGAACATGCCCCGCGACGCGCTGCTCCTGCTCTCCCGGTTGCTGCTCGCCGCCCTGTTCGTGCCTTCCGGTTTCCAGGCATTGAGCGACATTGCGGGCACCACAGGTTATTTCGCCGGCCTCGGCCTGCCGCTGCCGGCACTTGCCGCCTGGGGCACGGGACTGTTCGAACTGATCGCCGGGCTGCTCATCCTGGTCGGTTTCCAGACCCGGATCGCGGCGCTGCTGCTCGCTGCCTTCTGCATTGCCGCTGGCTTCATCGGCCATTACGGCCAGGGCGACGGCGACGGGATGCTCGCCTTCCTGCACCAGCAGATGCTGATGAAGGACATTGCGATATCAGGCGGGTTTGTTGCGCTGGCGATGGCCGGTGCGGGCGCATGGTCGATCGACGGGCGCGGTGCGGTTTGACATCTTTGCTTACACGCGCCCGAGCTGGTCGACCCCCACTCCGTCTCGGCTTCGCCGAGCCACCTCTCCCCCGATCGACGGGGTAGAGGAAGGGCGCGAGCCTATTGCCGCCAACGCTCTTCCAACGAGGCTCCCTTCCTTTCCCTCCGGAGAGGGGAAAGGTGGCGCTGCGAAGCAGCGACGGATTGGGGGAAGCCGGTCCTCAAACGCGAAGCCGCTGATAAATCACGCTCTGGTAGGCCGTGTTCATTTCACTGAAAGGCTCGGGCCGCCCTCGACAGCCAGCACCAGCCGGCGGTTGGTGATCCTGGCCAGCTGTGCCAGGCGCCCGGCCGGCCGCTCGCCATAGAGATCGGCCAGCGATGCCGGCAAGACCAGCGCCAGCACGCCGTTGGCGCGCTGTTCCCATTTCAGCCTGGGCATGATGCCGGGCATCGACGCCGTCAGCAGGTAGACGACGCGCATCATCGCGGCGAGCACGCGGGCGCGCTCCAGATAACGCGGCGGCGCCAGCGCCTTGATCTCGGGGGCGATGGCTTCGTTGAAGATGCCGTCGTGACGAAAGGCGTTGGCCATGGCCAGGAAGGCACGGCCGGGATGGTCGACGCCGAAGAAGGAGGCGTGCGCAATGATGTTGAGCGATTGCTTGCCGCGATATTCGGGATGCGCGCGCCAGCCGATATCGGCCAGCAATGCGGCCGCGTGGCGGTAGCGAGCCTCGTCTTCGGTCTCGTCGATGCCGAAAGCGGCAAAGGTCTTGGCGGTCCAGTCGACAAGTTCATGCGCATGGGCGACGGAGCGCGAGCGCAGGCGGGCGAGTTCCTCCGACGCCGAAATCAAGGGGTCGGCCTTCTGCTCGGCCTCATCGAGCAGCGAATAGAGAAAGCCTTCGCGTACGCCCAGAGCCGAGACGATGATCTTCGACGGCTGCATCGCCGCCATGATCTCCTGCAGCACGACGGCGCCATAGGGCAGCAGCGAACGGCGGTTCTTGGAAACGCCTTCGATGCCCTTGACCTTCTCGATCTCGGCCTTGGCCACCTGCTTGAGGAAATTCGCCGCGCTTTCAGCCGAGATCTCGTAATGGTGCATGACGCCAAGCGGATAGTTGGTCATCTCCATGTGCAGCCGGGCAAGATTTCGCCAGGTGCCGCCGACGGCGTAGAAGGGCCTGCCCTGCCCGCCTTTCAACAGCTTGGCCTTCGCCAGTTCGTCACGCGTGATCTTGGCAGCCTGAGCCAGCGAGTTCTTCGCCATGTCCTGCAGGCGCAGACCGCCCAGCGGCAGCGTGATGCCGTCGCCGATCGCTTCGCCGGCGACGTCGACCAGTTCGAGGCTGCCGCCGCCCAGATCGCCGGCGATGCCGTCGGCCGGATGGAAGCCGGAAATGACGCCGAGCGCCGAATAATACGCTTCCTGACGGCCGCTGATGACACGGATCTCGGTCTTCAGCACTTCCTCGGCGCGGTGGATGAAATCGGGACCGTTGACCGCCTCGCGGGCCGCGGCGGTGGCCAGCACATACATATGCTCGGCGCCGGCCTGGTCGGAAAGCGCGCGAAAGCGGCGGAACTCTTCCATCGAGCGCGTCACCGCCTCGGGATCGAGCTTGCCAGTCGAAACGATGCCGCGGCCGAGACCGGCCAGCATCTTTTCGTTGAACAGCATGGTCGGCGAGCGCGCCAGTCCCTCATAGACGACGAGACGGATCGAGTTCGATCCGATGTCGATGATGGACAGCGGTCGGCGGTCCTGCAGCCGGCCCTGGGAATCAGACAGCATCAGCCGGACGCTGCGGCGTTCTTCTTGCGGCGCTTGAACTGCGCGATGCGCTTGGGCGCATGCGATTTCAGCGCGTCACCCCGTCCCGACAGGCTCGGATTGGTCATGAAATATTCCTGCGCGTTGAACGGTTCCTCGCCCTCCTCCAGCACGACGCGCCGGGAGGTTCCATCAGCCAATACGTCGAAACTTTGCTGATTGTCCATGATGTTGCCCAGCATGATCTGGCCAAGGATCTGTTCATGCACAGTTGGATTGGTGATCGGCACCATGGTTTCGACGCGGCGGTCGAGATTGCGCGGC
Organism: Mesorhizobium sp. WSM4808; assembly: GCF_055811675.1. Taxonomy (NCBI): domain Bacteria; kingdom Pseudomonadati; phylum Pseudomonadota; class Alphaproteobacteria; order Hyphomicrobiales; family Phyllobacteriaceae; genus Mesorhizobium; species Mesorhizobium sp. WSM4808. The sequence continues at coordinate 17,410 of NZ_JBVVQX010000002.1, forward strand.
ATCAGGTCGGCCGAAGAGATGTAGACGATCGCCTCGTCCGACGGCAGGCCGTAACCATTGCCGAAACAGTAAATGCGGCTGTGTTCGAGAAAACGGCCGACGATCGACTTTACGCGGATGTTTTCCGACAGGCCCGGAACCTGCGGCCGCAGGCAGCAGATGCCGCGCACGACAAGATCGATCTCGACGCCGGCGCGGCTGGCATCGTAGAGCGCGTCGATGATGATCGGATCGACAAGTGCGTTCATCTTCATCCAGATGCGCGCCGGTTTCCCCTGCACCGCGTAGGCAATCTCGTCGGCAATGTGCTTCAGGATGCGGCTTCTCAGCGTGAACGGCGAGATCGCCAGCCGCATTTCGTCCGTCGGCTCGGCATAGCCGGTGATGAAATTGAACAGCTGGGCGACATCGCGGGCAATCGTCGGATCGGTGGTGAAGAAGGACAGGTCGGTGTAGATGCGCGCCGTTACCGGATGGTAGTTGCCGGTGCCGAGGTGCACGTAGTTGCGCAGCTTGCCGTCCTCGCGCCGCACCACCAGCGACATTTTCGAATGGGTTTTCAGCTCGAGAAAGCCGAACACGACCTGCACGCCGGCACGCTCCAGGTCGCGCGCCCAGCGAATGTTGGCTTCTTCGTCGAAGCGCGCCTTGAGCTCGACAAGCGCGGTGACCGACTTGCCGGCCTCGGCCGCGTCGACCAGCGCACGCACGATCGGGCTGTCATTGGAGGTGCGGTAAAGCGTCTGCTTGATCGCCACCACTTCCGGATCGGCCATCGCCTGGCGCAGGAACTGCACCACGACGTCAAACGATTCGTAGGGGTGATGGACGACGATGTCCTTCTCGCGGATGGCGGCGAAACAATCGCCGCCATGCTCGCGGATGCGCTCGGGAAAACGCGGATTGTAGGGCATGAATTTCAGGTCGTCGCGGGGAACGGCCACGATCTCGGAAATCTGGCTGAGCGCCAATGGACCGGTCAAGACGCTGATGCGGCTCGACGACACGCCAAGCTCGCCGGCGACGAAATCGCGCAATTCGCCAGGCATCAGCCTGTCGAATTCGATGCGGATCACCGAACCCCGCCGCCGCCGCTTCAGCGCCGTTTCGAACAGGCGAACCAAATCCTCGGACTCCTCCTCGACCTCGATATCGCTGTCGCGAATGATACGGAACGTGCCGGAGCCCTTGACCTCGTAGCCGGGGAAGAGCTTGCCGATATAGAGGCCGACCGCCTCTTCCAGCGGGATGAAGCGGACATGATGCTTGCGGTCCGGCAGACGGATGAAGCGCTTCAGCGCCACCGGCAGGCGCAGCAGCGCGCTCATCTCCTCGCCATTCTTGCGATGGCGCAATTGCAGCGCCATCGAGAAGCCGAGATTGGGGATGAACGGAAACGGATGCGCCGGGTCGATCGACAGCGGGGTGAGCACCGGGAAAACCTGTTCCTGGAAATGGTCTTCCAGCCAAATCTTCTCGTCCTTGGTCAGCGCATCGCGGGTGATGCTCTCGATGCCTTCCTTGTTGAGCAGCACGGTAAGCGCCGAAAGGCTCTTCTGCTGGTCTTCCTGCAGTCGCTCGACCTCACGCAGCAGCTGTTCGAGCTGCTGTTCGGGGGTGCGGCCGTCAGGGCTCTTCAGCGTGATGCCCTCGCGCACCTGGCCGGCAAGACCGGCAACACGGACCATGAAGAACTCGTCGAGGTTGGCGGCCGAGATCGACAGGAAGCGGACGCGCTCCAGCAGCGGATGATTGAGGTTCAGCGATTCCTCGAGAACGCGCCGGTTGAACTGCAGCCAGGAAAACTCGCGGTTGACAAACCGGTCCGGGTTGCCGCCCTCCGGGCGAGCCACCTCGACATCCACGAATTCGTTCTGCACCGGCTTCAGTTCGTTCATGATTCCCGCTCTTCCCGTACCGTCAGCCGGTTAGCCGTCTTATAGCGACCCATGGTCCATCCCGAAAACCGAAATCGGTTTTCGGGTCATGGGTTAACCGGCTTAACTTATCCTCTGACAGGCTTTTGCGACAGTTTCATTTCATCGAACTTGCAAAGAGGTCTGATATGATCCAGATGCAGACGAGACTGCGTTAAGGAGACGACGATGGCAGGCGGTTCCATTCCCCATTTTCAGAACGATGCGGGCTTTCAGGCAATCGACATCGGCGTGAAGGAATTCATGTGCACGGGCGCCAATCCGCCTTTCGACCACCCGCATGTGTTTCTGGACATGGGCGACGACAACGAAAAAGTCTGCCCCTATTGCTCGACGCTCTACCGCTATTCGCCGAAGCTGAAGGCAACGGAAACGCTGCCGGCCGGCTGCATCTACATAGAACAAGCCGCCTGAGTCTTTCGCGACCAGCCCGATGAACGACACGCGCTCCCGGCAAATTGTCATCGCCGGGGCGGGTGTCGCCGGATTGACCGCAGCCCTCGCGTTCGCCGAACGCGGCTACCTTGTTCGGGTGTTCGAACAGGCGCAGCGCCTGGAAGCTGCCGGCGCCGGCATCCAGCTCTCTCCAAACGCGACCCTCATCCTTCGCCAGCTTGGTGTACTCGACCGGCTGCTGCCGGCGGCGGTGCGGCCGGAAGCCGTGGTGTTGAAGGAGGCCGCGACCTTGCGCGAACTGGCGCGCGTGCCGCTGGGGCAAGCCGCCGAAACGCGCTGGCAGGCACCCTATCTCGTCGCGCACAGGGCCGATCTGCAGAGCGCACTGACCGCGCGCGTTGCCGAGATGCCGGATATCCATCTCACCACCGGCGCCCGCATCGGCGACGTTGACACCGGCCCGGATGGCATCACCGCGACGGCCGAGATCGGCGGCAAGACCATCGAGGCGGAGGGTTTCCTGCTGGTTGGGGCCGATGGCGTCTGGTCGTCGGTGCGCGCACTTGTCGATTCGGCCAAGGGGTCGGCTTCGCCAAGGAACCATTTCTCCGGCGAACTGGCCTGGCGCGCCACCGTCGCGGCCGGCAGTGCCGCCGGTCGGAGCTTTGCCGCCATAGGCGCCAGGGACTGCGTCACCACCTTCCTGCATCCCGGCTTCCATATGGTCGCCTATCCCGTCAGCAAGGGTGCGGCCTTCAATCTCGCGGCCTTCACCAGGGGCGACCGCATTGCCGAGGGCTGGTCCGGCAACGCCGACGCCGGGATCCTGACCCGAGCCCTGCGCGGCACCGCGGCAGAACTTGCCCGTCTGGTCGAGCAGGCCGGCCCGTGGACCGCATGGCCGATCCACACTGTTGACCCGCAACAGCCCTGGACAACACCGAACGGCATTGCGCTGATCGGCGACGCCGCGCATGCGATGACCCCATTCGCTGCGCAAGGTGCGGCGATGGCGATCGAGGATGCGGCGACGCTTGCCGACATCATCGCCGACTTCCCTGCCGACCCCCTGGCCGCACTTGCCGTCTGGGAGCAGTCTCGGCGGCCGCGTGTCGCGCAGGTCGCCCGACGCGGCGCTGTCAACCGGCTGGCCTGGCATGCCTCGGGTCCAGTGGCGATTGCGCGCAATGTGTTCCTGAAGGTGCGCTCGTCGGAAAAACTCGCGGCGGATCTGGACTGGCTCTACGGCTGGCGGGCTCATTAGAATGCTTACATCGATAGAATGCTTACATCGGTCGACCTTGACGTAATGGCAATTTGTAGTTACATTTTTGTAGTCAACGAGGCGCAAATTGCGATTTGAATGGGACGCCGAAAAGGCGAAATCCAATTTCCGCAAGCATGGCGTAAGCTTCGACACCGCCGTTCGTGTTTTCGCCGATCCTTTCGCGCTATTGGAGCATGATCGAATTGAAGGGGGCGAATATCGTTGGCAGACAACCGGCTTGGTTGACACCGCATTGATATTGCTGGTTGCACACGCAGATCGAGAGGAAGACGGGATCGAGGTGATCCGCATCATTTCAGCGCGGCGAGCTACGTCCAAAGAGAAAAGGCATTATGCGCAAAATCGTTCGATATGAATTCGACCCGGCCAATCCGCCTCCTCTGACAGAAGCACAGAAAGCGGAGATCGCGGCTTTGAAGGCGCGACCAGAGGATGATGTCGACACGAGCGACATTCCCGAATTGACCGAGGAATTCTGGCAGAACGCCGTCCGAAATCCTTATTTCAAGCCGGTCAAGCAACAACTGACCCTGCGTCTCGATTCTGACCTCGTCGCCTGGTTCAAAAGGCGCGCACCGGATGGTCGCGGCTACCAGGGTGCAATCAACAGAGCGCTTCGAGAATATGTGTCCAAACAGGATCGCAAGGCCGGCTGATCACCGGAATGGCCTTCAATTATACAGCCGCATCGACAGGCCAAGCGATACAGGCAGCGGGTTCCACCAGCCGGTGCGCAGGCCGGCGATGCGCAAGGCCGCCGCCGTCCAGGTGTTGCAGCCGACCAGTGCGTTGAAATGGCCATTGGCTTCGTAGAAGCCGTCGAACCTGGAATAGGCTGCGTCCGGAACGAGGGTCGGGCCTTTCGGTCCCCGCTGGAAACTTGCATCGATGAAATCGAGCAACGCCGTGAACCGATCCTCGGTGATGTCGAATCCCGCGATATCGGGGCGCGGTTCGAGGATGTCACCGGCGACATCGACATGCATGACCGACGCGTCGAGTGTCAGTGCCTTCATCACCGGCACCGCCTTCAGCTCGGACCATGTCGGCGTCTCCAGGTAGAAGGCGCGGCCGCCCCAGCCGAAGACGATGTAGCGGACCTCCGGCCTGTCGGCCGGTATGCCCGCGTCGACCAGGAAATGGAAACGCCGGCGCACGGCGTCATCGACCGGGATGGCGATATCGGTGTGGATCGGATTGTTCAGCACCAGGATGTGACGCGTCGCGGCTGGCACGGCGGCGGCGGCCGGCCACAGCGGCCGTGGCACGAAGGTGCCCGTCGTCAGGGCGAGTGCGACGAGAACCAACAGAAGACCCAGAAAACGTCCCAGTCTTTTCATGAAAGGCGGCCCTGCAAACGCGCTCCGGCGCGACACGAACGCCCGCCTGTTATCCATACGCAAAAGAGCCCGGCAGTGTTTCAGCCGGGCTCTTCGTGGCCGTCGAGGCCTAGTGCAGGATCTGCGACAGGAACAGCTTCGTGCGCTCGTGGCGCGGGTGGTCGAAGAACTCGGCCGGCGTGTTCTGCTCGACGATCTGGCCCTGGTCCATGAAGATTACACGGTTGGCGACCTTGCGGGCGAAGCCCATCTCGTGGGTGACACACAGCATGGTCATGCCTTCCTCGGCAAGGCCAACCATGGTCTCCAGCACTTCCTTGATCATCTCCGGATCGAGCGCCGAGGTCGGCTCGTCGAACAGCATGATGCGCGGGTTCATGCACAGCGAACGGGCAATCGCCACACGCTGCTGCTGGCCGCCGGACAATTGGCCGGGATATTTGTGGGCCTGTTCCGGAATCTTGACGCGCTTGAGGAAATGCATGGCGATTTCCTCGGCCTGTTTCTTCGGCGTCTTGCGCACCCAGATCGGCGCCAGCGTGCAGTTCTCCAGGATGGTCAGATGCGGGAACAGGTTGAAGTGCTGGAACACCATGCCGACCTCGCGGCGCACCTCGTCGATCTTCTTGAGATCGTTGGTCAGTTCCTTGCCATCGACGATGATCTTGCCCTTCTGGTGCTCCTCCAGACGGTTGATGCAGCGGATCATGGTCGATTTGCCGGAGCCGGAGGGGCCGCAGATGACGATACGCTCGCCGCGCATCACTTTCAGGTTGATGTCCTTCAGCACATGGAACTCGCCGTACCATTTGTGCATGGCGATGATGTCGATGGCGACATCGGTCGTCGAAATCTGCATCTTGGCGGCGTTGACCTTGATCTCTTCGGCGCTGACGGCATTTTCGGTGGCCATGACAGGGATCCCCTTGTTCTTTTGTCGTTGGTAGTGATGCATGTCGTTATCCCAAAACCGCTATACACTTTTGGGCGACATGCATTCAGCGTTTGTGGCCGGTGTCGAGCCGGCGTTCGGTGTACATTGAATAGCGCGACATGCCGAAGCAGAACAGCCAGAAGACGAAGGCCGCGAAGATCAGGCCTGACCTCGCCGTCTGCGCGGTTGCCCAGTTTGCATCGGAGAAATTCTGTTTGACGATGCCGAGCAGGTCGAACATCGAGATGATGATGACCAGGCTGGTGTCCTTGAACATGCCGATGAAGGTGTTGACGATGCCTGGAATAACCAGTTTCAGCGCCTGCGGCATGACGATGAAATACATTTTCTGCCAATAGCCGAGACCGAGCGAATCGGCACCTTCATACTGGCCCTTGGGGATCGCCTGCAGGCCGCCGCGCACCACTTCGGCCATATAGGCCGCGGCAAACAGCGACACCCCGATCAGCGCGCGCAGGAACTTGTCGAACGACACACCCTCCGGCAGGAACAGCGGCAGCATGACGCTGGCGAAGAACAGCACGGTGATCAGCGGGATGCCGCGCACCGTCTCGATGAAGACAACGCACAGCGTCTTGATGATCGGCATCTTGGAACGGCGGCCGAGCGCCAGCACGATGCCGAGCGGCAGCGACACGGCAATGCCGACGAAAGACAGGCTGAGCGTCACCAAGAGCCCACCCCAAAGCGAGGTCTCGACATGCGGCAGGCCGAACATGCCGCCGACCAGCAGGACGAAGGCGACGATCGGCAGCACGAAGAACAGCAGAACCGCATTCAGCCCTTTGCGCGGCACCTTCGGGATCAGCATCGGCACCAGCAGCGCCACGAACAGGATAGCGACCAGGATCGGCCGCCAGCGCTCCTCGATGGGATAGCGCCCGAGCATGAACTGGCCGAATTTGGCATTGACGAAAGCCCAGCAGGCGCCGGTCCAGCCATCCGGCTGGATGCCGCCTTGCGCCACCGTGGCGCATACGGTCCGGTCCGGTCCCGTCCACACGGCGTTGATGAACGCCCAATTGATGATTTGCGGCAGGATCATCGCCACCAGGGCGATGCCGACGATCGTCAAGATGGTGTCGCCGGCAGAAGCGATCAGGTTCTTGCGCACCCAAGCGCCGAGGCCGGTGACGCTGGCGGGCGCCGGCTGCGCCAGCACCATTTCGGTGCGCACCCAGGACATATCATGTTCTTGCATGTCCTTACCTCACCTCTCCACCAGCGCCATCTTGGCGTTGAACCAGTTCATCACAAGCGAGGTCAGGAGGCTGATGGCGAGGTAGATCACCATCATGATCACCACGCCTTCGACGGCCTGGCCGGTCTGGTTCAGCACCGTCCCGGCGGTCGCCGTCAGGTCCGGATAGCCGATGGCGATGGCCAGCGACGAGTTCTTGGTCAGGTTGAGATACTGGCTGGTCAGCGGCGGAATGACGATGCGCATGGCCTGCGGCACGACGACCAGCCGCAGGATCGATCCGGACCGCAAGCCCAACGCACCGGCAGCTTCCGTCTGGCCCGCGCTGACACCCCTGATGCCGGCGCGCACGATCTCGGCGATGAAGGCGGCGGTATAGCAGGACAGCGCCAGATAAAGCGACAGGAACTCCGGCCGGACCTGGAAGCCGCCGGTCAGGTTGAAAGTCGACTGCTTCGGGTAGTCGAAGCTCAGGGGAAAGCCGCTCAGCGCATAGGCGAGCAGCGGCAGCCCGACGATCAGCGCCGCGGACGTCCAAAACACTGGAAATTGCTGGCCGGTCGCCATCTGCCGTTGCCGCGCCTTGCGCGCGACGAACCACGCCATGGCGATGCCGACAAGCAGGGCGACGAAGATCAGCCATGAGCCGTCGCCCCACACGGCGCGTGGAAAATAGAAACCGCGCTGGTTGAGGAAGGAGCCGAACGGCAGGTTGTAGCTGTCGCGTGGTGCCGGCAGCACGGCCAGCACGCCGGAATACCAGAAGAAGATGACCAGCAGCGGCGGGATGTTGCGGAAGACCTCGACATAGACGGTGCAGATCTTCCGGATCAGCCAGTTCTGCGAGAGCCGGCCGATGCCGATGACGAAGCCGATGATTGTCGCGGTGATGATGCCGACGATGGCGACGATGAGCGTGTTGAGGAGGCCGACCAGAATGGCGCGGCCATAGGTCGAATCCGACGAATAGGCGATCGCGCTCTCGCTGATGTCGAAGCCGGCGCGGCCCTTGAGGAAGCCGAAGCCTGAAGCGATGCGCAGCCGCGTCAGGTTGTCGATGACGTTGTGGGCAATCCACCAGACGCCCGCCACCAGCAGCACGACGACCAGCACCTGGAAGAATATGCCCCGGATTTTCGGATCGTTGATGAAGGAGCCGCGGCTGGGCTCCTCGCGAAGTACGTCCTGCGATGCCATTCGACCGTCCCCTGGAAAGAGAAACCGGGAGGCAGATGATCTGCCTCCCGGATCACATTTCGATCAGCGGATCGGCGGCGCGTATTGCAGGCCGCCCTTGGTCCACAGCGCGTTGATGCCGCGCGCGATCTTCAGCGGGCTGCCCGAGCCGACATTGCGCTCGAACATTTCGCCATAATTGCCGACGGCCTTGACGATGTTGACCACCCAGTCATTGGAGACGCCGAGATCGGTGCCGATCTTGGTATCGGCTTCCTGGCCGAGCACGCGCTTGATCTCGGGGCTTGCCGAGTTCTTCATCTCCTCGACATTGGCCTTGGTGATGCCGAGCTCTTCAGCCTGCAGCAGCGCGAAATAGGTCCACTTGACGATGTGATACCACTGGTCGTCGCCCTGGCGAACGGCCGGTCCGAGCGGCTCCTTGGAGATGATCTCGGGCAGCACGACGTGGTCGGCCGGCGCTCCCAGCGTCAGGCGGATGCCGTAGAGGCCCGACTGATCGGTGGTGTAGACGTCGCAGCGGCCGGCATCATAGGCGGCGTTGACCTCTTCCAGCTTCTCGAAGACGACGGGATTGTACTCCATCTTGTTGGCCTTGAAGTAGTCGGCGAGGTTCAGCTCGGTGGTGGTGCCGCTCTGCACGCAGACGGCTGCGCCCGAAAGCTGCAGGGCCGAATTGACGCCCGGCAGCTTCTTGGCGTTGATCATGAAACCCTGGCCGTCATAGTAGGTGACGCCGATGAAGTTCAGGCCAAGCGCCGTATCGCGGTTGATGGTCCAGGTGGTGTTGCGCGACAGGATGTCGATCTCGCCCGACTGCAGCGCGGTGAACCGCTCCTTGGCGCTGAGCGGCGTGAACTTGACCTTGGAGCCGTCACCAAAGACGGCGGCCGCGACAGCGCGGCAGAAATCCGCATCGATGCCTTGCCAGTCACCCTTGTCGTCCGGCGCCGAAAAGCCGGCAAGGCCGGTGGAGACGCCGCACTGGATGAAGCCCTTCGCCTTGACGGTGTCGAGCGTGGCCGCCGACGCGGCGGACGCCATCAATCCAAGCGTGGCGGCGCCTAGAATGCCGATAGCAATGTGTTTCATGACCCACAGACCCTTTTCTCTGTTTTCAGGAGTAAATCCTGATTTTTTTCTCCCGTGTGAACGCGGCTTCATCCCGGCCCATTCCCGAAACCCCGCATCGTAACCGACGCGCCGCCTCCCATTCACAAATGTCATCGAAGGCGATAATTCCTGTGAGGTCAAGGGAAATGACCGAAACCCAAAGAGTTTGAAAACCGATTGCCGCAAATGCCCGATTTACAGACAAACACGCCCGCGATTTAGCCAGCAGGGCTAATAAAGGCGGCAAATCTCATGCAACGCCAACGCGGGGCCAATACGGGCCGCGGCAGCGAAATCCATCCCGGGCAATAGCTCGTCGTTGTTGACCTCCGCGTGCGACGAACTACCAGGTCCCAAGATTGTCATCTGACAATTTACTGACGGCTGCATACCAATACAGACCGCCGACGAAGACTGTTCTCAAAGGGCTTGAAAGACGATCCAGATCCCGATGGCGGCCATCAACGCGCCTGAAACGCGCGGAATCAGCTGCCCGGTCGGCACCGTCTTCTCCAGCAGAACAAGGATGGCGATGCCGGCGATCCACAGCACGTTCATGACGCCACCGACGAACAACAGAGCCATCAGCGCCCAGCAGCACCCCAGGCAATAAGCGCCGTGATCGATGCCGAGCCGAAGCGCGCCGAGCGGAGCGGAGCGGAATCCGCCACGGCCGGCCAGGAACGCGATCGGCGCCTGACATTCGCGCAGGCAGACGCCCTTCATCGGCGTCCATTGATAGAGACCGGCGGCGATCAGAACGAGGCCGCCGAGGATCGCGCTGCCGGTTGCCATCGAGGGATCGAGCAAGGCAAGACGGGCGAGAAGCCATTGCGCACCGGTCGCCAGGAGGCTGAAGACGACCCAGACGGCGAGATAGCCGGCAAAAAACCATCCCGTCGAAGCGATGGGCCGGCCATCCGCCCGCGCCTTGCGGCCGACACCGGCATAGAGCAGCAACATCGGCGCGACCGACGGCGTCATCATGCCGACCATCATCACCGCCCACATCGTGAAGGTGAAGGCGAAATCGCCCAATGCCCAGGGCCGGAAGCCGGGCGCCATGGCGGCGCCCATATCCATGCCGGCCATATCCATGCCGGCCATGTCGCCGCCTCCGCCGTCCGGCAAGGGGGAGCCGGGCATGACCATGGTGGCGGCGAGCCACAGCACATAGGCCCAGGCGAGCACGGCAATCACCACGAGCGCGGCCATCACGACCGCGCGATCGCGCCTCAGCACCGCCTCGAGGGCCGTATCGCCCATTGGATCAGGTCAATGCACGATGCCGCTCTGCGTAAGATGCAGATTGGCGAAATGGCTGTGCGTATCGGCCAGTTCGAACTTGATCGGGCCCGTCGCCTTGGTCCAGCCGCGCCCGACCTCGGCGATCGCGTATTCGAAGCCGTGCGGCAAGTCGATGCGCGCCTGGTGCGCGGCGCCGGTGACCGGATTCCGGATCGGCTCGCCGCGACCGTCGGTTATACCCTCGACATGCAGCTGACTGGTTCGCGCGTCGACGTCGATCTTGAATTCGATCGGCGCGAAGATCGGATCGTGGAATTTCTCCAGCGTGGTCGAAAAGACCTGAAATATCGTTGCACCTGGCTCGGTGTCCAGACCGCCCAATATGCGAAGCAGCGCGCCACGTTGGGCTTCCGTCGCCCTCTCGTCGATGACCACCGCGGCTTCACCCCCGCCCTGGTGTATGGCGCCGGGCCATCTGAAAATCCCGACGAACCGCAACCCGTCGAGCTTGGTGTCGCCGTGATGGCCGCTCTCGATTTCCATGCCGGCGACCGCCTGGCAGAATCCGTATGTCGGCATGGCGTTGAACTGGCACGGGCAGCCATAGGCGCAGTTGCAGTTGATGAATTCGCTCGCCTTCATGGCCCATTTGACGTCCGGCATGTCATTCCTCCCTTGCCGCACTCACGCTTCATGAGCGCGATCCGGATCGTGGAGGACCAGAAGTCAACCGGCAGCAACCATCCGGCAGCATCTGATCGAAGCAATCCGGCGATTAATATTAGCAGGAAATCATATACCTTCCGCAGCCGCCCACAATAGGCCGATCGGCTGAGATTAGGGCTCCGAACGCAGGTCAATAAAAGGCCGCCTTTCGCGATAGGAATTTTTTCTTGACACCCTGCCCTCAGCTATGGTACATATTCGTCCATGGTGCTGATTTGCGCCGATAACCCGCCGCACAGGCGGGTTTTTCGTTTAATACCCTGCCCCAGCATCGCTGTTTTTGCCGCGACGAACTGGCATATCGAAGTCCGCCTCCTGGCGGGCGGTGGCTGTTGCACGGTCCATAGCGCCGCACTATGGCTACCGGCTTGTCAAACGAGGCGACGCAGAATGGCGAAAGACGGCGAGCACTTTAGCGGCGGGATGGGCGTCAACACGCGGCTTGCCCATTCGGGCAACAATCCGCACGACTATTTCGGCTTCGTCAATCCGCCGGTGGTGCATGCTTCGACCGTGCTGTTTCGCGACGCGGCTTCGATGGCGGCGCGCACCCAGAAATACACTTACGGCACGCGCGGCACACCGACGACCGATGCGCTTGCCCATGCCATAGACGCGCTGGAAGGCTCGGCAGGCACGATCCTGGTGCCGTCGGGCCTTGCGGCGGTGACGGTGCCGCTGCTCGCCTTCGTCTCGGCCGGCGACCATCTGCTGATCGTCGATACCGTCTATCATCCAACCCGCAATTTCGCTGACACGATGCTGAAGCGGCTGGGCGTCGAGGTCGAGTATTACGCCCCCGATGTCGGCGCCGGCATCGCGGCGTTGATCAAGCCCAACACCAAGGTGGTGTTCACGGAATCGCCGGCCTCCAACACGTTCGAGGTGCAGGACATCCCGGCTATCGCCAAGGCGGCGCACGCCGCGGGCGCCATCGTCATGATGGACAATACGTGGGCGACGCCACTCTATTTCCGTCCGCTCGACCACGGTGTCGACATCTCGATCCATGCGGCGACCAAATACCCGGCCGGCCATTCCGACGTGCTGCTCGGCACGGTGTCGGCCAATGAGAGCTGCTGGACGCATCTTTACGAGAGCTTCTGCACGCTTGGCTGTTGCGCCGGGCCCGACGACGTCTACCAGGTGCTGCGTGGCCTGCGCAGCATGGGCGTGCGCCTCGAACACCATCAGCGCAGTACGCTTGCCATCGCCTCCTGGCTCGAGGGCCAGAAGGGCGTGGCGCGCGTGCTCCACCCGGCCCTGCCCAGCCATCCGGACCACGCTCTGTGGAAGCGGGATTTCTCCGGCTCCAGCGGCATCTTTTCCATCGTTCTTGCCGGTGGCGGCCAGAAGCAGCAGCACGCCTTTCTCGACGCGCTGCGGATCTTCGGCCTCGGCTATTCCTGGGGCGGCTATGAGAGCCTTGCCGTACCGGTCTGGCTCGGCGACCGCGTCGTTCCAAAAGCGCCCTATGAGGGTCCGTTGATCCGCCTGCAGATCGGCCTCGAGGACGTCGACGACCTGAAGGCCGACATCTCGCGCGGCCTGACCGCCGCGGCGGCTGCGTAGCGGAATTCTATTCCCTAAAATTGTGGTTTACCGGATCAGTTTGGCTTTCAAATTCAACGATGCCGCGTCATTGCGGTGCGATCAGCACATTTTCGACTTCCCCTGGAATACCGGCAGAGTTTTCGACCCCATGGCTTTCCGCCTTTTTGTTCCCATTCTTGCCGGTGCGACGCTGCGCGAGCGTCTCGTCGCCTGTATCGGCGCGACGATCGGCATTGCACTCACCGGCGTGATCGCCAGCCTTGTGCTCGGCAACGGCCCGCATGTGCCACTGCTGGTGGCGCCGATGGGGGCGTCGGCGGTGCTGCTGTTCGCCGTGCCCGCCAGTCCGCTGGCACAGCCATGGTCGATCATCGGCGGCAACACGATATCGGCGCTGGTCGGCGTGATCGTGGCGCATTTCATCCACGAAACCGCCCTTGCCAGCGGCATCGCGGTGGCACTGGCCATTGCCGCCATGTCGTTCACGCGCTGCCTGCATCCGCCGGGCGGAGCGGCCGCGCTGACCGCGGTGCTGGGAGGGCCTGCCGTCATCAGCGCCGGCTTCCTGTTTCCATTCGTGCCGGTGGCGCTGAACTCGATCCTGCTGGTGGCGCTCGGCTACGGCTTCCACAGGCTGGCCCGGCGCAATTATCCGCATGTGCCGGTTGCAGCGCCGGCGAACAGCCACGGCACCGGCGATCCGCCGGCGCAACTGCGCGTCGGCTTCCGCTCCGAAGACATCGATGCCGCGCTTGGCGCACTCGACGAGACGTTCGATATCGATCGCAACGATCTCGACCGGCTGCTGCGGCAGGTCGAATTGCAGGCGATGGTGCGCGCGCACAAGACCCTTCTGTGCGAGGACATCATGTCGCGCGATGTCATCTCGGTCGATGCTCACACCTCGACCGAGGCGGCGCGCCAATTGCTGCTTGACCACAACATCCGGACCCTGCCGGTCGTCAATGCTGAAGCCAGGCTGGCAGGGACCGTGGGATTGCGCGAACTCACCCAGGCCTTTGGGACGGTCGGATCCGTTATATCGCCCGCGGCAACAGCCGCCGCAGGCTTTGCCGCCATGGGTCTGCTGCCGGTGCTCACCGACGGCCGCAGCCATGCGGTCATCATCGTCGACGACGACAAGCGGATTCTCGGGCTGATCACCCAGACCGATCTGTTGGCGGCCACGGCGCGCCTGCAGGCTGCCTGACAAGCCTTCGCTCGCACTGTAGGGTAGCGGCCGCCGGACCCGGCAGAAAATCTTCGGGAACCTTCTGCCGGCGACAGCGTCCAATCTCCCGATCGAGAATCTTGGTTCGGAGATTGGGTTGAGGAAACTGGCGATGCCTGCTGTGTTGACGGCCGTGCCTTCCGCTGTGCCAGGCGAGATGCAGCTTGTGCACCGCGCGCTGGCGCGCGACGACGACGCCTTCCGCACCATCATCAAGACACATAATCAGCGGCTCTACCGGATCGCGCGCGGCGTCGTGCGCAATGACAGCGAGGCCGAGGACATCGTCCAGGAGGCCTACCTCAAGGCTTTCGCCCATCTCGATGCGTTTCGCGGCGACTCCTCGCTCGCCACATGGCTGTCGCGCATCGTCATCAACGAGGCGCTCGGCCGCCTGCGCAAAAGGCGCAGAACGGTGGCAATGCCGGAAAATCCGCAAGCCGAGATCATCCGGTTCCCCCTCCACCCCGGCGACGATCCGGAACGGACGATGGCGCAAAGGCAGATCCTCCAACTGGTCGAACAGGCCACAGACAGCCTTCCCGACGTCTACCGGACGGTGTTCGTGGCGCGGGTGATCGAGGGGCTGAGCATCGAGGAGACCGCCGATCTCCTCGGCGTGCGGCCGCAAACCGTCAAGACAAGGCTGCACCGCGCCCGCGCCCTCGTGCGCAAGGCGCTGGACGATCAGATCGGGCCGGTGCTGCTCGATGCCTTCCCCTTCGCCGGCCGGCGTTGCGAACGACTGACCAGCGCGGTCATGCGGCGGCTCGGGCTGGAAAGCTGAGCCTCACCGGATTCAATTGATTTTGGCGGGAACGTTTGCCGCTGGCCAGCATCCAACGACCGTCAACCGAAAACACAGTCCGGCGAGATTTTCAGCGTCCGGCGAAGGAGATGCCATGTCCATCCGACACACTGCCGCGCTCGCCGCCCTGCTGCTGCTCGGCACCGCCCCGTTCGCACAAGCCGCCGACAAGCCAACCGATCCGCAGATCGCTCACATCGCCTATACGGCCGGGGTCATCGACATTGAAGCGGCCAAGCTGGCCATCGAAAAATCGAAGACCAAGGAGGTCGTGGATTTCGCCAACGACATGGTGCGCGACCACGAAGCCGTGAACGTGCAGGCGCTCGATCTGGTGAAGAAGCTCAAGGTCACGCCGGAAGACAACGCCACCAGCCAGGCGCTGACCAAAGCTGCGGCGGAGGAGCGGGCCAAGCTCGCCAAACTCGACGGCGCTGCCTTCGACAAGGCCTATGTCGATAACGAGGTCGCCTACCACAAGCAGGTCAACGGCGCGCTCGAAACCCTTTTGATCCCGTCGGCGCAGAATGCCGACCTGAAGAGCCTGCTGGAAACCGGCCTGAAGATTTTCCAGGGCCATGAGCAGCACGCCGAGCACGTCGCCGGCATGCTCAAGTAAGGACCGGGAGCATGCCGAAACGCCATCTGTGGATTGCGTTGACGCTGGCCGTCGGTACCGTTCCGGCGCGAGCAGAAACCATCCAGGTCATCATCGACAGGCTGGTGTTCTCGCCAGCCAGCGTCGAGGCCAAGGTCGGCGACACGATCGAGTGGGTGAACAAGGATGTGTTCGCCCACACGGCCACCGTGAAAGGCGGCTGGGAAGTGATGATCCCGCCGAAGAAATCCGCAAGCCTGACATTGAAGGCCGCGGGACCGGTCGACTATTTCTGCCGCTTTCACCCCAACATGAAAGGCCGTTTGGTGGTGGCGCCCTGATCCAACGCCAACGAGTGCATGTCGCCCAAAAGTGACCTCGGTTTTGGGAGAACGACATGCATAAAAACAAAGACCTGAAGCGGGTCGCCTGGCCTTTCAGGCGACCCGCTTCAGGCTCGCCTGGCCTCGTCGGGACGCGCGATATGCGTCCACGAGCCGTCATAGCCCGGCTCGCGGCGTGCCATCCAGGCATTCAGCCCTTCGCGCAGATCAGCGGTCGGGGCCATGCGGGCGAACTGCTCGGCCTCGACCAGCAAACCTTCGGCGATGCTCTGGTTGAGGCCGCGGGCCACTGCCGTGAGGATGCCGGCAATCGCCAGATCGGAGTGTCGCAGGATACGCCTGGCCAGGCCGATCGCGGCCGGCATCAATTCGGCATGCGGCACAACCTCGTTGACGAGACCCAACTCAAGCGCCCGCGGCGGCGCAAACCAGTCACCGGTCAACAGCAACTCCAGCGCCCGCTTGCGCCCGGCGATCCTTGGCAGGCGTTGGGTTCCACCGAAGGTCGGCGGCATTGCGAGGTTGATTTCCGGCTTGGCGAACAAAGCGCGGTCACTGGCGATGGCGAGCGGCACCGCCTCGGTGATTTCGCAACCGCCACCAAAGGCAATGCCGTTGACGGCAGCGATGACGGGTTTGCGAAACGCTTCCAGCCTCGCCGTCAGCCGTTGCCCGCGCATGACGAAATCACGCATCGCGACATCCACGCCGAGCGCCACGCTGGCCGAGAACTCATGAATGTCGCCGCCGGCCGAAAACGCCCGCTCCCCTGCACCGGTCAGAATGACCGCACGAACGCTGTCATCGACTTCAATGTCGTCAAGGATCGCAAGCAGGCCATCGATCAGGGCATAGTTCAAGGCGTTGAGCTTCTCCGGCCGATTGAGGGTGAGGATGGCAATCCCATCCCGGGGTTCCTTGAGGACAAGATCGGTCATTGGCTCTTCCTTCTTCATCATGCTGATGACCGGAAGACTATGCCCCTTTCCGCTTGTGTATATTCACTAGTCGGTATACCTAAGCTCATGCCTGACACGCAAAGTCCTACACGCAAACGTATTGTCGATGCCGCGACCAGGCTCTTCTATGCCGAAGGAATCGGTCGCGTCAGCGTCGATGCCGTCGCCGAGGAAGCGGGTCTCACCAAACGCACGCTCTACTACCATTTCAAGAGCAAGGACGACCTCATCGCCGCCTATCTCGATGGCCGCGACCAACCCAATCTGAAGCGGATGGCCGGCTGGTTCGATGCCGCCGAAGGCGGCGCGGATCGCAAGGTCGAGGCGATCTTCACCAATCTGGCGAGGTCCGCTCGTCACCCGAAATGGAAAGGATGCGGCTTCCTGCGCACGGCCGCCGAACTCGCCTCGATGCCCGGACATCCGGCGGTCAAGGTCGGCGCGCGGCACAAGCTGAATTTCGAAACATGGCTGGCCGGCGCCTTGTCGGACCATGGCGTCGGCGAGCCGCCTGCCTTGGCACGCGAGATCGTGCTTTTGATCGACGGCTGCTTTTCGATCATGCTGATCCACCGCAACCCCGATTACATCGAGGCCGCCGGCCGCGCCGCGGCGACGCTGGTGCGGGCGCGGATTTCAGGCAGCCAGGTCTAAAGCGCGACGCGCTTTAAGCCTTTGGTTTTATGCATGTCGTTGCGCCAAAACCGGGGCCACTTTTGGGCGACATGCATTAGAAACCAAACGCCAGCCATGCGGTGCCGGCGGCCAGCGTTATCAGCGTCAGCGGCAAGCCGACCTTGAAAAAAGCGCCGAACGACAGCGTCGTGCCGGCGGCTCGGCCCTGTTCGGCGACGATCAGGTTGGCGACCGAACCCAGCAGCGTGAAATTGCCGGCCAGTGTCGAGCTCATGGCGACGACCAGCCAGGCGCGCTCGGGGTTTTCCAGGCCGGGTATGAAAGGCCGCAGCGCCAGCACGGCCGGGACATTGCTCATGATGTTGGAAAGCACCGCGGTGAATCCGGACAGACGCCAGACATCGTCCAGCCCGAGGTTCTTTGCCGAGGCGATCATGTCTGGCGAAAGAAGCGTCTTTTCGGCGCCGGCGACGACCACGAACAGACCGGCGAACATGAACAGCAGCGGACCGTCGATCTCGCGGTAGATGCGTTCCGGCTTGATCGCCCGGGTAAGCAAGAGGATGGCGCCGCCGATGAGCGCGGCCTTGGCGACAGGCACACCGGCGAAGAAGGCGATTGCCAGTCCGATGCAAACTACCACCGCCTTCAGCACCTGCCCCTTGTGCATGCGGCCACGCGAGACCTCGGGCGTCAGTTGGACCGTTCGGGCGAATTCGGCCCGGTAGACGATACGAATGATGACAACGACCGCGACGAGGCCGAAAAGGGCGACCGGAGCCAGCGCTGCCGAAAAGGCCGGATAGGAAATGCCCGACAGCGCGCCGATGACCATGTTTTGCGGATTGCCCGTGATGGTAGCGACGCTGCCGCAATTCGACGCGGTGGCGGTGGCGATCAGATAGGGGATCGGGTTGCGCTTGATCACACGGGTGACATGGACGACGATCGGCGCCATGACGAGGCAGATGGCGTCGTTGACCAGGAAGGCGGACAGTACGCCGGTCAGCAGCGTCACCATCACCAAAAGCATGAAGGGCGCGTGCGCGTGTTCGATGGCGATGGCACCAAGGCCGCGAAAGGCGCCTGACACTTTCAGATGCGCCACCACGATCATCATGCCGAGCAGAAGCGTGATGGTGTCGAAATTGATCGCCCGGTAGGCATCCTCCATGCTGAGCGCGCCGATGGCGATCATCGCGGCCCCGCCGAGCAGCGCGATCCCTGCCCGGTCGAGGCGCAGACCGGGGATGCGGCCAATGGCGACACCGGCGTAAGTCAGGATCAGGATCAGCAGTGCCGCCGCGCCCATCAATGTCATCGATAGAAGTCCTGCCCAGTCTGTTTCCGCGCCGAAGCCTGCCACCCATCCGGAGGCCATTCGGGTGCTCACCCTTTAACGCGATGTCGAGCTGGATGCCAAACCGGCCGGGTAGACGGTTTCAGACGCCGGGCTAACGCAAATAGAAGTCCAGCCTCTGTCGCACAGCTTGGGAAGAATAGATCTGCTCGAAGGACTCCCTCGCCCTTTTTCCCACTGTCGCCCGCAATGTCGGATCGGCTTTGAGATCGGCAAGGATGCGCAACGCCTGTTCAGTCGTCTCGAACAAGAAACCGTTTTCGCCATGCCTTATGTGGTCGACGTAGCCGCCATGGGAATGGCAGACCACAGGCAGACCGCAGGCCATCGCCTCCAACACGACGCGACCGAAGGTTTCCACGTGCCAACCGGTGCGATAATAAAACACGTCGAGCGTCTGCAGAAACTCTTCGGCGGAAAATTGGCCGGGTGGGAACAGTTCGAGTTGCGGATGCGGCATGAGGCTGTCCTTGAGCCCTGCCCCGCCCTGAATCCGCAAGGCTGTGCCTTCGGCCAGCAATGTCTCGTAGAGGGGTATGTCATCGGCATGATGTTTGCCCGGCCCGTCGCGACTCAAGCGTCCGACGGTGAACGGACGATCCGAAGCCAGACGCCGGGGTGAAAAACGTTCGACATCGATCAGCGATGGATGCACGACGCCATCGACCCGCAGCATCCGTCTCTGAAAATCGGAAATCAGCACCAGTTCGGCGTCTGGCCAGTTCAGCATGCGGGGCATGCGAGTGGTCAGCGCGATGATTTTCGGGTGAAAGGTATTGAAGACATAGATCAGCCGGCGCGGCCGCGGGATCAGGTAAGGCCACATCTTGTTGCGCCAATGCGAGCCGAGAAAGACGTAGGTGCCGCCATTCGGTACATCCCACTTCGACAGCGAGACGCGGCGAATCGGGAAATTCCGCATCAACTCGCCGGACACGCTGGAGGAGGTTGCCCACAGATGCACCTCGGAATCGGCACTCAACAGCCGGTACAGTTCCAGAGCTTCAAGGTCACTGCCGCCGAAGGGGTCCTGAAAGCCGTTGAACAAATGGATCATGGTCGCTGCGCTTTGTTAGCTTGGCCGGCTGTTTGCCGATAGTGAAAATCTGGCCGTTGCCGTGCTGCCCACATGGCGATCGGTGGCCTTACTTGTGGCCGAGCAGAGCTAACGCAGCTGCTGAAAAATCGCTGTGAACAGAGATATCTACCTTCAGCTGGTATTTAGCTGCCCGAGATATCGGTCGCCCATTACGCAGGTTGCGTCAATACGGGGGCATTCGGTGAGTGCTAAGTCGTCCATCTATTGCTCAAAAACATCACTGGCAGCCTAAGCTGCGTCGCCTACCCCTTGCAGAGTCTCGCTATTTAGTTAAGCAAGTTATTTCAAGGTCAAGGCAGTAATTATCGACCGATAGCCTGTGGGGGGCATCAATGAAATGTATGGTTATTAACCTCGATCGGTCTCCCGATCGACTTGCCCATGTCACGGCTGAATTCGCGAAGGTTGGTGTTTCGTTCGACCGGGTTCCTGCCGTAGACGCGTTGCATCGACCGGAATTTGCTGCGACTTCACCAAGTTTAACTCCCACGGAAGCGGCTTGCCTTATGAGCCACAAGGTTTGCTGGACCATCATCGCAGATGGTGAGGATGCCTTTGGTGCGATCTTCGAGGATGATGTCCTGTTGTCCGAAGCAGCTGGCCCAATGCTTTCCGATGATGGATGGATTCCGGCCAACGCCGATATCGTCAAGCTGGAAACCTACCTAAAGAAAACCGTTATCGCGATGAAGCGCACCTGCGTCAGTCGGGTGTTTTCGGTTGTTAGGCTATATGGGTTCCACATCGGAGCGGCCGGGTACATCATTTCGAAGCAAGCAGCGCGCGATCTGATCGCCCGAAGTCTCGATGCGCCCGCCGATCACGTTATCTTCGATCCGTCGCTTCCGACATCGTCAAGCAAAGCGATCTACCAACTGTTGCCCGCACTGTGTGTGCAAAATGACCTTATTCGTGAGAAGGCCTTCGGGTTGACCAGCCTTCTTAGTGAGGAGCGGCTCGTGAGAGCCAGCGCAAATTCCGCTCCAAAGCGGAGTCCCGCGGAAAAGCTCCTGGTCGAAGCAAGGCGTATAAGTCGACAGATTTTCGATATCTGGCGCTTCAGGCGTGAGAAAACTATCTCTTTAGCGTGATGTCGGCAGCCAAAGCACTGCTGCGCGACGGTCCCGAGTCACCCATCAATGCACGGTGGCAACCCCGGGCGGAGGCGCCGGAGACGTTCCGGCCGGATCGAAGCTGACTTGATCGCGTCCGTTCGACTTGGCCGTGTAAAGCCTTTTGTCGGCAGCGGAGAAGATTTCCTCATAGGTGATCGGGCCGGTAAAGCTTGTGCCGCCGATGCTGACGGAAAGCGGACAAGGCCTGCCGCCGGGTGAGAATTCCATCTCCCTGATACGCCGGCGGATGCTTTCGGCGACCACCCAGGATTGCGAGGGGTCCACGCCGGGCAGAAACACGCCGAATTCTTCGCCTCCGATGCGGCCGACGATATCGCCGCCACGCAGTTGCCCTTTGATCGCCTGCGCTATCAGTTTGAGCGCCTGGTCGCCGCAATCGTGACCCAGGCGGTCATTGATCGACTTGAAGTGGTCGGCGTCGATGATCAGCAGCGCCCCCGAACGGGTCTGCTCCTGCTTTCGGGTCTGCTCGAGATAGGCTTCGACCAGCATAGAGAAGGCGCCACGGTTCAGCACTGCCGTCAGGCTGTCTGTCGCGGCGATGACGCTGAGATCGCGCTGCGCGATGGCCAGCTGGCGAATCTTCCACATCAGGAAAAACAGAAACGAGCCGCCCAGCACCAGGGGCAGCAACAAGTCGGTCATCTGCGCCCGCCACACGGCCTCGGGCGAAAGATAGGGGAAATTGAAGGAATCGACGAAGAACGCCACGGCAATGAAGAATGCCGTACCGACTACCGTGACAGCGATCACCCTGCCCCAGCTCGTCGGCGACAGATCGAGCTTCATCCCGTTCAACTCCGTTAGCCGCCGCTACTATGACGCACCAACCCAAACAAATTGATAAGACTTTCCCTCCAATTTCTGTCGGGCGGCGGAATCAAATCCACCCGCCAGCCCCGGTCGGTGACTTGCGACAGAGGCTTGCGCAAACGTGCCACAAGACGGCCGCTGGAAGCAGCCATCCTGTTTCGGAGCTTGAAGGCGTGGGCCAATTGCCGGCCGGGCAAAGGCAAAACGGCGCGCGAACCAGGCCGCCCGTCGTCAGTTGAGCGTTGGCTCACTCAGCGCATCGACGACAAAGGATGCCGCGATCAGGTCGTCGGCATCGAGGCGCAGGGAGCCTCCGTCGCCTCCCATGGCTGAAGCCACTTTTTGAAAGGTTTTCATTTCGTATTCCGTGATCCGGGCGTCCTGCATCTTGGCCTTGAGATCGGCGATACGCCGATCCAGAGCCGAAGATATGCCTATTTCTCGCTTCGACATGGCAACACTCCTCCCCACCCTTGTTTGCCTCCCGCCTGTCCACTTTTATATGAGGGTCCTCGAATACAGCGGGCCGAACGCGCCGTGCGCAGGAAGGTTCCGAAAAGGCGGAGTCACGAAATAATACGCTGGCGCCGGGCGGCTGCCCGAGCCACGCCAACGCCTCATCACCGAACAGGGTTGGACGGCTTGCGGTATTTGCCGCTGTCGGGGGCGACCCTGCATGGAGAAAGCTGATTCCGCGATTTTGCTATATCAGGCCTAGCTAATCCTTGACGCCGGCAGATGACGCCCCAGAATCAGTGGCATGGCAATAAAGGTCGGCGACGAAGTGGCGGTCATGGCGACGGTGCTGAAGCGCGTCACGGAAGACCGCGTCAGCGTGTCGATCCCCGGTTACAATTTTCCGCATTCGGTCATTGATCCGGCGACCAGGCTGACCAAGGGCCAGCAGATGGAATTATCCGGCGGCGTTACGCGGATCGACGGCGACAAGGTCACGGTATCGCTCGGGACAATGGTCACGGTGGATATGGACAAGGTGCGCCTGGTGCAAAGCCACGTCCCGCCGAAGCGAAGGGATCTGAGGATGTGAACAAGCGAAGTTCCACCGTCTCAGGGATCCAGCCCCTTACATCCCAGCAGTGCAGAGCCGCACGAGCGATGCTGAAATGGTCGCAGGTGCGACTCGCCGCGAAGTGCGGCCTCAGCGAAGGAACGATTGGCAGTTTCGAGAGCGGACGAAGGATTCCGAGTTCGGCCAAGCTGGCTGCCATCCGGCGAGGGTTGGAGGCAGCGGGCGTGGTTTTCATCAATCAGAAGGCCGCAGTGACCAAGAGCGGTCCGCCTCGTCAAACTATCGGTGGAACATAATTTAGACATCGCTGTTAGAGCGCAAACGGGAGGCGAGCGATGTTCAAACGTGAAATCGGCATTGTTTCGGACTGGTCGAAATTGGTGGCGGACGATCCTCTGATCGCCGCCGATATAGCCCGGCGTTTTTCTGTGCGCGCTTGCAATGACAACGCCGCCGACGACGACGACGTCCCGTGGCCCGGCACCGAAACCCGAAATCCCGACTTTGCCGGCCTCGCGACACCCGCCGAGTATCCTCGGCCCATCGTGCTTCTAGCGACGATCTATGCGTCGACGGTCCTGGGGGTAACGCTGCTTCTGGCGGCGGCGGTTTGAGCGCACGAGGCCCGATCCGGCTCTCTGAAAGCCCATGTCTCCGGTATAAACCGTAACCTATGTGTCCGGAACGGACCCGAAAGGCTTTGGCGATCCCGACGGCCCGCTGCCGAGAGGTGGCGGGCTCCCTCCTATTTCGCAAGCGAGTCGCCGGACAGCTCAAAAACTATCGGCTCGCCTCTGAAATCGGAATAGCGAATCCATTGGGGCGAAATCGTAAAGAGTTGTGCCCCTTGCTTTAGAAACTCCGCTTCAAGCGGACAGTTGGCAACGTGAGCATCTCTCAATCGCTGCAATTCGTTAGCCTTGGCAGGTCGGGCCAGGCCTTCAATTTGAACCGTCACGTTTTCGTCCCAGCCGATCACCATGGCGATCCGACTGTCTCGTTTAATATTTTCCAGCTTCCGACTGCCGGGAAAGCTGTCGAACACGATGTTGAGGTCGTCGCCCAACGTCACCTGTATGACGGCTGCCTCTGGAGACCCGTCCGGATGCACGGTGCTGATAGCCCCGAGCTTATGCCTAGCCAGAAAATCCCGAACAAGTTGCCGTCGCTCCTCCCCGCGCATTGACGTGTCCTCCCCACGATGCCGCGACTTTACCACTGGCACCCAATCCGTTCTAGCTGGACGCCCGCTACCTCTCGGCAGCGGGTTTCAAATTTTCTGCTGACACCGTGCTGACACGATGGATGGTGCCTTTGCCGCTGGCAGTCGGTTGTATGAACTATAGCAGCAAAAACAAGGAGATACTGGCGATCCCGACAGGATTCGAACCTGTGACCATCGGCTTAGAAGGCCGGTGCTCTATCCAGCTGAGCTACGGGACCGCTGGCCGGCCTTTGGGCCGGCTGGATATTTTTGGCACTGACCGCCGTTCAATGCGTCCAGGGCGTCCTGCGGTCATAGCGGAAATTCTCCGCATAGGAAATCTGGCGGCGCTTGGTCTCTTTCGGCTCTTCGACGCGGAAAGCGAGCCCTTGCTTTTCGGCGTAGGCTACCGCCTCTTCCCGCGTGTCGAAGCTAAGCCTGATCTGGCTTCTCATGTCTGCCGACGTCGTATAGCCCATCAGCGGGTCGATCTTCTTGCGCGTCTCGGGATCGAATTCCAGCACCCAGTGGCCGGTCTTGGCCTTGCCGGACTGCATCGCGGTTTTGGCTGGGCTGAAAATGCGCGCGGACATGGCCACCTCGTTCTTGTGCAAGGCAGCATCGCCACCCTTCGCCCGTCATTACTGCGCAATGCGCACGGCGGCAAGGTTTTTGCTCTCGCAGGTTTTTGCACTTGCCATGCACCACCGAAATGAATAGGCAACAGACCGTTCGGAGTGTAGCGCAGCCTGGTAGCGCATCTGGTTTGGGACCAGAGGGTCGGGAGTTCGAATCTCTCCACTCCGACCATCCCCTCATAGTCCAATGCCCGGCGCAGCCATATGGTCACTTGCTCCGGCTCCGGTCGTGCATCCGTGACCGGTTCGGCAACAGGGGGTTCAGATGCTTGGAATGGATGCCTGGGTGTCGCTTTTCGGACCGGCCTACTTTGCCTATGCCGGCATCACCGTTCCGTTCATGGTGACGTGGGCAATTGCCTGCGCCGCGCTGGCGATGTGGAACAACCGTGAAAGCCGCAGACAGGCGAGGCAGGCCCCAGGCGCCGTCGTCTCCCGCTCCTGGCGTATCAGTATCGGAATGTTTGTGCTGGTCGCCGCCGGCTATATCGCCGCTCACTCTGCCGTCTACCTCGCGGTCCGTCATTTCGCCGTAATGTGGCTCTGAGACTGACCTCTCAGCTAAATCTCGAATTCGCCCTGCCCTTCATCCATGGCGTTGACGGTTTCGGCTGCCAGCGCCCTGGTGATCGGCGTCTTGCGTTCGAGCGCGGTCCGGTCGAGCCGCTCCACCACGCGCATCGCTGTCGCTAGCGAGCGCTCGATGCGGCGGACCAGATACTGCACGACATGCGGCTCGACCTCGACCTGGCGGTCGGCGAACAGTTTGGTGATGACGCCGGCGAGCAGAAGATCGTCGGGCTCGTGGATCTCGACTGTCGCCGCCGCCTTCAGCCGCGAGGCGAGATCGGGCAGCCTGACACCCCAGGCCGACGGGAAGCGGCGCGCCGTCAGGAGCAGTGTGGAGCCTGCACCCCGCACCGCGTTGATCAGATGGAACAGGCCGTGTTCATCAACCGCCCCGGTATCGATATCGTCGATCAGTGCCGGCCGGGCGCCGAGATTGGCGATGCAGTCGCCGATGCGCCCGGCGTCGACCGCCACCGCGCTGGCGCGTGCGCGCCATATGGAGGCCAAATGTGTCTTGCCGGAGCCGGCGGGACCGGCCAGCACCACCACCGGCGAAGGCCAGTCAGGCCAGCGGTCGACCAAGGCCACCGCCTGGCTGTTTGTGCCGGAGACGACGAGGTCGTCGCGCGAATAGCCCGTGCCATGGCCGAGATCGAGCGGCAACTGGCGTGGCGGGTCGGTTGGCTGGGCAGTCACTTCAGCGACGCGGTTGCGTGCGGTGGCCGCCGCCGCGATCGGCCGGAAGCTGCGGCACAGGTGCCGCGCCACGGCCCTTGTAGAGCGGCGATTCGAGATAGCGGGCGATTGCAAACCGCACCAGCACGGCAACGGCAGCCGAAGCCGGCACCGCGATCAACAAGCCGACGAAGCCGAACAGGGCGCCGAAGGCAAACAGCGAAAACATCAGCCATACCGGGTGCAGGCCGACGCTTTTGCCGACCAGCCGCGGCTGCAGGATGTTGCCCTCGATGAACTGGCCGATGAAGAACACGACCGCGACGGCGACGATCATGGTCCAGTCCGGCCAGAACTGGACGAAGGCGACGCCGACGGCCAGCACCAGTCCGGTTAGCGAGCCGACATAGGGGATGAAGGAAATCAGCCCGGCGAACAGGCCGATGAGAATGCCGAAATTCAGCCCGGTCAGCGTCAGCCCGGTGGCGTACATGGCGCCCAGCACCAGGCACAGCGTGCCCTGGCCGCGCACGAATCCGGCGGTGGCGGTGTTGATGTCCTTGGCGATGCCGCGCACCGTCGCGACGTTATCGCGCGGCACCCAGCTGTCGATGACCGCCACCATGCGGTCCCAGTCTAGCAGCATGTAGAAGGCGACCACCGGCGTCACCACGAACAGGCTGACCACCGAGACCAGCGCCATGCCGGAACTCCACAGCGAGGTGAAGACGGTGGTTATCAGGCCGAAGCCCGAGGTCAGCAGTGAATTCAGCCCGTCGCGCAAGCTATTGGCGTTGACGCCGAATTTCTGCTCCAGCCATTTCGGATCGAACGACGTGATCAGGCTCTGCAGCCGGGTCAGATATTCCGGCAATTTGCCAGCGAAATCGGCCATCTGCGTGGCCAGAACCGGAATGAGGATGACGAAGGCCAGCACCAGCACGATGAGGAAGGTGATGAGGATGACCACCGTCGCCATGAAACGCGACAGGCCGAGCCGCTGCAGTCGATCGGCAACGGGATCGAGGAAATAGGCAAGCACCATGCCGGCGACGAAGGGCAGCAGGATGGCGCTGAAGACATAGAGGAAAAGCGCCAGCACTGCCAATCCGGTCAGCCAGAAGAATATCTGCCTGCGGAACACCAGAGAAGCAGTTTCGCCTGCCGCAGCGGCCTCAGCGGCCGCTTCGATGGATCCTTGGTCAGGTGCTCGGTTTGGAGCCTTCGCCATGTCAGCTCATATGCCTCAGCCAAGCCACGAG
Organism: Mesorhizobium sp. WSM4808; assembly: GCF_055811675.1. Taxonomy (NCBI): domain Bacteria; kingdom Pseudomonadati; phylum Pseudomonadota; class Alphaproteobacteria; order Hyphomicrobiales; family Phyllobacteriaceae; genus Mesorhizobium; species Mesorhizobium sp. WSM4808. Next base: position 44,728 of record NZ_JBVVQX010000002.1, read on the forward strand.
ATAGGCCGCGGCCGAAGCCACGGTCAAGACCCCGGACAGCAATATGAGGGCCGGCCGCAGCGGGTCGAGGTGCACGGCAAGCGCGAGCTCACCCAGCACAACCGAGGCCAGTACGATCTGGATGGCGGTGTTGGCCTTCGACACGAAAAGCGGTTTCATCTCGACCGGATGGGCCATGACGGTGGACAACACAACAGCGCAGACGATCAGCGCGTCGCGCGACACCATGGTGACGACCAGCCAGAGCGGCAATTGCCCGATGAAGCCCATGACGACAAACACCGAAACCAGCAGCAGCTTGTCGGCCACCGGATCGAGATAGGCGCCGAGCCTGGAATGCTGGTTGAAGCGGCGGGCGATGAACCCATCGACGCCATCGGAAATGCCGGCGATGAGGAACCCGGCAAAAGCCCAGTCCCAGCGCGCCTGCAGCATCGCCAGCACCACCGCCGGCACCAGGATAAGGCGCAGGATGGTGATCAGGTTTGGGATGGTCAAATGCTTGGCACCTCCTCTTGGTCGGAGATAGATGATGAAGATAGCGGGTGGCAACAAGAGAGAAGCTGCCGATCTCCCGCACGGGAGAGCGGCTTTCAGCTTGGCTTTCGCCAATCACGAGCGCCTATATGCGCGCCCTGTCCACGGTTTTATGGGCCGAAATGGCCGTTATCCTTGCGGACAGAAACCGTTCATGCGAAGAGCCCGCGACAAGGAAAATTGTTGAACGGGCACCCGAAATGAGCAAGCGCGACGTGAACAAGCGCAAGAACGGGCTCACCTATGCCGAGGCCGGTGTCGATATCGACGCGGGCAATCTCATGGTCGAGAAGATCAAGCCGCTGGTGCGTGCGACGCGCCGGCCGGGCGCCGACGGCGAGATCGGCGGTTTCGGAGGCCTGTTCGACCTCAAGGCCGCGGGCTTTACCGACCCGGTGCTGGTGGCGGCCAATGACGGCGTCGGCACCAAGCTCAAGATCGCCATCGATGCCGGCAAGCACGACACGATTGGCATCGACCTCGTCGCCATGTGCGTCAACGACATCGTCGTGCAAGGTGCCGAACCGCTGTTCTTCCTCGACTATTTCGCCACCGGCAAGCTCGATCCCGACCAGGGTGCCGCGATCGTCGGCGGCATTGCCGAGGGCTGCCGCCAGGCCGGCTGCGCGCTGATCGGCGGCGAGACGGCCGAGATGCCCGGCATGTATCATGGCAATGACTACGACCTCGCCGGCTTTGCGGTGGGCGCCGCCGAACGCGGCCAATTGCTGCCCACCGACGATATTGTCGAAGGCGACGTGCTGCTGGGCCTGGCTTCCTCCGGCTTGCACTCGAACGGATATTCGCTGGTGCGCCGCATCGTCGCCGTCAGCGGTCTGTCGTGGAGCGATCCGGCGCCGTTCAACGACGAGGCCACTCTGGCCGAGGCGCTGCTCGAGCCGACCCGCATCTACGTGAAGTCGATTCTCAAGGCGATCCGCAACACGCATGGTATCAAGGCGCTCGCCCACATCACCGGCGGCGGGTTCCCGGAAAACATCCCGCGCGTGCTGCCCAAGGATTTTTCGGCCGAACTCGACCTCGAAGCGATCGACGTTCCTGCCGTGTTTTCGTGGCTGGCCAAGACCGGCGGCGTGGCGCCGGAAGAGATGATGCGCACCTTCAATTGCGGCATCGGCATGATTCTGGCAGTCGCATCCGGTCAGGCAGCACAGGTCGCCGCCGTGCTGCAGGAGGCCGGCGAGACGGTGACGCCGATCGGCCGCATCGTGCCGCGCCGCGACGCCGGCGTCATCTATCGGGGCTCGATCGGCCTATGAACGCGCAGAGGAAACGCACCGTCGTCCTGATCTCGGGGCGCGGCTCCAACATGACCGCGCTGATTGCCGCGGCCAGCGACCCGGCGTTCCCGGCCGAGATCGTCGGTGTCATTTCCGACAAGGCGGACGCCGCCGGGCTCGGCATCGCCAGAGCGCGCGGCATCGCCACGCAGGTCGTCTCGCGTGCCGACCATGGCAGCAAGCAGGCGCATGACGCCGCAATAGACGCGGCGCTCGCGGCCTTCAACGCCGAGATCGTGGCGCTGGCCGGCTATATGCGCATCCTCACCCCCGGCTTCGTCCAGAGATGGCAGGGCCGCATGATCAACATCCACCCTGCCCTGCTGCCGGCGTTCAAGGGGCTCGACACCCATGTGCGCGCACTGGCCGCCGGCATCCGCATCCATGGCTGCACCGTGCACTTCGTCACCTCCGAGATGGATGACGGCCCCATCATCGCACAGGCGGCCGTGCCGGTGATGGTCGGCGACACCGCCGATACATTGGCGGCCCGCGTGCTGAAGGCCGAGCACCGGCTCTATCCGCTTGCATTGGGACTGGTTGCCGAAGGCAAGGCGCGCATGGAGGCCGGCCGCACCGTGCTTGCCCACTTTGCCGACGATGCCGACAACGGCACTTCGGTGGTGATGGCCCCCGACCCGCTGCGCGAGGAAACCGACCTCGAGCATCTGGCGCGCATCACGCCGTGAGGCGAGAGCGTGACGATGAAACAGCTTCTCCTGCTTCGTCACGCCAAATCCAGCTGGGACGACCCTGGCCTTGATGATTTCGATCGGCCTTTGGCCGAACGCGGAGTGAAGGCGGCGCGCTCGATCGGGCGCGAGCTTGCGGCGCGCGGCTGGCTGCCGGACCTGGCGCTGGTGTCGCCGGCGCTGCGCACCCGCGACACCTGGCGGCTGGTGGCGGCGGAGCTGCCCGTCCAGCCCCGGATCGCATTCATCAAGGCGCTGTACGATGCTTCAGCGGCGGACATTCTGAGCCAGATTGGTCAATCCGACGCTTCAAGCGGCAGCTTGCTGGTAATTGGCCACAATCCGGGCCTGGAACATTTGGCCAGACAGCTTGCCGGGCCGGGGTCAGACGCCAAGGCGCTCGCGAGACTTGAAGAAAAATTCCCGACGGCAGCCCTGGCACGCTTCGCTTTCGAAGGTGACTGGTCCGGCCTGTCGAGCGCCCCGCTGACGCATTGTGTGCACCCGAAGGATTTGGGCTAGAATTCAGGCGCCGCGGGCAAGCTGCCACCCGGCAGACTTCGAACCAACGGTTCATGCCAACTGCGCAAATCGGCTGCTCAAACGATGCCCCGATTGTTGCTGGTTCCATAAAAAACAAGAGCGGCGGGCAAAGCCCACCGCTCTTTGTGGTCGCAGACTTCAGAAAATCAGCGACCCCAGATGCCCTGGCCCGACTGAGCCGGCACCTTGGCATTGGCATCACCCTGCGTCTTTACGGACTTCGGGATCGAGCCGGTGTGCGTGGTGTCGATGTTGGACACAGACTGGTTCGCAACCGGCTGGTTGGCATTGTAAGAGCCATAGTTGTCGCTGCCGGCAAAAGCAGTCCCCGTGGCAACGAGGATGGCGGCGGCGGTAAGAGCGATCTTGGTCATTTTAGTTACTCCAGTATTTCTTTGTTCTGTCCGTCTGGTGGCGTGCCCTTGGGAGGAATTTCGCGTCGCTCGGACCACCCCGAGATGGGTTTGCCCTGCCGCGGATTCCAATCACGAAGATGTTCCTTTGCGGCTCGAATCTGGGCCTTGAAATTTGGCACAGGGCCTCGGCGGTCATAATTTTATTGTTCGAAATCAAATGGTTAGTGAGATTCTTCTCCCACGCTACGAGGCCGACAACCAAGCCAGCGTTCACCACCTGCTATACAGTCCGTCAACAGAAATCGAACCGAACGGTTCGGTTTGAAGAGACCTGACCCCTCCAGCGTTCTTTTTTCGGTGCGGAGGTGGACGAGATATGGGTGCGTACGTCCAAGGACGACAAACCGGCCGCTATAGGCCGGTCATGCCCAGCACGTCGCGCATGTCATATTCGCCTGGCGGGCGTCCCTCGAGCCAGAGCGCGGCGGCGATGGCGCCGCGGGCGAACATGACGCGGTCGCCGGCCGCATGCGACAAGGTCACAATCTCGCCGTCGGCACAGAAGCTCACGCTGTGTTCGCCGATGATGCTGCCGCCACGCAGCACCGCAAAGCCGATCTCACCGGGAGGCCGCGCGCCAATGGTGCCGTCGCGTGCAAGCCTTGCGACCGTGTCCAGGTCGATGCCGCGTCCGCCGGCTACGGCATGCCCCAGCATCAACGCCGTCCCCGATGGCGCATCGACCTTGTGGCGATGGTGTGCCTCGACAATCTCGGCATCCCAGTCCCGGGATCGAGTGCCCGCGCCGCCTGCTCGACCAGCCCGATCAACATGTTGAGCCCGAGCGAAAAGCTGCCGGAGCGCACGATGGCAATTGTTTTCGCGGCATCAGCGATAGCAGCCGATTCATCAGCATCGAAGCCCGTTGAGCCGATGACCAGGGCCGGCCCGCCGCGCTCGGCGCAAATGCTGGCCAGATCAGCCGAGGCAGCCGGCGTGGTGAAGTCGATGACCACGTCGGCCACGGCAAGCGCCTCGTCGCGGCTCACCAGCCCTTCGCCGATACTGCCCGGCCGGTGGAAGCGGGCGGCGAGCGCCAGCCGCGCGTCGCCGTGCACGGCGGACGCCATCTCGCGGCCCAGGCGGCCCAGCGCACCCGCTATGGCGACCCTGACCGGTGGTTTCAACATGGGGCGCTATCCCGCAGCTATTTCCACATGCCGCGCATGCGCGCGCCGATGTCGACGCGCACCTCCGGCCGAGCCGCCCTGCCCTGTGCCACCTGTGCGCTCGGCCAGGACACCTGCTGGAACGCAGCCAGGATCGAAGCCGGGATGAAGCGGGTGCGCGAGGCATAGAGATGGCGGTCGCCGCGCGCCGCCTGGCCGTGCGGAAAGAAGCGTTGCGGCATGACCAGGTTGAGATTGTCCTTGGCCCGCGTCATCGCCACGTAGAGCAGCCGGCGCTCCTCCTCGATGTCTTCCTTGGTGCCGACGCCGAGATCGGCCGGGATACAGCCGTCGACCGTGTTGAGCACGAAGACGTTCTTCCATTCCTGGCCCTTGGCCGAATGGATGGTCGACAGGATCAGATAGTCCTCGTCGCGATGCGGCGGCCCGGCCTGGTCACTGGTGGCGTCCGGCGGATCGAGCGTCAGTTCTGTCAGGAAGCGCTCGCGCGAAGCATAGCCCGAGCCGATCTGCTCAAGTTGCAACAGGTCGGCGCGGCGCGTCGTCGCGTCCTCGTGGATGCGCTCCAGATGCGGCTCATACCACAGCCTGATCTGTTCGAGGTCGGCAGGCCATTTGGCGCCGGTCCGCAGGCCGGAATAGAGCGAGACGAAGCCCGGCCAGTCATCCGCGGCGCGTTGCGGCGGACGCCAGCCGGCCAGCCCCATGGCCTCGTCCAGCGCCGTCGTCATGGTCTCGACGATCTGCGCGGCAGCCGAAGGGCCGATGCCCGGCATCAGCTGCAGCACGCGGAAGCCGGCGACCCGGTCGCGCGGGTTCTCGGCGAAGCGCAGCACCGCCAGCACGTCCTTGACATGGGCTGCATCGAGGAATTTCAGCCCGCCGAACTTGACGAAGGGAATGTTGCGCCGCGTCAATTCGATCTCCAGCGGGCCGCTGTGGTGCGAGGCGCGAAACAGCACCGCCTGCGATTTCAGTGCCGTGCCGGCCTCGCGCTCGGCCAGGATGGTATCGCAGACGAAATTGGCCTGCTCGACCTCGTCGCGCACGGTCACCAGTTTTGGCCTGTCGGTCGACTTGCGCTCCGACCACAGGTTCTTGGTGAAGCGCTCCGAGGCTTCGCCGATCACCGCATTGGCGGCCGCCAGGATGGTTTCGGTCGAGCGGTAATTGCGCTCCAGCATCACGACGTCAGCGGCTTGCGCGAACTGGTTGGGGAAGTCGAGGATGTTGCGCACCTCGGCGGCGCGGAACGAATAGATCGACTGCGCATCGTCGCCCACCACCGTCAGCCCGGCGCCGTCGGGTTTCAGTGCCATGAGGATCGAAGCCTGCAGGCGATTTGTGTCCTGGTATTCGTCGACCAGCACATGGTCGAAACGCCCGCCCAGATGCGCTGCTATCTCGGGCTCCGCCGCCATCTGCGCCCAGTAGAGCAGCAGATCGTCGTAATCGAGCACGTTTTGCGCCTGCTTGGCCTCGACATAACCGGCGAACAATTGTTTCAGCTGGTCCGCCCAGCCGGCGCACCAGGGAAAGGCGGAACCCAACACCTCGTTGAGCGGCGCCTGTGCGTTGACGGCGCGCGAATAGATGGCAAGGCAGGTTCCCTTGGTGGGGAAACGCGCTTCCGTCTTCGAGAAGCCGAGTTCGTGGCGGACCAGATTCATCAGGTCGGCGGAATCCTCGCGGTCATGGATGGTGAAGGCCGGGTCGAGGCCGATCTCCAGCGCATAGTCGCGAAGCAGCCGCGCGCCGATGCCGTGAAAGGTTCCCGCCCAGGTCAGCGCATCGGTGATGACAGCTGCATCGCGGCCGAGCACTTCGCCGGCGATACGCTCGACGCGCCTGGCCATTTCGGACGCGGCGCGGCGCGAAAACGTCATCAGCAGGATGCGGCGCGGGTCTGCCCCCTTGACGACCAGATGAGCGACGCGATGCGCCAGCGTGTTGGTCTTGCCCGAACCGGCGCCGGCAATGACCAGCAGCGGACCGGCTATCTGGCCGTCGCCGTGCTCGACTGCCTGGCGCTGGGCATCGTTGAGCCGGGCGAGATAGGCAGGCTGGACGGTCGGGTCCCGAAAGGTCGAATCAGCAGTGGCGAGGTTCATCGCCCATCAAGCATCGTTTCTGCTTTGTTCGCAATATCGATGCGGGGCTGGCCTCGTGCTAGACAGGCCGAAGCGCGTCGTCCGTGTCTTTAGCGTTGCGGATCGACACCCATGTCGGCCGACTGCCGCCGCAAGGTCTCGCGATCATGCTTCGACGGCGGCAACAGCAGCGGGTCGACCGTATCGGGCACGTTTTCGACCATCTTCCTGGCGATACGATAAGTGACATAGGCGAAGGCGCCGGCGACGAGCAGACGGAACATAGTGCAACACTCCTTTGGAGCAGAACCAACCGGGGAAACCGCCTTTGGTTCCCTTGCCAATCGTCCACGCACGCAGTCGAAGATGGAGGGCGGTTTCGCCAGCGCTCCCCGATGCATTCTCGAGGCAACCGGAGGCGGAACTTGGCTTTTGCGAGGTTCGCGTGCTGCCGCAACCCGTTGTGGCGCCCCTTACTCACTTTTGGAGAAGAAGGCCGGCGCCGCTTGGGAGGAGTGAAGCGCCGGCCAAGCGGATAATTAGGTCCGCCGCACGGGTAAGGCTAGCTGAGTCTTTCCCCTGCGTCATCGGGGGATTATCTTTGTTAAAAGCGTACCGAGGCGCACTGCCCTATCGGTCGCCGGTCCGTCACAAGCTTGTCCTGGCCAGCATCCCGGCAATCTCCTTCATCTTCCCGCCTCGCCGCCCAGTCGTTGCCTGACCAGCGCGAAATGGAAATTAGTGCCGAACAACAGCCCGTCATCGTTGAAGTCGTAGCTGGAATTGTGCAGCGGCGCCGAGCCCTCGCCATTGCCGAGGAAGACGAAGCAGCCCGGCACATGGTCGAGGAAGCGGGCGAAATCCTCGGAGGCGGTCATCGGCTCGCGGGCGACGGCGATGTTGCCGGGTTCGAAGACGTGCCTTGCGGCGGCAAATGCGGCATCGACCAGCTCGGCATCGTTGCGCAGCGGCACGAACTCCCTGCTGTAATTGACCTCGGCCGCGACATTGTAGGCGGCAGCGGTGCCCTGCGTAATGATGCGCATCTGCCGCTCGATCTCGGCGCTGACCTCGGGGCGGAAGCTGCGCGCATCGCCGAGGATGCGGGCAAGGCCGGGCAGAGCGTTGCGGGTGCCGTCGGTGATCAGCTCGGTCACCGAAACCACCGATATGTCGGCCGGGCTCAGCCGGCGCGAGACGATGGTCTGCAGATTGGTGACCAGTGCGCAGGCGGCGACCAGCGTCTCGTTGCCCGCATGCGGCCGCGCGGCATGGCCGCCGAGCCCTTTAAGCACGATCTCGAAGATATCCTCGGCCGACATGATAGGGCCGGCACGGGTCTCGAAATGACCGATCGGCAGGCCGGGCATGTTGTGCAGGCCGAAGATCTCGTCGAAGGGAAAGCGCTGCATCAGCCCATCGTCGAGCATGGCGAGTGCCCCCCTGCCCCATTCCTCGGCCGGCTGGAAGACGAAGCGCACGGTGCCGTCGAAACCGCCCTCACCTGCCAGCAGCTTTGCCGCGCCGAGCAGCATGGTGGTGTGGCCGTCATGGCCGCAGGCATGCATGATGCCAGGATTGCCGGATCGGTAGGATGCGTCCGATTGCTCTGATATGCGCAGTGCATCCATGTCGGCCCTGAGCGCAATCGCCCGGTTGCCGCTGCCGCGCGTCAGCGTGCCGACGACGCCGGTGCCGCCGACGCCTTCGGTGACATCATCGAGGCCGAACTCACGCAATTTAGCGGCGACGAAGGCTGCGGTACGCTTCTCCTCGAAACCGAACTCGGGATGCGCGTGCAGATCGCGCCGCCAGAAAATCATTTCCTGCTTCAGCGCATCGCGATCGAGTTCAGACATTTCTTTGCCCCTTCTGACCTAGTTTGCCAGTTGCGCGGCCACATCAAGCAGGATGTTGGCCCCGGCAACAAGCTCGGCATCATCGGTGTGTTCGCGCGGACTGTGACTGATGCCGCCGGCGCTCGGCACGAAGATCATGGCCGCCGGTGCGATGCGCGCCAGCATCTGCGCATCATGGCCGGCGCCTGATGTCATGCGCCGGACACCGAGGCCACGGTTTTTCGCGGCGGCCTCGATCAGCTCGACGATGCGCAGGTCGAAGATCACCGGTTCGAAGCGGGCCAGTTGCTCGACCGAGATCGTCACGTTCTCATCGGTGGCAAGCTGCTCGAGATAGGCGGCAAGCGCCGCCTCCTCCGCCTGCAGGCGCTGTTCGTCGGGATCGCGCAGATCGATGGTGAAGACGGCGCGCGAGGGAATGACGTTGATGGCATTCGGCTCGAAGCGGATCGTGCCGACGGTGGCGACGGTCGGCGCGTTCGAGACTTTGGCCCGGTCGAGCAGGAAGGTGATGGTCCGGGCGGCGGCGTGGCCGGCATCGTTGCGCATCAACATCGGCGTGGTGCCGGCATGATTGGCGACGCCGTCTATGGTGATGCGCTGCCAGGAGATGCCCTGCAGATTCTCCACCGCGCCGATCGGCAAACCTTCGCGTTCCAGCACCGGCCCCTGTTCGATGTGCAGTTCGAGATAGGCGTGCGGCTTGAGGAAGCCGGGCTCCCGGTCGCCGGCATAGCCGATGCGGGCGAGTTCCTGCCCCAGCACGCTGCCGTCCGTGCCGACGGCCGCCAGCACCGTTTCGGCATCGATGCCGCCGGCGTGGACCAGCGAGCCCATCATGTCGGGCGTGTAGCGTACGCCCTCCTCATTGGTGAAAGCGGCGACCACGATCGGGCGCGACGGCGAAAAGCCTGTCGCCTTGAGCGTCTCGATCACTTCCAGCCCGGCAAGCACCCCGTAGCAGCCGTCATAGATGCCGGCATCTATGACGGTGTCGATATGCGAGCCGATGAGCAGCGGCGCCTGCTCCCTGTTGTCCGGGCTTTGCCAGATGCCGAATATGTTGCCGACCCGGTCGATGGCGACATCGAGCCCGGCCTGCCGCAGCCAGCCGACGAAGAGATCGCGGCCCTGCCTGTCGGTGTCTGAGGCGGCCAGCCGGATCAGCCTGTCCTCGCCGTCGCGACCGACGGCACCGAGTTCGCGGATACGGCCAAGCAGGCGCTGTGCATCGATGGCGATCATGCCGTTGCCTCGGCTTTCATCTTGCCTTCCAGCACATCGGCCGGGCTCATGCCGACCAGCTCGGCATAGCGATGCGGGTCGGTGGCACCTTCGGTGTTGATCACCAGCACCCGCGATTTGCCGTCCAGTCCAAGCTCGGTCGGGTTGTCAGCCATCGCCCGGATCAGCCCGGCAAGACCAACACCGCCGCTTTCGCCGGCGACGATCACCGGATCCCCGCCGGCCGGCCGGGCCAACCGCCGCATCACCGTGATGGCGTCGGTCTCATCCACCGTCATGAAGGCATCGGCGGCGCGCGCCAGCACCCGCCAGGCTACCGGGGAGGCCTCGTAGCATTCAAGCATGGCCATCACCGTCGGCCGGCCATGCGCGACCTTGACCGGGTGCCCGGCCTGGGCGGCTGCAAAAACACAGGCTGCACGCGCCGGCTCGACCACGATGAAGGTCGGCCTGGCGTCACCGAGCACGATGGCGAGATGACCGGCCAGCGCGGCGGCAATGCCACCGACACCAGCCTGCACAAAGACGTGGGTTGGTGTCCGAGGGAGCTGACGCAGCGCTTCGCGCACGATCGCCGTATAGCCCTGCATGACCAGGCCAGGAATCCGTTCATAGCCCGACCATGAGGTGTCGGACACGACGGTCCAGCCCTTCTCGGCCGAAACCTGGGCGGCCTGCCTGACCGAATCATCATACTTGCCGTCGACGCGGATCATCTCGGCACCATAGCGGGCGATCGCCGCTATGCGCTCCTCGCTGACGCCGGCGTGGACGAAGATCGCCGCCCGCGCGCCGACGAGTTGCGCGCCTTGCGCAACGGAGCGGCCATGATTGCCGTCGGTCGCACAGGCAAATGTCATCGCCGCGGCGACGGCACACACGTCGGGCCGATCGAGATCGGCAACATCGACGGGCCGGCCAAGCCGGTTGCCTGCCTCCTCCAGCACCAGGCGGAAGACGGCATAAGCGCCGCCCAGAGCCTTGAAGCTGCCGAGGCCGAGGCGAAAGCCTTCATCCTTGATATGGATAGCGCTAATTCCGAGTTCGCTGGCAAACGCCGGAAGCGCATGCAGCGGCGTTTTCAGGTGATTGTCGCGACGGGAAAGAAAACGCTCGACCGTGTCAGCGCCGGCCACGCCGAGGATTTCGGCATCGGCCGGATCGAGTGGCAGGCGATGCAGACTATTGCGGTTGAGCAGGAACACTGGCGGGCCTCCTTGGCGTTCGGCGAGAATATATTGCAGGACCGGTGCAAAGGGCGCTGTAATATGGCCTCCCAAATGCAAGTTTGTTTCGCCGAGGACCTCTCTATTGCCTGTATCGCCACCCATTCTCGACAGTTTCGATCTCGCCATCCTTGCTATCCTGCAGCGCGACAACACGACGCCGCAGCGGCTGATCGGCGAGGCGGTGAACCTGTCGGCACCGGCGGTGCAGCGCCGCATCAAGCGCATGGAGCAGACCGGCGTCATCGCCGGCAATGTCGCGGTCGTCGAGCCGGCAGCGGTCGGCCAGCCGATCACCATCTTCGTCGAGGTGGAACTCGAGAGCGAACGTGCCGAACTGATCGACGCGGCCAAGCGGCAATTCTCGGCAACCCCCGAGGTTCAGCAATGCTACTATGTCACCGGCGAGGCCGATTTCATCCTGGTCATCACCGTGGCCGACATGGCCGCCTATGAGGCGCTGACGCGAAAACTGTTCTTCGACAGCAACAATGTCCGCAAGTTCCGAACTTTTGTTGCGATGGACCGGGTCAAGGTCGGGTTGACGGTGCCATTGCCCGGCTAGCGTCAGGCGGCCGAAAAATCCAGCACGGTCTGATCTGGCGCGAGACGAGCGGAGTTCTCGCCGACCTCAGCCTGCCGCGCGCAGCCAGACCTTGTTGTCGTGGAAGGCAGCACCGCCATAGGGCGCCGGCGCATCGGCGCCGGTCAGAACGTTGATGCCTTCGCCGCGCTCATGGGCGCTGTTTGGCCAGATGCCTTCGGCGATGACGACGCCGCGCTTGATCCCGTCAAACAGCTTTGCATGCAGCACGACTTCGCCGCGCGTGTTGCCGACCTCGACGCGATCGCCGTCGGCCAACCCAAGGGCTGCGGCATCGTCGGGATGCAGAAGCAGTTCCGGGCGGCCCTCCCTGGCCTTCGACACCGGCGTTTCCGAAAAGGTCGAGTTGAGAAAATTGCGCGCCGGCGACGTCGTCAGCCGGAACGGATGCGCTTCGTCGGCGACCTCGATCAAGTCGACATGGTCGGGAAATTCCGGCAGAAGCGCCACCGGGCCGAACAGGCCCATGCTTTTCGGCGGCCGGTTGGGCGCCGCCTGCCCGGTCCAGTCGGCGCGGAAGCGGAATTTTCCATCCGCGTGGCCAAATCCATTGATGAAGTGTGCTGCCTCGAAATCCGGCTGCAGGTCGATCCACTTGTCTTCCTTCAAGCTGTCGAAGCTGCCCAGCCCGCGCTTGCCCAGGATGATGTCGATATGCTGCTGCTCGGTGAGGCCGAAGCCCGGACGATCGGCGACGCCAAGGCGTTTTGCCAATTCCTCGATGACGAAATGGTTGGTGCGCGGTCCTTCCGGCGGCTCGATCAGCTTGGGGCCGAGCGTGATGTGCTGATTGCCGCCGCCCTTGTAGACGTCGTCGTGCTCGAGGAACATCGTCGCCGGCAGCACGACATCGGCAAGCTTGGCCGTGTCGGTCATGAACTGCTCATGCACGCAAGAGAACAGGTCGTCGCGCATAAAACCCTGTTTCACCAGCCGCTGTTCCGGCGCGACATTTACCGGGTTGGTGTTCTGGATCAGCATCGCCGTCACCGGCGGGCCGCCATAAAGCGCGTCGCTGGCTCCGGTCAGCACCGGGCCGATGCGCGAATGGTCGAGATGGCGGATCGAGGGATCGCGCATCCTGGTGCCTTCCAGAACTTCCTGGTTGAGCTTGAAGATGCCGGAGTTGGAATGGAAGGCGCCGCCGCCCTCATATTGCCAGCTGCCGGTGACAGCCGCGATGCAGGACGCTGCATGCATGTTGACGGCGCCATTGCGCTGGCGCGCGAAGCCGTAGCCGAGGCGGAAATAGGTCTTTTTAGTCGTGCCGACGAGGCGGGCGAAGGCCTCGGTCTCGGCGACCGTCAAGCCGGTGATCCCGGCCGCCCAGTCCGGCGTGCGCGTCTCGAGATGCGCTTCCAGCCCTTTCGGGTCGTCCGTGTACTTTTCGAGATAGGCGCGGTCGGCCATGCCTTCCCTGAACAGCACATGCATGACCGCGCAGGCCAGCGCGCCATCGGTGCCCGGCTTCAGCACCAGGCCGAGATCGGCCTGCTTCATCGTCGCATTCTCATAGACGTCGATGACGACGATCTTCGCGCCGCGCTCCTTGCGCGCCTTGATGGCGTGCGTCATGACGTTGACCTGCGTCACCACAGCATTGGTGCCCCAGATCACCACGCAATCGGATTTCGCCATCTCGCGCGGGTCCGGCCCGCGCAAGGCGCCGGCGCCCATCATCCAGCCGGTCCAGGCGAGATTGGTGCAGATCGAACCGAAAAAGCCGGAGTATTTCTTGGCGTGGCGCAGCCGGTCGATGCCGTCGCGCTGCACCAGCCCCATCGTGCCGGCATAATAATAGGGCCAGACCGTCTCCGAGCCGTATTTCTCCTCGGCCGCAATGAATTTTTCGGCGACGAGGTCGAGCGCCGCCTCCCAGCTTGCTTCTTTCCAGGCGCCGTCGCCCTTGGAACCGGCGCGGATCAGCGGCTTCAGCAAACGGTCGGGATGATGGACGCGGTCGGCATAGCGGGCAACCTTGGCGCAGACGACACCGGCCGTGTAGCTGTTGGACTTGGCGCCATGGACGCGGCCGATGCGGTTGCCGTCGAGCAGCTCGACCTCGAGCGCGCAGGTCGAGGGGCAATCATGCGGACAGGCCGAATGGCCGATGCGAAGCTTGGCGTGTTGGTTCATGGGGCGAGGTTAACCGGTTCCGGACGCGGCGTGTAGGGCCAGATCTTACCCTCCCCTTGATGGGGAGGGTCGGCGTGTAACGCCGGGGTGGGGTGTGGCGCAGAGGGGGGCCCCCCCCCCCCCCGGGGGGCGGCCCCCCCCCCCCCCCGGGGGGGGGGGGGCGGCGGGGCGCGGGGGGGGGGGCCGCGCGCGG